>DAOUVJ010000002.1 GCA_030667705.1 Promethearchaeota archaeon | reverse complement strand
TAAGAGAGGAAAGAACTTCATTTATGTTTTGATCTTGCTCTTCTTTACTAAGAATTTCGATTTTAGCATTTTTCCATATATCAATAAGTATCCAATAAAAACCAAAAGTGTAAATGAATATGAATATAACATTAAAATAAAGAGTATAATCATCTATTAATTGAGGGTGGTATATTGACTCTGAACCAATCCAAAATAATATGATAAGTAATAGGATTGATGAGAAGTACAATCTATCAGCATGTTTTTTTTCAGACCCCAGAGGATTATAAATTATCATTCCATTTGCTAAATAAATTCTCCATTTATTTGTATTAATAATTCTGAACGTCATTGACATTGTAAATAATATGAGGGGAAATATAAGTAAAAATAGATCATTCCATGATTGAGTAAGAATAAATAAAAACAATACAACAAATATAATTAAATCTCGGAGTAAAGTTTCATTCAAAATATCTTTTAGGGGCAAGTATTCTTCATTCGTATTATTTTCCTTCATAATTTCTATGTAAATTTTCTTAATAATTAAACTTTTATACTCTTTGCTAATATAAAGTATAGAAAAAATCTTAATATAACAAGCCACCATACCAAAGTGTATAATATGAAATACATTGATTTCTTTCCATACAAAAATTTTAGGCAAGAACAAGAAAGTATCATCAAAAAAGTAGAACAATCATCTATAGAAAGTAAAAATACGCTACTAGTTGCCCCAAATGGAAGCGGTAAAACAATCATAGCATTAAGCGCGTTATTACCCTTAGCATACGAGAAAGATCTAAAAATAATTTATACCTGTAGAACTCACGCTCAAAATACCAGAATCATTAAAGAATTGACTCGTATTTCCAATTTTCGCAAAGAAAAGGGTTTTAATCATAAAGTGAGTGGTATCTCAATTCGGGGAAGGAATGAAATGTGTTTAAATGAGATGTTACTGAAGCTAAAATTAGGTCCCAAAGAATCAATGTCGGTGTGTAGTGATCTTAGGAAAAATAGAAACTGTAAATATTATGTTAATTTAATTAAAAAAAAAGATGAACGTGACAACCCTCTTCTCATCGATCCTGAAATCTTAGATAAACCTATCGATGCTGAAGAACTTATCAATATGTGTAAGGATAAGTATATCTGTCCTTACTTTCTTAGCAAGTTTCTTCTAAGCAAGATGAAACTCATAATATGCAATTATCAATGGATTTTTAATCCTCACATAAGGGAAAATTTCTTATCTTTTATTGAAAAGGATCTTCAAAATTGTATACTCGTTATTGATGAGTGTCATAATTTAATAGATGTAGCAACTGAGATAAATTCTAAAAGATTAACACCGTATTCTTTAAGATTATGCCGGGGAGATCTGGAAATGTATCGTTCACCTCCACTCATGCTAGAATTTGTGGAATTACTGACATCTCACCTAAATAAAAAAAAGGGAAACATTCAGTATGAACAAGAGATCAATCCTGAAGTTTTCTTGAACCAAATTACTAAAAAATTACAATTCCGCTCACTTACTGAATTTAAAAATTTTATCAAAGAAATGCATGATTTTAGTGTATCTATTCATGAAGAAAGAATGGCAAATGGAGAGATCTCAAGAGATCATGTTGGGACATTCGCTGATTTTTGGTTAAAGTGGATTAATAGCTACATCTTAGATAATTACTTTTTTTGTTATAATATAAGAGATACTAAAAAGAATCGAAACATTTCACTTGAGATAGTCGCTCTTGATCCAAGAGAGATGGTTATTCCTATTTTGAAAGATGTCTATACAAGTGTGAATCTCTCGGGTACTGTGAACCCTCAAGTATATAATAATCTAATGGGATTAAAACAAAGTGGCAAGGGTTATGAAGAAATTAATGGAGGTTCTCCTTTCAAAAAGGAAAATATTAAAGTTCTTATTACTGAGGGTGTTGATACTCGAGGTGTGAATAGAAATCCGGAGATGTATAAAAAGATGATTTTTAAAATAGAAGAAGTGATTTATTCTACGCCCGCAAACACGGGTATTTTTTGCGCTTCATATAAGATACTTAATTCATTAAAATCAAGTGGTATTTCCTATTTGGCTCGGAAATATAATAAGAAATTATTTGTTGAAGAATCTGGATTATCTGCTTCTGAAAATGCTTTAATGGTTAATGATTTTAAATCCATGGGTTCTTCACCCAATCAAGGAGCGATTTTACTTGGAGTATGTGGAGGAAGAAACTCAGAAGGAGAGGATTATCCTGGAAACTACATGAATTCAGTGATCATTGCAGGATTTCCTTATCATCTACCAACACCGCGAGTTAAAGCCAAAATTGCCTATTATGACATAGCTTTCAATGGAAGAGGGTGGGATTTTGCTTATCTCTCCCCGGCTGTACAGCGCGCAAATCAAGCTTCTGGACGTCCAATCAGAAAAATAAGGGATAAGGGCTCAATAATTTTTATGGATTCGAGATTTAAGCAGAAATCTAAATGGATATCAGAATGGGCACGAAAAGAGCTCCAAATTATACCTGACGAAGCAAGTGCAATAAGTAATGTATTATATCCGTTCTGGAATTCATAATTTCTCTATCAAGAATAAAAACTCTGCTCTGCTAAGAAATCATATAAAATTATTAGTTTTTTAGAAACTATATCCCAAGTAAAGTTTTCCTTTACTCTTTTATAACAATTTTCTCTAATAATATCATAGAAACTTGGATCAACTAACACTCGAGATTTTATTATTTCATCGGGAATTTGATTAGCTAATCTAAGGAGTTCAATCTCGAAAATATTAGTAGATTTTAATTGATTGGCTTTTTCAGCAATTTCTGCCGATTTAAAGAGGGAAATTATAGCGTGAGCTAACTGTATAGGATCGTCTTTCTCAATTAAAATTCCTGTTCCGATCTCAGGAAAATCTCTTACATCTACAATTGTTTCTTGCAATCCCCCAACTTTTGTAGCGATTATTGGTAGTTTTGATGCCATTGCTTCGAGAGCCATGATACCAAATGGTTCCCATCGAGAAGCAGCACAATATACATCAGCAGCGATATGCGCTAAGTAAAAAATATCAGAAGCAACCCCAAAAATGATTCTTAAATTATTTGGATAATTTTTTACGTGTTGAGCATAGCTTTTTATTTCAGACAAACTATAATCTGTCGGTAAAATTAAAAATAGAAATTTTGCGTCGGGAATTTCTTCAATTACCAAAGCTAACGATTCAAAAATCGTTTCAAATCCTTTTTGGGGCGAAATTCTCCCTGTGGTTAACATTAATGGTCCAGATTCAGTAAAGGGTTTAATATTTCCGTTCTTGATAAATGGATTTCCATTTGAAATTTCATTAATAGTATCTAATACCTTTTTAGAACTTATTAATGGACTCTGGCTTAAATTTCCAATTTTGTATTGCAATAAATATTTTTTAATATGGCTTTTCGAAATTAGAGCTTTTGAGTCAATTTCTAAAAGCTTACGCAATTCATTACCAATATTATTCATAACAGATTTAAGTATATCTTGATATTCCCAATCACATCCATCCCATATAAAATCAGCTTTAAAGTCTATTAAATCTCCACCACAATTAGGGATAATATCCGAATTTAAATATGACTGGCTTACGCTTGTGACAATGTCACATGTTATAGCTCCAACTTTTTCTACTGTAGGAGGTTCAAAAATTCGATTCCAATTTAGATCATTATAACATAATGCGATAATATCCTCCAATTTCAATAACTTAAATCCTTTTTTCATTCGTAATTTAATTGGAGAAGAATCAATGCCACATGTACTATAATAATCCAATCCAAATCTAGGCCAAGTTAATAAATGGATTGTTAGTATTGAAGCGACATCCAACTTATTTTTTGTAAACACTTGTTTTAAAGCAATGAAAGGCAATACAACATGATAATCATGTAAATGAATAACATCTGGAATGTACTTATTCAATTGCTCTCTAAAAATATGATTCGAAAAACATCTCATTCCATGGGTGTATAAACAGATCTTTCCTTTTATTGTATCAGGATTGTAAATTGTTTTATCATCCAGAAAAAACCTGCTTAAGGGATTTTCACCACTTAATAAAATTATTCTTAGGTTACCAATTTTGAATTGATAAAATGATATTTGATAGCTCATTTTTGGTGTATTTAATCCCAATTGTAAACCACTAATTTCTCCTTCGCAGGATATTGGTAATTTAACCCACTCATGCTTGTCTTTTAGTCTGTCAACTTGTCCATGAGAGGGCATCAAAATAGTTATATTATGAGTATTGGAAAGATGCTTTGCTTGATTTGCTGGTACTTCTCCCAATCCTCCAAATTTTGCCACACCCGCAAATTCAAATGTTAAAATCCAAATATTTAGCATATTGCTTATCAACGTGTTCTTCTACTTAATTAATTAAAAAATCATAAATAATATTTATTATTATAACAAACAAAATCTCATGAGTACTCTCTAATATTCAGAATTCTATTCCTCTATTTTATATCAAAATATTAATTAGATATCACTTTCAATATCAATCAATAATAATAATGATTTTTATTTGATAAATTGATTTTTATTGGTTAATTAAAAGAGAAAGTGGAAATAATAGTGAAAGTGTTAGTTCTTGATAATTTGGATAAAGCTGGAGTTGATGTGTTCACTCGAGAAAGAATTCAAGTCGATGTGATGGGGCCGATGAATGCTTCAAAATTGACTGAAATCATCAATAATTATGATGGAATTGTTTTAAGAGGTTCTACAGTCATCACAAAAGAAATTCTGCAACAAGCAACACGTTTAAAGATTATAGGTCGTGCAGGTTCTGGAACGGACAATATTGACAAGAAAACCGCAACCAGAAAAGGTATCGTGGTAATGAATGCTCCTGGGGGAAATACAATAACGACGGGTGAACACGCAATTGCGTTGATTATGGCTCTTGCAAGAAAGCTCCCCCAAGCTTCAGCTTCTATGAAGGAAGGTAAATGGGAGAAAAAGAAATTTTTAGGAACTGAATTGACAGGAAAAACGCTCGGGATTGTAGGAATGGGGAATATTGGTAAAGTAGTAGCAGAAAGAGCGTTAGGATTAAAGATGGTGGTTATAAGTTATGACCCCTACGTCCAACCTGAAGTTATTTCAAAACTTGGTGTGGAACATGTAACTCTTGATGAGTTATATGCTCGCTCCGATTTTATCACTTATCACACGCCTCTCACACCAGAAACAAGAGGAATTATAAATGCTCAGTCAATTACAAAGATGAAAAAAGGAGTTTATTTGATCAATTGCGCACGAGGTGCACTTATTAACGAGTCTGATGTATTAAATGCCTTGGAATCTGGATTTATTAAGGGATTAGCCTTAGATGTCTTTCCAGTTGAGCCACCTTCACCCAATAATACCCTACTTAAATATCCAAATGTGATTCTAACACCTCATTTAGGAGCTTCTACAATAGAAGCCCAAAAAAAAGTGGCGATTTTGATCGCCGAGCAGATTTGTGATTTTCTAAAGGAAGGCATGATTCGAAACTCAATCAACTTTCCCTCAATATCTGCGGAGTTAATTCCTATTTTACGCCCTTACCTTAAACTTTGTGAGAGGTTAGGTTCATTCCAAGGGCAATTACTTGATTCTCCTCTTAAAGAAATACGAGTAGAATATTTAGGAGAAGCTTCGAAACTTGCAACAGCACCACTCACGATCTCGGTATTAAAGGGGGTGTTACAACACCAAACAGAAGACGTCAATTTAGTTAATGCACGAGTAGTAGCCGAAGAACGTGGAATAAAAATAACCGAAACAAAAGGCTTAAAAGCAGAAAATTACACTAGCATGATCAGAGTTGCGTGCTTCTCAGAAAAGGGGGAAACTTCAGTTGCTGGTATAGTATTTGGATCTGCTCTGAAGATAGTTCAGATCAATCGCTTTCCAATTGAAGCTGATTTACTTGGAGGATTATTAATGCTTCATAATCAAGATGTTCCAGGAGTAATTGGTAGTATTGGCATATTTTTAGGTAATATAGGAATAAACATCGCTGGTATTCAATTAGGTCGAAAGAAACTTGGAGGAACTGCCATATGTCTTATAAACGTGGATAGTTCCGTGGAAGAAGATATTCTTTCCAAAATTGCAAAGCTGCCAAACATCACTTCTGCAAAATATTTGACCTTCCAATGTTAACAAATGGTTTATTGAATTTTCAATTGGGGAAATTCGTATTAGATTCAAGAGGAAAATATGATGTGTGACACATTAGTGGCTTTGGGAAATAGTACTGACAATGGAAATGTAATTTTTGGCAAGAATAGCGATCGACCCCAAAATGAAATACAATTAATCACGTATGCACCTAAATGTCAGCATGTTGAGGGAGATAAGGTTAATTGTACTTATATATCAATACCTCAAGTAAAAGAAACAGCTGCAATTCTTCTTAGTCAGCCTTTTTGGATGTGGGGTGCTGAAATGGGAGCAAATGAGCAAGGGGTAGTTATTGGAAATGAAGCGGTGTACACGCATGAGCCATTAAGAAACGAGGGGTTACTCGGGATGGATCTTCTTCGACTAGGATTAGAACGAGGGAATTCTGCTTATAAATCAACTAAAATAATTACAGAATTATTAGAAAAATATCATCAAGGGGGTGGATGTTCTCACGAGGACTCTACTTGGACTTATCATAATTCTTTCCTTATTGCTGACTCTAAAGAGGCATATGTCTTAGAAACTGCTGATGATTGGTGGATTGTTGAAAAGGTCGTCGATGTAAGATCTATCTCTAATGGGATATCAATACGCGGAAAGGGAGATTTTAGACGAGAAGGAATTGTTAATCACGCAATTGAAATGGGATATTGTAAAGATGATGATGATTTTGATTTTGCTGTCACTTTTTCAGGAGATTATATCTCTAATACATTATCTCCCTTTTCACGGGAAGGGAAGTCTACATTATTACTAAAGAATAATATTGGTAAAATTACACCTTCATTAATGATGAAATTTCTAAGAGAACATGATGTGGGATTATGTATGCATGGTGGATTTGAATCAACAGGATCTCAAGTTTCTGAACTGAGAAAGGAAGGTATTAATTCGATTCATTGGCTAACTGGGAGTGCCCTTCCCTGTTTGAGCACATATAAACCATACCTGTTCTCCCTTGAAAATCAAAAAGTCTTAAAATCTGGACCTTATAAAAAACAAAATTCAGATTGGTATTGGCTACGGCATTCTCATTTCATTAGAACTCTTAATAATCTGGATTTGAAAAATCAGTACTTATCCAAGTTAGAGTTTATTGAGAAAAAGGTTATTGATCAAGTTAAAAAAGCTATTCTAAATAACCAGAATGTTAATTCTGTGATTCAAAGAATTAATATTCATGCTTGGGAAATGGCAGAAGAATTGATTTATTCCTGAAAAAATTTCATCACTTCATTTAATACTATTTCACCAGAAAATGGACTGAACGTTGGAAATGGCTCATATCCTCCAAAATTTATATATTCTTTTATGGTAAACAAGTAAGCAATCCAATCTTGAGAGTTTTGAAAAATGAAAGTATTCTCTCTTCCAAGCAACGATTCTTCAAGGATCTTATTTCCTAAATCTTCAAATAATTCTCCTGGTACAGTTATTAGATCTATCTTATTTGACGTGTTTTTTGCCTCAGTTGATATTTGAAAACGTTGAACGATTGTTTTACATTTAACTCTCCGCCCTTTTTTATTCAAAGTAAAAAATGGAAAATTAGCATTTAAAAGCAGTAATCTGGCAATCTTAAGGAGAAATAGCTTCTTAATACAATAGTAGAGCTTATTAGATAACCAAATTTTATTAAAATATTTTGCATCTTTCATTGGAACCCAAAATTCATGGGATTCAGCCATAATTCTGATAGAATCGGAGAATTCCTCATCATCAATAGATCTCGCCAATTTTAGTGCCTCTTCAGCAATGATATAACCAATTTTTTTAGTATCTTCATAAGTGCCTAGCTGATCGTATATTAACGATTTCTCTTCTTCTAAAGCTTTATAATTAATTCCACTCGTCGTAATCGGATTAAGATCCCCAGATGGACCATTGAAGTATATAGCTCGAGTTTTTTTATCAGTCATTTGTTCAATTCGTTCAACATACTTTCCGGGAAAATCTGCTGATAATTTAAAATTCTTATATGATAGGGTTGTTGGATGACATGAGTAATTTGTAAGTAATCCAATTATTTCATCTTTACTCACATACTTGAAAACTATGACTCCAAGTTCTGGTTTTGATTGTCTGGTTGGATGCCTTCGATTGATGACAATATCAGGATTCCATTGTTTTTTCTTCCACGCAATCCTACATGGCTCTAACTGTTTTGATAATTTCTCAAACAATTGAATAACTCTATTAGCAAGCCAAACAATGTATAAATCATTTCTGTTAGATCCAAACATTATCCCTCTTAAAACATTAAAAGTCCCTCCAGACCAATGAAATTCTCCCGTTAGATCAAAAGAAGCATGAGTGTGAGTAGCATGTATAAGGATTTTCTCTGGTTTAATAGATGGGAAAACTGAAACAATCCTATTTTTCATGTATTCTACGATAGCTAAGGGTAACTTAAGTGTATCAAATGAAAGCATTAAGAGATAATCTTGATTTTCTTCAATCAAGATGCCGTGAACATTAATATCATCTAATTTTCCTAAGCAAGGTTTTTTGCGAGTGTAACCTGCTAATGACATGCCTAGGTAATTTAATGGAGTTATAGTTTTCTTTCCAAACGCAACTTTCATAAATTTAATATAAATTTGAAATCTACAAAAATTTTACTTTTTGTGAAAAAGCGGACACAGAAATAATTATCGTAAATTTTTTATCTTTTTAAATATTTTTTTAGATGTTATGACATTGGATAAGTTAGAATTACTGGGAATGAAAGGTGCGATTTCAAATTATAAACGAGGACGACATACAGTTCACCCCAAACATTGCATATTAGTATTCCCAACTATTAAAACTAGAAAAGAAGCAAATAAATTAGTAGGAAGGACTGTTTTATGGGTTAGCCCAACAGGAAAAGATATGAAAGGTGTAATTACTAGAGCACATGGTAATAGTGGGGCCGTTAGAGCACATTTCAAAAAAGCAGGATTGCCAGGACAAGCTTTAGGTACCAAAATTAAGATCATTAAATAATCTCGTTTTTAGTCTTTTAAATAAGCCCAATTTAGGTATTTTAGGGATATTACATATATAATATACCTATTGAAATTAAAAAAACCCTTCAAAATTATTGAAAGTACTAGTTAATTTTGTGTTTTCTCATAATTAAATTGGGAATTAGATGTAAAAATGTCGGAACAGAACATGCAGATTTGTCGATTCTGCAATAGACTTATTAAGCTGGCTTATTATTGTGAGGATTGTGGAGCCACTTGTTGTTCTGAATGCTTACATGAAGAAAAAATTGATTATTTTGTATGTCAAGATTGTAATTCTAAGAATATAGAAATAAACGATTCAGGTAAAAATGGATCTTGCAAGGATTGTGAGAGTGAACATGTTACTAAAGGGAGTCAATTATTAAAAGCTTGCCAAAAATGTCATTCCACATCAATAATCAATATTTATGAGAAAAAAGAGGAATTAGAAAAAAGTTTTTTAGATATAATAAAAAACGTGCGATACTTCATTGAGCCATTAAACGAACTTATTAATAACTTGTACCATTTGCGCGAAAAAACAAAAAACGCACGGGCACCTCCAATTAAGTGTTATCACTTTCCCCACTTGGAGGCTGACCTCCTAGCACTATTTAAATTATTAAGTTATGCAAAAGAGAATTTACATGAGAAAATTAGCATTCTTTTTAACCAGCTATCATTAAACAAGGAATATTTTTTTGATATTTACTCACAACCAAATGAAAATGTAATTATTATTGAGGGGATCCTTGAGAATCTAACAAGAAGCAATGATTCAATTCAGGAATATGTTACGAATAACATAAAAACAATTTCTACAAGTTTAGAAAGTATTCAAGATTACTTGAAATTTATTGAAAAAATCATCTTTTACTTTGAAACCTATAAAAAATACTTAAATTTAGCTGAAAATGAAAAACCAATTTATGCTATTTATGCAAAATTAGCCAATGGTTTAAACACTCAAGATAAAATAAAAAAAAGTAGAGGGATCCTCTTTATTACGAATCTTGACTTATCATTTGTACATGAATATGGAAGACTAAAAAGAAAGAAAGAAGTTATATTTAAGGCTCCTGTAAAAGATTTAATTAAAATCAAATCCCAAGGTAAAATGTTCAAGAAATTATATATTGAATTTCCTTATGGGAGATATGAGTTCTCTCTTCCTCCAAATAACATTACACGAGTTTTGGATTATATTATTTTAGCAAGGAATTTTGATGATACTATAAAGTATGATCAAGAGACCGCAGAGAGACTTAACAATATCTATATCGAATTAAATGATATAACTGCATATATTGAAGAAACTATTAACTCATTTTTTAGTTTAAAGTGCCAATATAATAGTATAAATCAAAATTCCGATAATCTAATCCCAATAAGCATGGCAGGACAGCCAAATTATATTCTTCAAGATATTCCAAGAATTCAACCACAACCATATCAACCACAACCATATCAACCAAATTATCTTCAAAATATACCACCACAAAACTATCAAGTCTCACAACCCATTCCTCCACGAGAATATCAAAATCTCCCCCCCCAACAAATCAATAATAAAACATATCCTAATCAAGATCCCCAAAACATGTTTATTATTGGAAATCCAAGGGTTAACAATCAATATAAACAACCTTATTACGATAATCGCTTTATTCCACAAAACCTATATGATCCTAACAGAATTCAGAACTATGAAAGAAGAAGAATTCCTACCAGAAATAATAATCAGAGAATAGATACAAACAAAAAAATTCTAATGAGAAAACTCGAGCAAGCTCAAAAAAATGGTCTATTACATTCTCCAGAGATCAATGATTCTTACGATATCCCCCAAAGAGATCATGGTTCATATTCGAATATAAATGAAGGAAAGCGTTCCATGTATAATGATTATTCCAAAAATCATTTATCTGAATATTTTAATCAAGAAAATTTCATTCCTAATGATTTAAATACTAAAGGAAAGTATTCAAAAAAAGAAAAAGAAAAACTCAGAAAATTGCGTGATTTCGAGAAGGAAAAATATAGTCTGGATGAAACTTTGAAAGCTTTAGATACAAAATTCGATCAAGGGATAATTTCTGAAGTTGATTATTTTAGGACTTTCAAAAACCTTCAGAAACAGATATATTCTATCGATAAGAATATTGAGAACATTAGCCAAGATTTGGAAGAAATTGAAGATATTAAAGGAAAACATCGAGAATTTTACGGTAGACAATATTATTCATAAAATAAGTAAAAATTTAATGCTATAAAGAATGAAAAATGATAATAGAATTTATGATTCTAACTCTTTCCTCAATTTTTCTATTTCATCACTTAATTTTGCCTTAGTTCTTATTTCAGGCTCTTCCTCATCAAGTTCAAACTCTGAAATGTATTGTAAATCATCTGCAGGTACATCAGGTATCTGACCACCTTGATCGAGTAGCATCTCGGTTTCAAGCTGATTTAATTCATCTGTCACATCAATAGCTAGGTCAATCTCCGGGTCACCAGCTAATATTTCAGCAGATTCTTCTATTTCAGCAACATATGCCTCAGAGTCTTCCGCAATTATAGCAATTTTTTCGGGGGAGACTTTAGTCGAAATAGTCTGTAATTCATCTCTAATCCCACCCATTAAATCACCTGTCATAGAAATCATTTTGCCTTCTTCAACCGCTTCTAGGGATCGCTCTATTTTAGCTCGAATATTGTTAGCTCGGTCAACCTTTTGTTGATATTGCTTAAATTGGATTAGATAGTTCTTCGCTCTTACCCTTTCTCCTCGTTTCAAAGCAATTTTTGCATTCTTTCTTGCGATTTCTGATCTTTTGCTATAAGTTTTATTCGCCAGAGCCATCTTACGAATATGCGCCTTGGCCTTAATTACAAGTTCTTCTTTTTCAACTCCTTTTCTTGGAAAAAGTTTCTTTTTAATTCCCACTGTGTTTCATCTCAGTATATTGGAAGTTTATTTTAATTAATTCTCTTTAATAATAAGTAAGATATTTTTGACTTAAATATTTTAATAGAATTTAGTTAAATAAAATAATTTCAAATCTTTAATCTTTCATAGTCCAAATTTTATTTCCATAGTTGATGAAATATGAAGACTATTATACTTAACATTGAACAGAAAACCCCTAATTTTAAAAAGTTAATTCAAGAAGCTTTAAATCATAATTTCTTGGATATACTTGTTTCTAAAGAAGTGCTTCAAGAAATATCTCAATTTGAAAGGCTAATCACGTATTCTAAAGATCTTACTTTACCCGTAAAAAATCTAATTTGCTCAGATATAGATGAGGCAAAAAGACTAATGCCTAAAAGTGAATCAAATCCTATAAAAATCGGTATCTATAGAGAGTTAGTAACAAAAGAAGATGAGAGCATAATTATAGGACTATCTGAAACTAGTTTACTTGATTTTATTATTGTCTCAGCAAAAGATTGGAAAGTTATACCTTATGAAAATCTTATTGCTGCAATGCATTCTAACAATACAAATTTAATCGCAGAAGTTTATTCGGTTAAATAAGCTGAATTAATGCTTAACGTTTTAGAAGTGGGAGTTGATGGAATTTTATACGCCCCTAAAAACGTGGATGAATTGGAAGAATTAAAAAGATTTACTCAATCAAATTTTAAGATCAACTTAACGAAAGCGAAAGTTATAAGTATTCAAAATATACCTGAAAGCGAGCGAGTATGTGTAGATACAACTTCTCTTCTTGAAGTAGGTGAGGGCATGCTCATAGGGAGTACAGCTAAAGGATTTGTATTAGTTCATGCTGAAGTATTTGACACAAAATTTGTCTCTTCAAGACCATTTCGTGTAAATGCCGGGGATGTTTCGGCTTATATTCTGGTTCCCTCGGAAAAGCAAGGAGTATATCGTACCAAGTATTTAAGTGAATTAAAGGGTGGAGACCAAGTTTATGTTGTTGATATTGAAGGAAATACTAGAATAGCTACTGTAGGTCGTGTCAAGATTGAAACGCGACCGATGCTTCGATTTGAATTAGAAGCGTTAATTAATAATGAAGTCATTCATATTAATTGTATATGCCAAAATGCAGAAACCGTTAAAATTGTTGATAATCACGGCGTTGCTCGCCCTGTTGTTGATATTAAAATTAGTGATGAAGTTATAGTGCATGTAGGACCTGGAGCTACTCATTTTGGTACCGCAGTTAAAGAAAAAATCGTTGAAAAATAATAAATCCTCAGATAGAAGTATTTGAAGAGCTTGGTTTGAAAGATCCAACCTTTAAAAGTTGTGAATGACATTCAATATTAAATTAAAATTTTTAGGAAAAATATTATGACAACATATTGGGCTCCACTACTGCACATTTACCAACCACCAACGCAAGATGTTCGTGTTCTAAAGGAAATTGATAAAGAATGTTATAAACCACTATTTTCTATTTTGGAAGAATATGATAATGCAAAATTTACACTAAATATCAATGGGACTCTTATTGATATGCTAAATGAATTTGGTTTAGAAGATACAATAGATTTAATTAAAAATCTTGTATCTGAATCAAAACTTGAAATAATGGGTACTGCAAACTTTCATCCTATTTTGCCTTTAATTCCTAAAAAAGAAGCATTTCACCAGATTCAAATAAATGAAGATATGAATCGTAAAGTTTTAGGTAATTCTTGGGAAAGAAAGGGATTCTTTCCGCCTGAAATGGCAATATCATCAAAAATTGATAAATATATCAAAGAAATTGGTTATGAGTGGGTGATTCAAAGTGGAATTGCTTATCCTGGAGAAGAGAAAAGTCTAACATGGCCATATGATATAATCTATAAATCTCCTAATGGGTTGAAGCTATTTTTTAGAGATGATATCTTAAGTAATAAGATCTCTTTCAATAATATTACAGCTAAGGAGTTCACTATAGAATTAAAGAAAGTGCATAAAGACGAAGATCAACAATACAATAACAATACGTATGTAGTAACTGCGATGGATGGAGAAACTTTTGGGCACCATTTTAAAAATTATGAAAAAACCTTCATAAAAAAAGTATTAGAAATAATAAATGATGATAAAGAGATTGAAATTACCTTTATCAGCATGTTAGATCACTATTTCCCAATTAGTGATACAAATTTAATTCCACGAGAATCAAGTTGGAGTACTTCTGAGAATGATATAGAACAAAAATTACCTTATCCTCTTTGGAATCATTCAGAAAATAAAATTCACAATTTCTATTGGAAAATTGTGAAAAACTTAAACAAACTAATGAACCTGATAGATACTTTAGATTTATCCAAAGAATGGAACATTCGGAATTATTATAACACTGCACGATGGTTTTATGATAGGAGTATATGTTCAGATACTACATGGTGGGCAAATCCGGATCGTGGAATATGGAGTCCAAATATGATATATAAAGGAGTAGTATTATTAATGAAATCGGCACTCAATGCACACTTAGCATTAATTCATGCTAACAGAGACGATGGTGAAGTATATTACGATTCCATATCTAACTACCATGGGTTGCTAATGATGGAAATATCGTTTTTTGCCCAAAAAAAAATATCTCTTGCATCTTGATAAAATTAAGATCCTTCTCTTTAAATTTTATATTCCGCTATTTTTATAGTTCATTATCCTAATAAAATAGCAAAGATAATGATAAACTATAAAATTATTGATTCCATATTGTACTAAGAAACAATAGTAATCATTTTATAATATAGATAAGCTATTAACTATGATTTATCATGTCTGATGATAAAGAAACTGTAAGGAAAATTAAGTATTGTGTTCATTGTGGGACCGAAGCAAGTGATTCGGAAACTTATTGTCCAAAATGTGGAAAATTAATAGCGAAACTAATTAAACCTCGATCCAAAAAAACTCCACCAATTTCACGCAAATGTTCTGGATGTGGATCTATTATTACATCTCCAATCTTGGAACAATGTCCTATATGTAATGCCAAATTAGAGAAAGTACTCAAGCAACCAACAACTGCCTCTGAAGAAAAGTCTCAAAAAAAGATGGGTGTAATATTTACAAATAAAAAATTTGTATCAGAACAGAGATTATCGGTTAAGAAAGATGCGTGGACTATTCGTGAAGGTATTAGTATTTTCAGCAATTCCTTAATGATTTATGTTTTTCTTCGATTTTTAATTATAATATTGATTGTTAGTCAATCAAGTTCTTTAGAATCAGTTGAAACAACCATGTCACTCCTATTATTAGAACAAATACCAACTATTATTTTTGGAGTCTATCCTATGTGGTATATCTATTCTAAAAAGCATGATTTCAAAAAAATGGGGTTATACTTAGGAAAAAATAAAATCTTTATAAGTTTTTTAATCGGGATTATAGGAGCTGCTTGCTTGATTATGATTGATTTTTCTTCTGGCTTTTTGATTGATTTTATATATGACATTGGAATTAATGTTTATGATATTAAAACTTATATTATTGAAGAGAATCAAATCATCAGGAATGCAGGCATTATTTGGATGATCCCCTTAATAATTTTACTATGTATAGGAACAATTTCGACTGAGATAGTCTATCGGGGCGTATTGCATAATGCTTTAAAACAATATTTTAATAATAAATTTACAGGACGAATTACAATCATTTTGACTATCTCTTTAGTCTATTCTGGACTTCTTCTCTTTTTTACTTTCCCGGGGGGAATATATTTCATTCTAATAAATTTTTTGGTATTTACTGCGTTAGGAATCATGTATGAAATCAATGGAAATCTCTTTAACACGATAATAGCGGGCATTATATATGATGTGCTAATTGTCTTGATCATCTATTTCAATATCGCTTTATTTCCATGATTCTCTTTATGGTTTAATATGCAACTTTAATAATAAGAAAAATTACATAACTCTAGTGGTATTATTAATAAATGAAATTTAAAATCGTATAAACTGATTGGAGTATTGAAATTTGGGTAAAAAAACCTATCGAAATAAAGGAAAAAAGGAGAACGTCGTCATCTCGATAGCAGGAGCTCACGGTGTTGGTAAGACTACTGTTTTTAACATGTTAAAGAAAATATATAATGACAATAATAAGTTTAAATTCTTTCCAGAACGCTACATTAAAAACCCCCCTTTTCCATTTGGATCTACTGACAAAAATATTGGATTTAGGAGTGAATTTCATTTCCTTCAGCAATTAACCCGTCGGAATAAGAATATAGTTAATTTTGATAAAATATATAATGGTAGGATCATAATTCTTGATAGAACTCCAGTTTGCGTTTTGATATACTCAAAAGGTCTAAAACTCAAGAGTAAAGATTATGATCTCATATTAAACATGTATAATTCTGTAGATTGGAGAGAAAATTACGTTATTTACCTTACAGCTGAACCAGATACTATTTTAAAGCGCATATACCAACGAGGGTCCTTAGAAGTAATAAGAAAAGAGTGGAATGAACATAAAAGAGATTATTTACTCAAAATCCTTTCATATTATGATGATTTTTTGATTTCAGGAAACAATAAAACGAAAATACTAATAATCAATACGGAGCACTTATTACAAGAAGATGTTATAAAGAAAATAGAAGAAATAATTACTCAATTAACAGGATATTCCTTTAAAAAGTTAGAAAAACCTCCTTCTACTCAAATGACATTAAAAAATTATTTGATAAAATGAAACATAAAAATATATTAGTCTTTATTCTATGATTTAATAAACAAATATTAGTTTACTCGATTGATTTTACATTTTACTATACTTGAAGAAATATGTCGTCCCTCGCTCAAGATATAAGAGAAAATATGATGAATATCCTCAGTATTGAGGAAGAAAAAACAGATTTAGAGAATTTAGCTGTTCTTTCAAGAGTAGGAATAAAAGTTGCTTCTGCTACATCATCTGAATTAGATGCTGATGCAACTTCCGCTTCAAGTACAGCATTAATAGATTTAGGTTTACGATTAAGTGAAGCAACAGCACACGGAGCACTTACAGAGATTATTCTTCATAATACTTTCGGTTATAGCATCCTATTAGCTATTAACGATGATTATATTATGTTTGGTGGATTGAAAAATGTCTTTAGAATAGGATACTACTTAGGATATCTGCGAGAATTAGCAAAAAAACTAAATCGTTTGATTTCTGGGGATGAAATCACTGAAATGACGTTATCTCTTGATGATTCTGAAAAAGCAAGATTAGGGATCAATATAGAAGAGAAAGAACTATCAATAATCAAACCGTCTGTAGAAGAAGATAAAGCCGCATTAGATGATTTACTTGGATTTTTAGATGTTTGGGAAAAAGAAGGAGTTGATGAAAGTGAACTTGAAACTGGCACTAATAACAAAATTGTATCAATCCCAAAATCTAATGGTATGGAATATGAGAAAACAATTGAACCTCATATCGATATGGGTGCAATTGACCGCCAAGAACAAACTCAAATAGATCCAGGATCTCAATTCAAAGTATATGATGATGAAATTCCTCCAATTCCTCTTGAAGATTACACCCCCATGGAAATTGAAGAAGATGCATCTATTGATGAACCTACAATTGTCCAAGAACCTATATCAACTGATGCTTTACCTACTCTTGATGAATTAACCCCTCCAAATTTTGAAACTGAATTTGAAGCTGCTTCTGAATATGAGGTCGAATTCGTATTAGACAAAGAATCTGAAGCTTTTGGGGATATTCTGAAGGATCTTGGATGGGATGATGATAATGAGTAAATTCTCAATTTCACTTATCTGAAAGTTTTTCGAAATTACTATAACATTATATAAAACAAAATATAAACTAAATTTAAAAATATTTAATAATAAATAAGTGAAATTACATGAGTGAAATCGGATCAATTAAGAGAGAAAGTACAAAGAATAGTAAAAGAGTGTTATTTGGGGTTCCTCGTCTTGGAAGTTCCCTTGTATTAGGAATAGAGGGATTTGCCTTATTTTCGCTGTACGTACTAGGTTATGGAATTGATGAATTCTTAGTTGGATTTGCTTTGGCAATGGGATATTTAAGCATTGCTTTAGGGCAATTCTTATTAGGATGGTTAAGTGATGCCAAATATACTAAATTAGGAAGGAGAAAACCTTACATTTTAATTTTTGGACCATTACTCGGGATAAGTTTTATTTTTCTTTTATTACCTGGTTTATTTCTACCTAATATGAATGATAAGAGCGCGCTTTTTACTTGGCTTTTGATTTGGGACATCATATTTAGATTCAGTTATGCAGTAACTACTCCCTATCAAGCTTGGATGGCAGAACTGTTTCCTGCTAATGAACGTCCACAAGTATCTCAAGTGCAAAACACCTTCAACTTTATTGGCAATGGTATAATGGCGCTTGTTACACTATTAGTATTTACTAATATATTTGAAGAAATCAATTTAACACCGAGTGTTATTCCGACCTCTTTTTTACTAATTGTTGTTACTTTTGGACTAATTGCAGTAATACTATTTCTATTAATTGTATTCCTGCTTCCAACAGAACATAGGTATGAAATAAAAACAGATCTTTGGGAGAATTTAAAAACGACAGTGAAAAACAAAAATTTTCTGCTAGTAACTCTAATGCAAGGTATTTCTGGTTTTGGATGGTCAATGATTAGTACAGTGATGTTAACTTTTACTATATTAGTCTTAGGTTTAGGAGGTACTGATTACATTATCATTGCTGTATGTATACTTCTCGGTATATTTGTATTCCTTTATCTCTGGAGAAAAAGAATTGAAAAAATTGGAAAGAAAAAGACACTTCTCTATATATTTCTACTCGCAATAATCTTTCTACCAATTTCTTTGCTAGGATTAGTTTCAGCTATTCCTTCTTTAATTCTTGGTATAATATTTATAATTGGGATTGGAGCTATTCTAGGTGGATGGTATTTATTCCCATATATTATTTATGCTGATATTGCTGAGGATGATGAGAAAAGTACTGGTGATTTAAAAGCAGGGGTTTATACGGGATTTCCAAGCATAATACTCAATATTTTTCAAGCCATAGGAGTGTTTTTGCTGGGGGTAATTACTTCTCTTCCAAAGATTGTAATTGGAACTAATTATTTTTCAATCGGCTATGTCTTATGGGGCCCCATCGTATCACTGATTCTGATTGTTTCATATTTCTATACTAAAAAATATGTCAAACTAGATTTTGATTGGGAGAAAAAATAAAATCTATTTAATTTTTTTTTTAACATCTTAAATGGGAAAAAAAAAATAGGATGCTTTCTTTTATCAATTGAGCATGACAATAAACGAGAAAGTATTAGAGATTTATCACGATTATTATATTTGCCCCCATTGTTTAGGTAGGATGTTTTCTCTTTATGCTACTAATACAACTAATTTAGAAAGAGGTAATTCAATCTTACTTGCACTTACGATGCAATTACACGAAAATTATCTATCTATCAATGAGAAAAATGACGATACTGTTAATCATTTAAGATTATTGGCTGAAAAAGCAAAATTTGTACCCGCAATAAAAGTCATGGAAAAAGAAGGATTAAATTTTGACAATGAAATAACTGAACCTTCTTGTTATCTTTGTGATAATATTTTTTCAGATTTAACAAAATACACTCTAGAAGCAATAAGAAAACTAGAAAATCTTGACTATGAGAGTTTTTTAGTAGGAACAAATTTAAATGGCAAAATCATCAATAAAGAAGACGAGTTCAAGGTTAGGTTTAAAATATTAGGTGCTGAGTCTTTTAAGAGCCATTTTAATAGAGAAGTGGGGAAATTATTGTCAACTCAGATTAAAAAATCTACAGATTTTGCGAATCCAGATATTACGATTATTTTCTCACTAAGTTTTGATTCTTTTTCAATCAATCTCGTAATTAGATCTCTATTTATTTATGGAAGATACAATAAGTTGATAAGGGGGATTCCTCAAACTCACTGGGATTGTAGAAGATGTAAAGGTATGGGATGTGTTAATTGTAATTACACAGGAAAACAACACCAAACGAGTGTAGAAGAATTAATTATTCCTGAATTTATTAAAGTATCAAAATCAACTGGCGCTAAATTCCATGGTGCCGGAAGAGAAGATATAGATGTGAGAATGTTGGGAAAAGGACGCCCATTTATCTTAGAATTACAAAATCCTGTATTAAGATTATTGAATCTGGAAAATCTTGAGAAGAGAGTGAATAAAATAACAAAGAAAAAGGTTAAGATTCGCGATTTGCAGTTTAGCAATAAAAATAATGTAATATCAATTAAAACTAATGCTGAAAATACAAAAAAACTATATAAAGCACTCGTACAATCAGAAAAAAGGATTACAAAATCGCAATTTAATGAATTTTTAATTCTCTTAGAAAACCAGCTAGTCGGTAAGAAGTTATCTCAAAGAACACCTGAAAGGGTATCTCATCGACGAGCAGATAAAGTAAGGCAGAAATATATCTATGAATTAAACGGAAGATTTTTAAAATCTAACCTTTTTGAATTTACAGTAAAAACTCAAGGAGGCACATACATAAAAGAATTAATTAATGGAGATAAAGGAAGAACCACAAACTCATTTACAGAATTATTTGGTGCTCCTCTCATTTGTAAAGAACTAGATGTGCTCCATATAGATATTTGAAATTGATACTTTAAATCGCAAAATAAATAAACTATTATGCATATTCTAATTAAATCATAATATTTATGAAACTATTAACTGATTTCGATTCATCAGAAAGTTTAGCTGGTAATTAGCATGGTATTCACTTGCTTTTACTCAGAAAATAATGAATCGTGTAGTACGGTGAGAGAAAATGACCTTACACAAGGGATATAGAAATAAGTGTCGACAACTTCATAGAAAGAATGTAAGAGATAAGGGTATAGGTTCCATAGAGAAATATTTATTAGAATATAAAATCAATGAAAAAGTTGATGTTATTACAGATTCCTCTCAACACAAACGTGGAATGCCTCATCGAAGGTATCATGGTTTAACTGGAACAATTAAGGGTTATAGGGGAAGATGTTTTGAAGTTCAAGTGAAAATAGGTAATTCAAAGAAATTATTAATTGTGGGAAGAGAACATCTTAGGATAAGTAAATCTACAATCAAAAATTAAAATCATTAAATGCAGGATTAGTCATGTCAGGGCGTAAATTAAAGGAGAGAGCTGTTTCAATACCGGAAGTGAAAAAGATTATGGAAAACGTAAAGGAGAAGATTGAACAAATTGACAAGGAAGAAGGAATTTCTCACTTTCAAGAAATAACATATAATTATGTAAACAAATTTGCTAAAATGAGTGAAAAGGATGGAGCCAAAGTTCAAAAATTCTTAATAGATAAATATGACATTGAAGAAATTTATTCAATAAATGTAGTAAACATTTATCCAAGAACGGTTCCTGAATTAAGAATGATTTTAGAAAAAAGTATTGCTGGAAGATCTCTAACTGAAGATGAATTGCAAGATCTCCTTTATCAAATGGAAGAACTAATATCTGCTCAAGTTTAAACTTTTTATACATTTTCAAAGAAATTCCCAACAAGCCGAAGAATTTAAAATACATGTTATTATTAAATTTAATGAGATGTCCTTTTTAGGATAGTAATCCTTCTAAGTCAAGGAATATTAAAAATAAAAATTTATTATGGATCTCTGGAAAATAAAATACAAGAAAATTGGTGCTTATGGAAAGACCTCGAGATCGATACAGACGAGATCCTCGAAGATCCAACTACCGAGGAAAAGAACACGGGAAAAAAAAGCAATTTATCAAGAAATATAGAGAGCTTATTATTATAGACTTACTTCTCCACGGACATCCAGAAGAAAATAAACCTAGTTGGTCAAAAACACCAATTGCGCAAGTTATTACATTCCCTGATTTTGTTTTATATGAAGTGAAAATGAATAGAGATTCTGATATAAAAGTACAAGAAAAGGGTACATACGAAGAATTCCAGAGACAGAATAAACTTCGGGATGTCATTAAAAAAATTGATTATAAAGACTTAACAAACACTTCAAAAGCACTTCTTCAGCAAATACTTGAACAAGAAGTATTAAATTTTGAAGGAGAATTCATTAATTTCTTCAATAACTCCACTTCAATCACACCACGGATGCACGCATTAAAACTTTTACCCGGAGTAGGACAAAAACATATGTGGGAGATCCTCAATGCAAGAAATAGACAAAAATTCACAACATTTCAAGATATATCTGATCGTACAAGTATATCAAATCCAAAAAAATTAATTGCTCAAAGAGTAATTAAAGAACTTCAAAGAGAAGGAATCAAATATTACTTGTTTTCCAAGACAAAAAAATATGAATGAAAAAATGAATCTTACAGAGACTCGACTCATTTTAAACAAACTCGGCGTTATTCCGAATAAGAGTCTCGGGCAAAATTTTTTGATTGATAGAAACATACTCATTAAAATGATAAATGAGGCTGAGATTTCCAAGGAAGAAACAGTCTTAGAAATAGGCGCCGGTTTAGGAGCACTAACTACAGAGCTGGAGAAAAAAGCAAAAAAAGTATATGCATATGAGATAGATAAAATACTCTATCAATACCTCAAAGATAAGTTTTCAATTTCAACAAATGTTGAAATTATTAATGCTGATGCTCTAAAATCCAATATTCCTCCTCATGATAAAATAGTATCAAACATTCCTTATACTATTACAGGTCCAATACTCGAAAATTTTTTTTATAATTCTGGAGAAAATTCTCCAGTTGGTATAATGATTATTGAAAATTCTCTCTCGAAGAGAATTTCAGACATTAAAAAATACAAGAACTTCTCTCGAATAGGTGTTACTTTTAATGCTTTTATGGATCTCATAAATAAATATCAAATTTCAAGAAATTGTTTTTATCCAATTCCAGGCATTGATCTAGCCCTAATCAAAATAAAACCAAAAACAACATTGAATTCTTTTCTCAAGGAACCAATGAAACGAAAATTTTTCATTGAATTTATTGCTGGGATCACTCCCTATAAGAATAAAACATTTTCTAATTCTTTAAAGCTATTTATTAAGAATAAACCATCACTCGCTTTAACTAAACAAGATATTATAAAATTTTTTAAATCTAATTCGATTTCAGATGAAAAAGTCTTTCATAAGGAAATAGATGAATTAATTGCAACTTGCGAACTTCTCTTTGAATACACAAATTGATCTGATGGACATGAAAGAAAAGATGTCTGACCCTATCATTCTCAATCCTTTTGAAGATGTATATTCTCCCTCAGAGGATACATATTTAATCTTAGATTTTATAAGAAGTAATATCTCTCAAGAAATATTTGATGAAATTCCTATTAAAGAGATAAGAAACATATTAGATTTAGGAACAGGAACAGGGATCGTAGCAATTTTTTTAGAATTATTAAATCTATTTCCCTCTCAAATATATGCTTCAGATATTCTACAAAATGCTATAAAATGTGCTCAAATGAATGAAAAAAGAAATAACATTGAAAACAAAATAAATTATATTCATTCTAACTTATTTGAATCCTTTCCTACCCACTTGAAAAACTCATTTGATATAATCATCTTCAATCCTCCTTACTTACCTTCATTTGATAGAATTGAAAAAAAAAGTAGTGATTATTCCTGGGATGGGGGTATCGATGGACTGAAAGTACTTTCTCAATTTTTCTCACAAGTGAAAGTTTATTTAAATCGTCAAAAAAAGTGCCACGTCTATTACATTTGTTCATCAAATACAAATTTAGATGAGCTATATAAATTTATTGAAGAAAGAGGGTTTAAAAATAAAGTTTTAATGAATCAGCATATCTTTTTTGAAGATATTTTCCTAAATCGGGCAGTTCTCGAATAAGTTTAAAAAGGTCTTCTTGCTCTCCTTTTTTCAAGCAAGTTTATCCCGTTCATGCTAAGATTTCTCGTTATGTTATTAAATAAAAGATTTATTTCTGATGGTTTAAATACTGCTCTCCTATGGGCTTCAATCTGCGGTATTGGTAAACCGTAATTTTCGTTGTAACTTGATATTGGTAATATTATTGAGCTAATCAAATCGGCTTTATCAGAAGCTTCTTTTATAGTATCATCTTCATTAGTGAAAAATTCGATTCGACAGGGTGTGTCATGTTTTACTGTTTTTAGATAAAAAGCATAGAAATTATTTGGGAAATAATTTGGTATTTCCCTTTTAATTCCTGGTTCACGTATTTTCTTCATATCTTTTTTACAATTAAATATACATGACCTCTCTGATTTATTTAATAATCTTGTAAAAAAATCTAAATCTGAGAAATAATTAATTATCTGACGATAATTTACTTTAATGAAATCACTTAATCTAGAAGTATTTGGTTTTAATAATTGAATTCCACTACGTAATGAATGTATCAATGCTGATGTTCTAGTGTCCTTGATTGAACCGATTAAAACAATATCTTTATCCATACAATTGGTGTATAACCGGCGATATTCCCTTAGGAGTGTATCATATTTATGTGATATATCTGGATCCCTCCCAAAAATGAGATTAATAGGCATTGGGACTATTGAACCATCTATAATAATAAGATCTAAATTATCACTAGTATTAATTAAATCATTGAGAAGGGTGATCTCCATTAGATTCATATCCATTGAGATCTGAGCATCAACATTAGTTTCATCCTTATTGATAAAATTTGCTTGAACCAAGTAGTTATTATATCCACTTATATCGGGAAAATATTTTATCTTTGAGGAATGGTTTTTGTAAAAATAATATTTCACACAGATTGCTTTCAGAAATGAGAAATCTGCATTCATAAAATGTTTAACAACAGAACTACCATCGACACTAGCTATATTCAATCCCCTTATGTTTGCATGAGCAATTTCTCTGGTTAAAAGGTTTTCTTTTATATCAAAATATGGATCTTCTATAAATTCAGAAAAATCAAGCTCTCTCATATTTTTTTGGATTATTTTCATGAACCCTTTTTTAGTTTCCTCAATTTTCAAGAAATCAAAAGCGATTTCTTTCAGGTTTTTGAAGAGTAGTTGTTCTTTTGTGTGTCCTATTTTATGATTTATTGAATAATCATATTTTGAGTTATCCTTCTCATTTTCATCATCATAATCATCATCATAAAAAGTAAATGTATTCTTTATCGTCATCAAGATTGAATAAATACGAGATAATAATAATAATGATGAGAGATTTAGTTTTATAATTTATAAAATGGAAATAAAGCCTTATCACAATAACAATGGCAATCAATTTAGGAGCAAATCCATTTATCTTGATTTTATTTATCATTTTAGAAATTCTATTAATTATAATTCCAAATTTAATCGCATCTCATGTAGAAAAGAAATCATTTAGAGAAGAATTAGTAGATATGGGTTTTAGTTTGTTAAACTACAATATCAAGAGAGGATTATTATTGATTTCTCAAGGAATCTTAATCGGGTTTTTTTTTTATCTTATGGGAGGATGGATTTTCTTTTTTTTTGTAGATGTTGTAATTAAAAATGTGATGGGCGTAGTTTTTGTAGAGAATGCGATTAACAATGCTATTAGTGTTGAACCAATGAATCCCCAGCTTATTGAGCTTGCTATAATAATTGTTCTTCAAGTTCTTATTGTAGGACCGTGTGAAGAAGGATTTTTTCGAGGTTTTGTTTTAAAAAAAATTAAAAATAAGTCAAATTATATATTAGCATTGATTATTTCATCCCTTTGTTTCACTATTTATCACGTTCCCCCCATTTTAGTTCCCTTATCTACAGTAATTACATTTTTTGGATATTACTTTACATTTGGATTGCTATTTGGTGGACTATATAGAATTAATAAAGAATCACTTCTACCAAGCATGGTTGCTCATTCACTCTTTAATATCTTAGTTTTAATCTTTTAATAGCATGATTTTTTAATTTAAACCTGCTTAGAGAAATTTTGACATAGTTTCAAATAACACTAAAAATTTTGGATAACTTATAATGAATTTTATCAATAAATACTGTAATCTGTGAATTCGGGTTCAAGAACTGCTTCTGTATCTAACTCTTGCCTATATCTTGATAGATCAACCATTAGAGCGTAATAGTCGACCTTTTTAATTCCCAAATTAAATATTATTTTACCTTTTCAATATAGATCTTCTTTTTCAAAAGTTTTATCTTTCGAAAAGAGTAATAAATAGTAAGTGGATTTAATATAATATATAAGAATAAAGAATAAAATATCGTTATAAGTTCATTTTTAATTTACTTAAATTAAGTTTAAATGCGGAGGTGGGAAGAGTTGACTGACTTTGATTATACTTTTAAAGTAATGATGCTTGGAGACGCATCCGTAGGGAAGACCTCCTTAACGATAAGATTTATTTCGGGCTATTTCCTTCGAGATCTCAAGTTGACTATTGGAGTTGACTTTTATTCAAAAAACGTCATATTCCATAACGTCCATAAGGTAAAACTACAGATTTGGGACTTTGGAGGAGAAGAAAGATTTCGATTCTTGCTTTCCCAATATTGTAAAGGAGCAAATGCTGCATTTTTCCTGTATGACATCACAAATGCCAGAACACTCGAACATCTCCCTGCATGGACTCAACTCGTTAGAGAACATGCTGGAGACATACCAATAATGTTAGTAGGATCTAAACTTGATTTGGAGGAATATCGTGCCGTATCAAGGGATGAAGGAATTCAAGCCGCTAAAACATACAGTCTAACATCATTTATAGAACTATCTTCCAAGACAGGAAAAAACGTGGAGAAAGCATTTGAAGTCATGACAGATTTTCTTTTTGATAAATATCCTATCGATGAGTAATCCTTTAAATCGTGCTAAATAACGAAGGGAATTGATTATTATTCTAAAAATTATAACATGCTTTTAAAGTTTCAATAAATTATCTATAGTTAATTTTGAAATTTACGATAATTTTGATTAAAAAGATATAGCATGCTCGACTTCAATCGCTTATTTAATCCGAGGGCTATTGGAATAATAGGTGTTAGTGATAAACCTTATGGAGGAGGCTTTTTCCTCAGGAGTCTTCAAAGCATGCCTTACGATAAGCCTATCTACATCTTTAATCCTCGATTGAAAGGTCAAATAATTAGAAATTTACATGTACATGGATCTATTTTAGATATTCCGATGGAAGAACCAATAGATCATGTTATTATTGCGGTTCCTGCTAAACTCTGTCCGACCATTTTAGAGGAAGTAGGAAAGAGGAAGGTTCCGTTTGTCACAATATTCACTTCTGGTTTCTCTGAAGTTGGTAAGCAGTCTTTAGAGTCCGATATCTTAAAAATAGCGATAAAATATGATATAAGAATCATTGGCCCTAATTGCTTGGGGATTTATGTTCCAAAAAATAATATATCTTTTTCATCGAGATTGAGTACGAATTCAGGTAATTTTGGCATGATTCTTCAATCTGGTGGATTAGCAATACAGATGTCTTCAATGGCTTCTTCTATTTACGGAAACCACATAAGTAAAGCGATATCAATAGGAAACCAAATTGATTTGAATTTCGTAGATTTTCTTGAAACCTTCCTTACAGATAAAGAAACAAGAGTAATAGGGCTTTATATTGAAAATCTAAAAAATAAGGATAATGGACAGAATTTTAGACAAATCCTGAAAAAATTAGCTCTTAAAAATAAACCCGTCATTATTTGGAAAGTTGGATCTGGTGAATCATCAAGAGAAGCAATTCTTTCTCATACGGGAGGTTTAGCAGGGTCTCAAGCAATATGGGAAGGTGTAACGCGTCAGTCTGGAGCAATACTCGTAAAAAATGCTGAAGAATTTCAAAACTTGGCAATGACATTTCAGTATCTCTTAAACTTATCCATTGATCGAAAAATTGGTGTGATAAGCATTGGAGGTGGAGCGTCAATCCAAATTACGGATATACTTGAACAGTATAACCTATCAATTCCAAGATTATTACCCGAAACACGAGAAAATATACTCAAATTTCTACCCGGTGTTAATACTATCGTTCGCAATCCATTGGATCTCGGAAGCAGTGGAATAAATCCCGAAGTTTTTTATAAATCATTAATTGCTTTAGATAGAGATCCTAACATCTCTGCGATTGTATTTGGTTGGGTTATAAATTTTGACAAGCATATTCTTAAATACGTTAAAAAAGCTTATCATGAAATGAGCAAACCATTTGTTTGCATCGCTTATAAAATCACTGACGATGTTGATTATTATTCCGCCAGATTACAGTTCAAGAAAGAAATGTTCCAGCTGAAAATTCCCGTATATGAATCGATTGAAGCTTTAGCTAAATCTCTAGATAAATTATGTACATATCAAGAATTTCTTAAAACACATTTAGATTAGGTTTTTTTATAATTAATTTTTTTAATAAAAAAAACATCATCGCCCGTTTCATATCATCTTGGGTTACTTTCTTTCGACCACAATATCTAAAATTTTCTATTACTAATTCATCTAATTTTTCTACTGCTATTCAATTTTAAAGTACTATAGAAATCATTAGACTTTGCTTTATTCGAATAAGGAAATCTCTTCTTAAGGTCCTTTATTTATCAGAAATTTATGATAAATTTGTATCCAAATTGCGCTAAT
This sequence comes from Promethearchaeota archaeon, assembly GCA_030667705.1. GTDB lineage: Archaea > Asgardarchaeota > Lokiarchaeia > Sigyniarchaeales > SOKP01 > SOKP01. The sequence continues at coordinate 33,861 of DAOUVJ010000002.1, read as the reverse complement.
AAAATTAAATAAAAAAAAAAAGTTTGATTTTTTTGCCAAACATTCAAGTCCAAGACGAAAATCGGTTTAAATTAAAGTGATTGCGATTTTCATGTCATTTTGTGTAACTTTCTTTCTGCCTGAGTGTTTTGCGATATCGAGGGCGCAACCTGTTAATTCCTTTGCGTATTCCTCGAGGTAGTCCATTAATTTGTCTACTGCTGCACGACTTACGATTTCAGCACCTGCTTTTTTCATAAGTGAGCGAAGCGGAGACCATGCGAAAGCTGCCATAATTTTTTATTCCTCCACAATACTATTTTAAATATTTTTTAAAAATTTTAATGTTATTACAATTAAATTGGTATTACTCATATATAAATGTGTTGGTTGATGCAGATGAATCTGATTTATCAGATTGATGATCTTTGTTCGACAAAAAAAATCACCCGTGATTTGAAACAATTTTTTTAGTAGTAATTTCGGATCTGCAAATTTGATCAAAAACTGAGTTCAAATAAGCATGTTGATCAGATCAATATAGTAATTACACAATGTTTCTGATGAATATTGGAGCCAATTATTGTAGATCTGCAACTCAGATAAAACTTTTCTTTATTTGGGAAATAAATTTCTGAAGTGGAGCTGATATTTCTTCTTTAATTACTCAAAAAAAAGAAAAGAATATTAAAGAATCTGTAATGGATTTTTCATGACATTTAGCACTACTCTTGTTTTATTAAATATTAATTTTCTTCTGATTTCTAAAGATTTAAAATTGATTATATCGATTATTTTTACAATAAGAAAATTTCACCAAAATTTAAAAAAAGAGAAAATAACTTCATGTTTAATAATAATGATAAACCTATTTATATCTTCAAGATTTGTCTCATTGGGAATGGTGGGACCGGAAAGACTTGTCTTGCTAGAAGATTGTGTTTAGATTCGTTCGATGCTGATACAAAATTAACGATAGGTATTGACTTCTATGCCCATGACTTTCCAATAATAATTAATGGTGAAGAACAAAACATTCGTTTGTCTATATGGGATTTCGGTGGACAGGAGCAATTCAAGAAGATGTTTAGTTATTATATTCATGGTGCTAATGGAGTATTTCTCGTTTTTAGTCTATTTAATTTGAACAATTCTCTCTTAGGGTTAAATTGGTGGAATGATCATCTATCAAAATTACTTCATAAGGATACACCTAAAATCTTGCTGGGCTGTAAAAGCGATTTAGTACAAGATCCTGAAAAAGTAGATGATTTAGTGATAGAAAATTTTAGAACGCGACATGATTCCATTCCATTTTACAAAACTTCTTCCAAAGATGGTTATAACATCCACGCTGTGTTTTTAAACATGGTTGAATCCATTTTAAAGAAGAATGAATTTGATTATGAAAAAATTATCAAAAAATAGGACATTTATTTATAATCCCCATTTGGGCATTCACCGCTCTTTAATTTCTTAACAATCGCAAAACCTTCCGATATTCATATGATCATAATATTCTTAGAATATAATAACTATTACTCCTAAAATGGTAAAAATAACACCCACAAAACCAAATTTCGTAATCCTTTCCTTATTTATGAAATATGTCAATGGAAGAGAAAAAAGTGGGCTAGCACTAGCTATTAAAGCCATGATTGTCGCACCTGCTACACGAGCAGCTTCAGTATAAATATAAGCACCTATAGATGTGCCAATAATCGCACCTATAATTAAAAGAGCCCAAGTTTTTCCGCTTCTTTTTATATTTGTGTTTACCGCTCTTGTTCTATAATTTTCACGTAAAACCATGGATATTAATATTATTAGAGCAAATGGAAACCTGATGACATTTCCAATTACAGAGCTTAATTCTTCTATTGACAAGATACGATTGATTTCATTAGTAGCAAAATCAATAATGACTAAGCCTACAGCCCATCCAAGAGCTGCTAAAATTCCAAAACTAATGGCCTTAATTCGAGATTTAGAGAGTTTAGAATGTTTACTTTTAGGTTCTACGATTGTTTTGGATGGTAAATTATCAACGACTTTGCTTTTACCAATTATGTAAATACCTAAACCAACAAGGATAAGCGAAATAACCACTCGAAGGTCAAAAGGTTCATTTAGGAAGATTATTGAAAGAATAAAAGTTATAAGTGGGAAAATCATCGAAACTGCAAGAGCCATTGTAATTCCTAACTCTTTTTGTGCTATAAAATATGCTGTATCACCAATTATTTGACCAAATAGAAAGCTAATGAATAGAATCAACCATAATTCCCAAGGAAGTAAAAAAACAAGAAAGAAGATGTTGAATATTATAGCAAGCATGAAAAAAGTGAGTGTTCCAATGGCAGTACGAACAAAATTTATGAACGTAGGGCTCGCTTCATGTTCAGCTCTTTTAAAAATCACATTTGAGATAACAAAGGTTAAAACAGCTAAAATTGCAATAAACTCTCCAGCCATTAGAGTAATTATAATTCATTAGATAAATCTTTTCAGATTGTAATTGAGTACAAAAAAAATGCTCTCAGAGATTTCATAGAGATTTTTGTTTGTTTCCATATTCATAAAGTTTGAGAAATGATTTGGCAGCTATATCAATATTTGGATACACTAGATAATTATCTGCGATGAGCATTGCATAAAATTTCTTTCTTGATTCACTTGGATATTCATGTAATATAATTGTAAAAACCTTATTAAGAGATTCAACATGTTTTTTTATTTCAGTTAAATTATGATAATATCCTTTGAAATGGTTTGATTCCAGATCCCTCCAAGCATCAGTTTCTACTATTACGAGATCAATATTATCATCAATTGCAGCCTTGCATACATCTAAATATTCCCTCTTAGATGTTACCCATGGTAAATCAAATGGATTTGCTAAGCTACCAATTTTCGAGGGATAAATTGCTTTAAGTTTCTCTAGTGCTGCCCCTGTGAAATGTGGAAGATCAATACCTAACTCAGTTAAAGTATCCGTTGCTAGGATTCCAAATCCACCAGACCATAATACAACTAAAGCTCGCTTATTTTCAGGATATTTTATCGGTTTGTTACTTGTTTTGAAATAATTAAAGTACTTATAGAACATGTAAGTATAATCAATTAGTTCATCTAATGAAGATTTTACCTCAATGGCAGGTGTTTGTTTGAATATTGCCTTCCAAATATTTTTTGAAGTTGCTATTGCACCTGTATGGGTTAATACAGCTGTTTGACCTCTTAACGTTTTTCCTCCTCGCATGTACAAAACAGGTTTTTTCATTTTTTTCATTACACATAGCAATCTCTTCCCTTCTTCTTTAGTGAATGGAGAAAAACCCTCTTGATACACACAGATTATATCTGTATCAATATCTTCATTAAAATAACTTAATAATTCAGAGATTTGAATGTCGACACAGTTTCCAACACTAACTCCTTTAGAAAACTTTAGATCATATCGACGTGATCCAAATTTAACCATTTTCGAATGTAAATCTCCAGACTGAAAAATCAAGCTAATATTCCCTGATTCAACCGGAAATGAAGAATAATATGCAATTTTACCTTTAGGACTATACAATCCCATGCAATTCGGACCAATTGCTCTAGTGTCACCAAATCGATTTAGAGTCTTTTTTAGCTGTTTCTCAATCTCAATTCCAACATCATCTGATTCTCCCGTACCTGCTGTAAAAATATGGAAGAATTTAATTATTTTTTTTGATAAAATTTCTTCTATAGTTTCTATTAAAATGCTCCGTCTAACAGAGAGAATTACTAAATCAATAGTTTCTGCCGGAATTTCGTCGATCGATTTGATACATTTTACATCTAAGATAGAATCTAATTTTGGAGAAACTAAATATAAATTGTTTAAATCGAAATTTTGCCTTATGAATCCGCTCACGAAAAATGAGATTTTCGGTTTTGCTTCATATATCATGACGTTTTTAGGATTAAACATTAAATCAAAATCATTAAATGAACTTTTAGAATTCAGAGTTAGCATCCTCCTCTCCATTGACTAATTTTGTATTACAATTATAGCAAAACATTGGTATAGATTGAAATTCCGTACCACATTGGGGGCACACCATCAATGATTTTCCATTATTTTGACTGAATTGTTCTTGTTTCTTCATTTCCCAAGGTTTTTTAAAGTATTTTAAAACTAATGATAATCCAATTGAAATGACTATTATAATAGAACCAAGTAAGAGAGTATTCGTAATAAAAGTAATGTTAAAGAAATTAGGAGAATGTCTAATCAAAAACACATAGAAGAAAAAGTTAAGAAAAAAGAATGTACTCAAGTTGGTTGAATATGCTTTTTTAAAATCAAAAAAGATGATGATAGGAAGGAGTGAAACAATAATCCAAATTATACCCATAAATATCATGCCATTTATATCATCAAATATAACATAATTCGCAAGAAATTGTATTATAATTTGCTGTTCTATAGATGTAGTGGTATCAAAAGTAATTTGATAAGAATGATTAAAACCATAAATCATTAAAGTTAATATCAAAAATTGAATTATGATAAGGACAACTTTGTTTTTCAATATAGTCATAATCTTCATTATCAAATAGTTAAAATATTGACTTAAAATAAAATTTCTTTAAAAAAAACCATGAGGAAATGTTAATATATGATGTCGAAATAGAAAAATTTTTAATATTTGCTTGCTTCTCTTTCTTACAGTGCAGTATTTGTTCACTTATTCTATATCATATTATCAATTATTCAAAAAATAGAGGATGTTATTATTATATGAGTTATACTTATTCACGTACTAAATTAATTGACAAGATAAAGTTTGGTCTTTTATCCCCGGACGAAATTCGTAAGATGAGTGCCGCTCGAATTATTACCGCGGATACTTATGATGAAGATGGTCTTCCGATTCCAAGTGGATTGATGGACCAGAGATTAGGTACCATTGAGCCTGGACAGCGATGTCAAACCTGTGGAAATCTGGTTAGTAATTGTATGGGTCATTTCGGACATATTGAATTGGCCCGGCCAGTTATTCATGTTGGATATTCAAAAAAAGTGCTTAAGGTTTTAAGATCTATATGCCCCGAATGTTCTCGATTAATGCTTACAGAGGAAGAAAAGGAAAAATTCCATCAAGAACAACAACAACATAGAATCATCTTTTTTGAAGGGGATGAGGATGCTTCGAAAATCGTCTTCAAGAGAGCACGAAAAAGTAAAGCGTGTCCTTACTGTGGTGCCAAAAAGAAGAAGATAATAATTGAAAAGCCTACTACTTATTACGAAGAAGAGGAAGCTAAGGGATCTCGAAGATTGACACCTATAGAGATCTTAGAACGTTTAAAAAAAATGACCGACAATGACTTGAGAATACTTGGTATTGCTCCGGAAAATGCTCGTTTAGAATGGGTTATTTTTACAGTTTTACCCATCCCTCCAGTTTGTGCACGACCGAGTATCACTTTAGATAGTGGTATACGATCAGAAGATGATTTGACACATAAGTTAGTTGATGTAATTCGTATCAACCAGAGATTGAGAGAAAATATAGATGCTGGAGCGCCTCATTTAATTGTTGAGGACTTGTGGGAATTATTACAATATCACATAACTACTTATTTTGATAATCAAGTTTCGGGAATTCCCCCCGCTCGTCATAGATCAGGCAGAGCTTTAAGAACATTGACTCAGAGATTAAAGGGAAAAGAAGGGCGATTTAGGAGTAATTTAAGCGGAAAGCGAGTAGATTTCTCAGCAAGAAGCGTAATATCGCCTAACCCTTATATTAGTATTAATGAAGTGGGCGTGCCTATTGAAATAGCTAAAATTTTAACAATTCCTACTAATGTTAATGATTGGAATATTGAAGAAATGAAACAAATGGTCATCAATGGACCATTTAGACATCCCGGTTCTAATTATATAATCAGAAATGACAGAAGAAGAATTGATCTTAGATACGTGAAGAATCGAAAAATTATAGCTGATACACTAGCTCCTGGATTTACTGTGGAGCGCCATCTAAGTGAAGGAGATTTAGTACTCTTTAATCGACAACCTTCTCTTCATAGAATGTCTATAATGGCTCATGAAGTAAGAATCATGGATGGAAGAACATTTAGGCTTAATCTTACAGTATGCCCACCATATAATGCTGACTTTGATGGTGATGAGATGAACCTTCATGTTCCACAAAGTGAGGAAGCTCGAACTGAAGCAGAATTATTACTTAAAGTACAAGAACATATTTTATCTCCTCGATTCGGTGGACCAATTTTAGGGGGGATTCAAGATTTTATATCATCAGTTTTTCAATTTACTAGTTTAAACTCTCTTTATAAAAAAAAAGATGCTTTAAACTTGCTTTACATGGGAGGTATATTTGACACAAATCCCGAATTCAAATTAGAAAACCTTATACCCGTTAAAACTGATCCTGAGAACTTATATTCTGGTAAGCAAATTTTTAGCTCACTCTTTCCAGATGACTTAAATATCAGAGTCAAATCAAAATTCTGTAAAAAATGTGAAGTCTGTGAGCAAGAAAATTGTAAATTTGATGCTTATGTTGTCATAAAAAATGGAGTATTAGTAGCAGGGACAATAGATGAAAATTCTTTTGGTCCAATGCAATCTAATAGCATTCTACAAAGAATAATAAAAGATCATGGAAATGCTCGAGGAAGACAATTCTTAGATAATGCAACTAAAATGTTATTATATGTAATCAGACAAAATGGGATGACCATTGGTTTAGATGAGGTTTATGTTCATGGTCATGCTTATGAGGCAATACAAAAGGTATTAGAAGACGCGAATAATGAATCTAGTAAGTTAATTAAAGCATTTTATGAGGAAGATACAACGGTTTTAAAACGTGCTCCTGGGCGATCTTTAAAAGAAACATTAGAATTGAGAATTCGACAATTATTAGCAGAAGCGCGTAAGGCAGCTGAAGAAATTGCGGCTGATTTCATTGGTGATGAAGCTCATTCAGTAATTATGACCAAGTCTGGAGCAAGAGGTAATATCTTAAACTTAGGACAGATGTCTGCGGTTGTTGGGCAACAAGCAATTAGAGGGGAAAGAATTAATAGGGGATACAGTCAAAGGACTCTACCCCATTTCAGAATAAACGACCTCACACCAAAATCTAGAGGTTTTGTAGAATCTTCTTATAGAACGGGTCTTAATCCTGAGGAATTCTTCTTTCATGCAATGGGTGGTAGAGAAGGTCTAGTTGATACCGCAGTAAGAACAAGCACCTCTGGATACATGCAAAGAAGGCTTGTACACGCGTTACAAGACATGGTTGTAGAGAATGATAACACCGTAAGAAATTCTGATAAAAATATTATTCAATTTTTCTATGGTGATGATGGGATTGATCCCATGCATACAGATCACAGCGAATCTGTTAATCTAAATGTATTATTACTTAAAGCTAAAGCGCTCGATATTAATGAAATCCGAGACGAATTAAAAATGAGTGCTCAACCTAAAAAACCAACCACTAAAAAACCAACCACTAAAAAACCAACTCCTAAGAAAGCTGTTGATAAACCTAAGAAAATAGAAAAGAAAGTAGATACACAGGATTCCGCTCCTGATGAGGATACAATAAGAAAATCTTATGAAGAAGAAACGGGAAAAAATGCTGAATGGAGAGGGAAATTAACTAAAGGATATTTAGATTGGAAAAAAGAGAAATATAATTTATAGGTGATTTCATGGTAAAAATAACAAAAAAATATTTAGAAGAAAAATTAACCGAGTTATATGAAGATGATATTCCGCAAGATCTAATTAACAAAATAAGAAATAAACTTAAAGATGAAGAATTAGAGCCAGAACAATTGGAATACTTACTAAATAAAATTTATATCAATTATAATAATGCACGTGTAGAAACTGCTGAACCCGTTGGCACTGTTGCTGCCCAATCAATTGGAGAACCAGGTACCCAAATGACACTCCGAACCTTTCATTATGCTGGGGTAGAAGAATTTTCAGTAACTCAAGGACTTCCCCGACTTATTGAAATTGTTGATGCTCGTCGTTTTCCATCAACTCCCATGATGGAGATATACTTAGAAAAACCTTACAACGAGAGTGAAGATAAAGCGATGGAGGTTCATCATCGCATTGAACAAATCCGAATCGAACAAATTGCTTCGGATGTGGATCTTGACTTTATTGACTGGAAAATAGTAATACATCTCATACCTGATATCTGCGATAAAAAAAATATAGATATTGATAAAATTCCTGAGATTTTGAAGCGTTATAAGAAAAAAGGAACAATCGTGCGGGAAGGAAATGCGATAATTATTGATCCTGGAATAGAAGACTTGCAGAGCCTTCAAAAACTAAGAGAAAAGATTCTTAAGAAAGTCGTTAAAGGAATTAGAGGAATAAAAAGGGGCCTACTTACACCTACAGATGATAATAATGAATGGGTCATTAAAACTGAAGGAACGAATTTACCAAGTATAGTTCAAGTTGAAGGCGTAGATGCTTCAAGAACAGTTTCGAATCATATCCATGAAATTGAAAAATTATTTGGTATAGAAGCTGCTCGAGGATTAATCATTAAAGAAGCTAGGAAAGTACTTGAACAACAAGGATTAGATGTAGATCTTAGGCATTTACTTATTTTATCTGATTTAATGACCGTAGGTGGCGAGATTCAATCGATTGGAAGACACGGTATCTCTGGGTCAAAATCGAGCGTGTTTGCAAGGGCAGCTTTCGAAGTCACTGTAAACCAATTACTTGATGCAGGACTTTATGGAGAAGAAGAACGCTTACTTGGAATACCTGAAAATGTGATAGTAGGTCAAGTATGCCCAATCGGTAGTGGAAGAATTAATGTTATGTTTGACCTAGATCGTAATTTAGAAATATTAGAACAAAATAAGTCTAGCAATAATACAGATATTACCGAAGATATTACCAAAGATATTACCGAAGAAAATCTAAATCCTCAAATCTAAACATGAAAGATTGTGTGAATTAGCATTAAAAATTTAAATCATCATATATTTCTTTTATTACTTAATTATAGTATGATAAATTTGAAATAGTTTTTAAGACGATGGCAAAGAAAAGCAAAAATATAAGCGACTCAATCGACCTTTCGCGCAAGAAGAAAAAGGAACTTGATGTTGAGACAAATATCAAAGTTGCATATAAAACGGGAAAAATCCTTTTTGGTAGAAGTCAAGTCTTACGTCAATTAAGACAAAAACCATTTAAAATGGTGTTAGTCGCACAAAATTGTCCTATCGAATTTGAACATCAATTAAAATACTACAACAAGCTCATGGGAAATAGTATTTTTATTTACAAATATAAAGGATCCTCTTGGGAACTTGGATTAGCTATGGGAAAACCATACATGATCTCGGTAATAGGGATTAATGAATTCGGTGATAGTGCTTTAGAATCTTTAAAAACTTTAAAAACTTTAAAAACTAAGTGATAATTATACTTAAGAGTACAGGCTAAAAATGCTAAGGAGAAATATCAAATTCGATAGAAAAGCCATGGAACTCATCTCTTTATTTAACAACCTTTCAGGAGCCATCATTAAAGATTGCTTAACGTTTGAATCTCCTGAAAATTACTCTGAGATTATTATTTTCCTAGTTAAAAAAGAAGATGTTGGAAAAGCTATTGGTAAGGCAGGAGAACATGTCAAAGATTTAATGAGCAAACTTCAAAAGAAAATAGATGTAATTCCATATTCAGATAATATTGAACAATTCATTCAATTTATTCTAAATACATCCAAAAATTCCATAACAGTTCAGCAGATTGAAATTAAAGTAAATAAAAATGAGAAAAAAACTGTTATAATTTCAGTGAACCCCCAGGATAGGGGAAAAGCCATTGGAAAAGAAGGTTCAATGATACGAAAAATAAAACTATTAGTTACTCGACATTTTAAAGTTGATAACGTCATTATTAATACAAAAAATTAATATAGTAATTTTCTCATTTCATAAATTTTAAGTTTAAGGAAATAATACACTTATTATCTAGTACCATCTAGTTAACTTACTCGATATAGGAAAAGAAAATGTCAAAACCGAAAGGACTTTATGCGGCCCGAAAATTGAGGACAAATAGAAAGAAATTCCGCTGGTCAAAAACAAGTTATAAACGAGCAAAATTAAAACTGAAAAAGAAAGTAGACCCTCTAGAAGGGGCCTGTCAGGCTCTCGGGATCGTTCTACAGAAGGTAGGTAGGGAAAGCAAGCAACCTAACTCTGCAATTCGTAAATGCGTGCGCGTACAACTCAAAAAAAATGGGAAATCCATTACTGCGTTTCTTCCGGGAGATGGGAGCCTTAACTTCATTGAAGAACACGATCGGGTAATTGTTGAAGGAATTGGTGGTGCCAAGGGTCGTTCAATTGGAGATCTTCCTGGTGTTAGGTGGAGGGTTGTAATGGTAAATGGCGTATCCTTAGAAGCATTACTTTCTGGAAAGAAAGAAAAACCACTGCGTTAAAGAGGAAAAAATCATGAGTAAAGCTAATACAGACATAAAATTATTTAATAAGTGGTCTTTTAAGGAAATTGTAATTCCTGACTGGACGCTAGAGGCATATATCAATTTGAAACCAATAATCATTCCTCAAAGTTGTGGAAGACACGAGCACCGAAGATTTTGGAAAACAACACGAGTATCAATCATTGAGCGTGTTATAAACAGACTATTATCCCCCGGTTTTATAGCGTCTAAAGTAAAAGGTCGTAAAAGCTCTTATAATTCGGGCAAAAAGAACAAGTTAATTAAAGTGCTGAAGAACGCTTTCATATTGATTGAGTTGAATACTGGTAAAAATCCTATCCAAGTAATTATCAAAGCAATATGTAACTCCGCTCCTAGAGAAGAAGTTACGAGAATCGCTATGGGAGGGATATCTTATTCCTCAGCAGTAGACATTTCTCCTCAACGTCGAGTTGATCTTGGTATCAAATACATTGTTCAAGCCATTAGCGCAAGATCACATTCAAATGAAAGAGATTTTGCCGCAAACGTGGCACAAGAATTAATACTTGCCGCTGATAACAGTCAAGAATCGCGTGCCGTGAAAAGGAAGGAAGAAATTGAACGTATTGCTGTATCTTCTCGTTAAGATTTATATTTTTCATTTCTAATTTTTGTACATGCTTTTTTTTTGTGATAGTGGATTATATATCACCCAGATATTATGAAAAAAACTTCTTCCTAAATTTTAAATACACTCAAGTGCAATAATTAGATAACTAGGATTTGAGATATTGAATAATAGGATAATAGGATAAATAAAGTGGATTCCGACAAAAATAGTGATTTATTAGAACGTCAATTAAAAATATTAGGTCAAAAGATTAGAATAGATATTTTAAAGAATCTGGACAAAAATACGAAACCCGTGAGTTATTCCTTGCTTCAAAAGCAAGTCTTAGGATCAAATCCCAATTCAGTAAATTTTTCTTTTCATCTTAAAGTATTAAGGACAAACGATTTAATTGAGTCTTCTGATGAGGGTTACTTACTTACATCGTTAGGTAAGAAAATATTAGGAAATATAATTTCAATGGAACAGATCCTTAACGATCAAGATAAATCGATAATGATCCGTACTTCGAGATATTCTACAGAACCATTTAATCTTGAAAAAATAGAAAAATATTTAGTAAGAGAGGGGGGAATGGAATTGTTTCGAGCTAAGCAAATTGCAAATGAAGTAAGCGAAAGGCTTTCTCGAACTGAGGTAGAATATTTGACTACTCCATTAATGCGTGAATACATAAACGGTATCTTATTAGAAAACGGATTAGAAAACGTAAGACATCGGTTAACACGTTTAGGAACCCCTCCTTTTGAAGCTAAGAAATTATTTGATGATAGAAATCTTAATCCAGAAATGTTTTTACATGAACTTGGATCTGATGTTTCAGAGCAATTTTTACTTCTTAACTTATTGCCTAAAGATCTTGCTGATCTATATCTTTCTGGGGAAATTATTCTTCTAAACTTAAATTATTGGAGTTTACGGCCACTTGGTGCTTACATAAATACAAAAACGCTTTTAGATGGAAATTCTAAAGAAAGTCTTGCCAATATTCATGATTCGAATGACCCTGGAAAGGTATTCCACTTGATTCAATCATTTGTGACTAAATTATCAAATATTCATCCATACATATCTGAAGATATACTACTAGGTGATTTCGATTCTACTCTCTTATCTTCCCTGAAAGATCATGAGAATTCAATATTTAGATTTTTAGCATCAGAACTGCTTAAATTGAGTTACAAAAATAGCTCTTATATCACTAATGGATCAGCGTTATCTTTAGATTTTTCATTTAATAAGAAAGAGTGTATAAATGAAGCTCAGACATTTTTGGATTGCTTGAATAAGGAATGTCAGTCAAAATTGATGCAAATTTCTCCTCTTATTTTGTTTGAATATTCAGGGTTAGATTTACTGAACTTTAACAATAACATAATCAAAAATCTAAAATATAATACTCTTTTTTATAGCAAAGAAGTAACTGGCTTATTAAACTCAACTGCGATAGGTATAAAAAAAACAACCCATCTCAAAGAATCATCACCTAATAATGTAATCCTGGATAAAATTTTGATAAACTTACATAAACTCGCAGTTAATTCAAATGGAGATGATAATCATTTTGAAGAAAGCCTTTGTGAGAAAATTTCTAATATATTCGAGTTTTTTGACATCAAGAAAGATTTACTTAGTAAAAAATTGAATTCTCAAAAACGTTGGATAAGTACATGTGAGACAATTTTTAATAATACACCAGAAAATCTTATAAAAAATTCAATTAAATCCATTAGCTTTATAGGATTAAACGAAGCAATAGAATGTCACTGTGGAATTGAATTGGATCGAATCGAAATTAGTGAAAAATTTGCCCTGAAAATATTAGGAATAATAAAACAACTGATCATCGAGAAAAATAAAGATTTGGGAGAGAATTATGTCTTAACTCAACCTCATCATTTGATTGATTTTTCCAATAATAATCCTTTTGATCCTTCCATGAAGGCGAAATGCTATTCTAGTTCTATTATTAGACAAGAAACAACCCTACCTATCGATAAACAACTTGATCTATTTAAAAAATTCCAATCGATACTTGACGGGGGGAATATATTTTATCTCCCAGACAGCCAAGATGATCAGAGTCTTTTTAACTTATTGAAATTATTAAAAACATCAAAAATAAATGCAACATTCCCAAAATAAATTAAAAAATTAATCAGATAATAATTCTGCTAATATTGCTTTTCTCATTGGTATACCATAGTGAGTTTGCTTGAAGTAAATGGCTTTAGGGGAACTATCAACATCAGCAGAAATCTCTGTAATTCTTGGTAAGGGATGCATGAGTTTGAAATTATCTTTTGTATTGTTAAGATCATCTTTTCTAAATACATAAATATTCTTCACTTTATCATATTCTTCAACATCTGGAAACCTTTCCTTTTGGATACGTGTCATGTATAAAACATCAAGCACATCTAAAATCTTACGATATTGAGTGATTTCTTTATACTTTACTTGTCTTTTTTGTAAGAAGTCCTTATCCCGATTTCTCAGCATTAGTTCATTTGGACTTATTAAATATATATTCGCATCGTAATTCGATAATAGAATTGTTAAAGAATGAACAGTTCTTCCATACTTGAGATCTCCCATAATTCCGATATTCATCCCGTCCAACTTTTGCCCTTCTTGAGTTATAGTTAATAAATCTAATAATGCTTGAGTAGGATGTTCACCACTACCTGATCCAGCATTGATGATAGGAATTCTAGAAAACTTAGCGGCCAATTTTGATGCTCCCTCCAAATTATGACGAATTACAATACCATCGCTATAATTTTCTACTGTTCTAATCGTATCTGCGAGACTTTCTCCTTTTGTGACTGAAGAAACATCTCCCTTATGAAAACCAATTACGCTTCCTCCTAATCTATGCATGGCTGACTCAAAACTAAGCCTAGTTCGAGTAGAAGGTTCAAAAAATAATGTAGCTAAGATTTTATTTTTTAAAAGCTGTGAATTTTTATCATTGTGCATCATTTCCCTTGCTTTATTTAGGATATAATCAATATCATCCCTAGTGAAATCTTTAGCTGTTATAATTCCCTCTTTAAATTTTTCTTTAAACATCGTAATCTCAATTAAAATTTTTATTAAAATTATGAATCTATGATTTTAAATATTATCTATTAAATTGTAATTAATAAATCATAATTTAAGAGCTTAGGCTAAGGAAATAATAAAATTTATAATTATTGCTTAATTAGATTGCAATATATTACTATTATCAATTGTTATCAAAAACTCGAGAGGATTCATATTCGCTATCCAAGAACGATAAACCGTTATTGTCCTAAGTGCAGAGCACATAAACTGCATAACGTAACGGTGTATAAGAAAGGTAAGGAACGCATGTTAAATCAGGGAAGAAGGAGAGTTGAAAGGAAAAAGAAAGGATATGGTTCATTCCCAAAAGAAATCTTCCATAAAAATGCCAAGTTAAATAAACGTGCCTTACCCATATTAGAATGCCCTGATTGCGGTAAGAAACAGTATTCTAAATCTTATCGAGTAAAGAAATTTGAATTACAAGAAGTTTAGAGTTGTCATTTAATCATGCCCAAGAAGAAAAGAGAAAAAGATTTAATACCTCAACCAAATAGTAGATTTCTAAGAGTTAAATGTTTGAATTGTGGAAATCAACAGATTATTTTTGGATGCTCTGCTACTGATGTTGAATGCCTTGTATGTGGGAAAGTACTTTTACAATCCACTGGAGGAAAAGCACGAATTTTAACTAAGATTTTAGAAGTTCTTTCTTAACCTTTTTTCAGTTAAGTTAGCATGTCATTTTCTTTCTAAGATAATGTTTAATTTGATTCAATTTAGATCTAATCATTAATTAAACCAATATTTCGTGAAAGAATCCTTTCACGAAGAATCATGTATCTAAGAGTGATATCTAAAATAAGAATTAATTTTTTAATACTCACGCCAAGTGCGTTTACACTTTCTACATTTAAAAAATGAGGTACTGGGTTCATCCGCACTTCTAGTTTGTTCTTGCCAAGCCTCTGCTTCATTATGGTTGCATTTAGGACAATATTTGGAAACTATAGGGTGTACAAATATTTTATCTTCTTCTTTTATTACGATTAGATTCTGACTTATCGCGTTTTTCTTTTCCTCAATTGTTTTTTTCAAATCATCTTCATTTGGCGTATTATTTTCTTCATATCCGCAACGACAAGATAGTACATATTTTCCATTAAATTTTTTTTTACGTAAAAGACTAGAACATTCAGGGCAAAAATTGACCATATTAAAGAGCTTTATTTAGTTAAGAAGATTAAATTAACAAAAGTTAGATCTCTAAAAAACTTTTCCATCAAAAAGGTTCAAATGGTTATAAAATAGAAGTACAAAACTTATTTGATTAAAATTATTCGGTTAATTCTTTTTTCATGTTATATAATTTCTGGAAATGATCAAAATTAAGGTTAGACATGTCTTGGAAGAAAATTGCCTCTAATTTTTTCTCACCTTCCATTGTTGGTTTAACCATGGCAAATACATTAACAAGATCATCTATTTTGAATGGAAATTTGAGCTTTTGGATGTTAATTGTTATCTCTCCAGTTCTATCGTCAAGTGTAATATTTTCTTCTTCAATATTTCCTTTTACAAATCCTATAATTTGTACTTGTGAACCAATCTCCATCTTTTTTATATCTTTTATCATTACATGTTTTGCTGATATTTTTTGATTATCTCTATTTTCTTCCATTTTTTACTCCTTCTCAAATAAAATATATAATTTTATAATTTTAAGGTGACTATAAATAATTATTCCAGAAATAAATACTAACTATTATTAAAGACCTAATACCGAATTTTATAAATATTGTCATTAAAACATATTTAATAAGTAGAAAAAAGTAAAGGAACGTATAAATAATGTCATTTTCGCTAAAATTAGATAAAAGTCGGGTCTTAAGAGTTATTATTGAGACTCTCGCAAGTATTGTCACTGAAGCCAAGTTCAAGGTCACACCTAAGGGATTAACTATACTTGCGTTTGATGATAGTCGTATTTGTTTGCTACAACTTAAGATCAAAGATGAAGATTTCGATTCATATTCTTGCGATAAGAAATTGGATATTGATTTAAATATTGATGATTTAGATAAAATTCTCAAGAGAAGTACTTTAAATGATTCGCTTGAAATAACATTCAAGGAAGAAGATAATAAAATTAAAATTAAATTACAACGCCAAACTGAAGGAGATAAAAAATTAACGCGTACCTTTAGCTTAGCACTCTCAGAAAATGAAATCGAAAATCTTCAATTAGATAGGTTGTATGAAATAGATTATAATTCAAATTGGGAAATAGAACCTTCATTTTTAGTAGAAGCTATAAAGGATGCGGAGATCTACTCTGAAGTACTTAGTTTAAAAGCTACTGAAGGAGAAGGTCTCTTGTTCACTTCACTAGGAACGATTGGTGAAATGGAATATTATCTCGACCTTGAAGATTTACGTTCTAGTGAAATTAATGAGACCTGCATGGGTTCCTACAGTCTCGATTTCTTAAAAGCTATTCTGAAAATATCATCAATCACCTTGAATTTAGAAATGGGTTTAAAATCAGATTTTCCCCTAAAAATCATTTTTAAATTGGAAAACGATTGTGTATTATCCCTATTTCTGGCACCAAGAGTCGAACATGAAGAGGATGACGATGACGATGATATGGATGATTTTTAAACCAAAATCATTTATTTACAAATTCGATTTAGTCTAAATTTATTTAACTGCTTTATTTTTTCTCACCAATATGAAGGAACAATTCAAAAGGAGTCGATGTTGATTTGAGCATCTCATATGAGTTAGTAAAACATTATCCTTGGTTACC
This sequence comes from Promethearchaeota archaeon, assembly GCA_030667705.1. GTDB lineage: Archaea > Asgardarchaeota > Lokiarchaeia > Sigyniarchaeales > SOKP01 > SOKP01. The sequence goes on along the minus strand of DAOUVJ010000002.1, from coordinate 16,877 downwards.
TTCTAAGAAAATTCATTATTCTGAGATAGCATCAAAAGATCCGGTAGATTTTATCAAGGAAAAAATAGCAGAATATCCAGATGGGGAATTAGTAGCTCGTATTTTTAATATATTTAAAACAGCTTTTGAAAATATAGAAGAAATAAAAACTTATAAAGCAGATGAGTTAAACGTTTATCTTTATACAATTTTGAAAATTCTACTTTATATAAATAATAGCATACCAATTGCCAATAGAGTTGCTAACCTATATTCAAAACACACTTATAATAAATTGATTAGAGAGGATAATGATTTCAATTTATATTCTATCTGTAAAGATTTGGAATTAGAAATCAAATATTATGATAAAGCAGTTCCGTTTGGATTAATTGTTGAGAAGGATAGAAAACAGGTTCTTCAAACACAATTCAGTATTCATTACATTGATTATCTCAAGCTTGCTTCTAATTTAAGAGATGATTATCGAAAACTGGTTCATAATGCTTTAATTGGAGGATATGTTTTAATTGAAAAAAAAGACTTAACTCGCCTTTTACAGGAGGTTGTAAGAAAAAAGTTAATAATTGAACAAGAGAAGGACCTCTCTAGTTTAGATGATTTTAAGAATAAAATTCTCGAAATAAAAGAAATTAAAGAGCTCAACGAGAGAATTCTTGGCGAATGGGAATTGAAAAAAGAAGAATTTGAATATTCTTTTGAGATTAAGTATAGAAAAGGAGAAAAAGTAGAAGAGAGTTTTCCTCCTTGTGTAGAAGATATTCTCATGAAAGTCGATGAAGGTCAAAACATAACACATATTGAAAGGTTATTTCTTGTCTTCTTTTTACATTCTTTAGAAATTCCGATTGATGAGATTGTTAACTTGTTTGCGAAATTGCCAGATTTTAATAGAAAGAAAACAGAATATCAAGTCGAATTTGCGAAAAAGAAGGGATATTCACCCCACTCTTGTTCTACTTTAAAATCATATAGTCTCTGCATGGCAACGAAATATAAAGATAAGTTATGTTTAGAAGGTTATTATTCTAAAAAACTTGATTCTCAGAGAAAGATACAACACCCCTTATTTTACGTGCAATTTAAACAATACCGTAAACATAAACCTAAAGAGGAGGTTAAAACTAAAAATGAATAATGAGATTTTTCTTAAGAATTTGTTCCAAGCATACTATCAAGAATCCAATGAGGATATTCCAGCTGTAAGCATGCTAGATCGAAGAGAATTTGGATTTCTTCTATGGGACAACCAATTCATGCAAAGACATTTAGGTTTTGCTCAACTTGATGATTTGAGGCAATTTCTTATTAAAAAAAGTCCAAAGCATGCTTATTCAAGCGGTTCCCTTTATAGTCGACCTGATAATAATGATATGGAAAATAAAGGCTATCAAGGTTGTGATTTTGTAATAGATATTGATGTTGATCATTTTTATACTGAATGTAAAAACGATCACGATCTCTGGTACTGTAAGGAATGTGGAACGAATGGTAAAGGGATGATTGAAAAATGTCCTAAATGCGAAAAGCTAAAAATAACAAGAATTGCTTGGATATGTGATAAATGTTTAGATATTGCGAAAAAAGAAATCATTAAATTAATAGATAATTTTCTAATTCCTGATTTTGCACTAAATGTTGAACAAATGAATATAGCATTCTCGGGTCATCGGGGATATCATTTAAAGATAGTTGATCCAAGAATTAGAACTTTAACGAGTGATCAGAGAAGAGAAATAGTTGATTATCTAACGGGGCATAATATCTCATTTGAAATTTTGGGTTTACATGAGAAGACAAGTATTTTTGGCCTCTTAAAAGATAACAAAGGATGGTCAAACAAAATAATGGCTAAACTTGAGGAGATTTTACTCATGGATCGGCTTGAAATAGAACATTTCTTACGTGATCCGCATTGGGGCAATTTAACAGCACTCCGAGTTAATAGTCTGCTAAATTATCGAGAAGATTTTTTAGAGATTATTAATAGTAAAAAACGGAGTATATGGTCAATAGAAGGTTTTGGCTTACCTACATGGAAAAAATTACTTAAAGCTGTTGTAAAGAAAGTTGGTGCAGAGATCGATGAACCGGTTTCAATAGATATTCATAGACTTATTAGATATCCCGGGACATTACATGGAAAAACAGGGTTTAAAGTTCAAGAACTTGAATATAATCAACTTGATGAATTCAACCCATTAGATGAAAGTAATGAATTAATTGACCCAATTGTATTTAAAAGTAAGAAACAAATTACTCAAAAATTGGAAATAACTGATGTTAAAGTTCCTGCAACAAAAATTAAAGGAGAAACGTATGGCGATTATGAACGGGGCGAAAAAATTGAAGTTCCCCATCACGTAGCCGTATTCCTATTGTGTAAAGGTGTTGCAAAAATTGTTTAATTATTAAGTTAAAAATTAATTACATGTCAACTTGTTTTATATATTAGAGTAGATAAGATTTAAATGAATTTTAAAAAGGAATATGAGGACCTTTATAATCAATGGATAACTGAATTAGAACAAGTTAATCTCATTGATTTTTCTGAGGAAAATTATATTAGATTTCAAGAGAGTAAGTCTCAAATTAATAATTTTAATCTCATTGACAATGATCCTATAAAAATACGAATTATAAAAGAATATCGTGATAATTTTAATTACCTCTTTGATGATTTCATGCAGATTAGGAAGCTAAAAATAATTAATTCAGCCATGGCTTTGGAAGAAATTAATCTAAATCATCTGATCGAACATGAAAAATTTTTTTATCAAAATCTTGTAGGCTCATTCAAGGGTTATAATAAATCCAAGACCGTATCTCTCTTGGAAAAACCACCGGAAGAATTAATCTCTGAAGTAATCGCCAAACCGATATTAAAAAAAGATATTTTGAATGTTCCTGTTCCTGAATTAACAATACCAAAAAAATCAACACATCTACAAGAAGAAACTGACTATCAATACACTCTCGTTCGGATGGTGAAGAACACGCCTCCCCTAGTTGGAGTTGACTTAAAAACTTACGGTCCTTTCGAGAAGGAAGACGTCATTAATTTACCCCATAAAAATGCGATCATCTTAATAAATGAAAAATTCGCTGAAAAAATAGAGTTATCTTAATTTTGCTCAAATCTCTTTTTAAAATCTTCCTTAAAATATTCACGCCGATATTTTCCATACTTATCAATAGGTGAGTATTTTGGCGGTCTTGGATTTAAAAGTTGACCCCCACAATTCGAGCATTTTGACTCTGAATTATTAAGACCATACTGATTACATTCCTTACATTTTAATAGATATTTAACCACGATAATCAATTCTGTTTTTAGTCTCTAATGAATTCAAATAACCCCTCATGTTCCACAGACTTTGCTTCTAATGCGTCCATGACATCCGAAATAATGCCTTCTGCATCAAGATAATCCTTAGATATCACGTCCATTCGATAATATGGTGCTCCAAGGTAAGTAATATCGAGTTTTCTCGTATCTCGAGGATCTTCTACAATACCCACGACACTTTTCAGAGTATCTTTAATTCGATCAATTCCATCGCCTTGCCTGTTTACCAGTTTGATTTTTCCAGATATTCTTACAGTTGTAATTTCCACATTTTCATCTACAATTTGTAAGAATATTTTCTTGATATCCTCAGGAATATCTGTTAGTTCAGTAAGGATTTCTTCTCCATTTTCTTTCAGAGTTTCAATAGTTTCTTGATAAAATTTATAATTATCTAATAAAGGCCATCCAATTTGCTCCCATGATTCATCTAATGTCATGCTTACTCCTTCAGTTTCAATTAAGAATTGCAGGAGGTTGTCAAATTTTACAGCGTATTTCCTTTCTTTTGCGACTTTCTTTTTCTGCGCGGAATTCACCCTTCTAAGTGAAAGATCAATGTGTCCTTTTGAAGGATCCACCTTTAAAACTCGACAAACAATAACTTGACCAATCCTAACAAAATTTCTAATGTTCTTTATCCAACGACTAGAAATTTCACTGATATGAATCATCCCTTGAGCAAATTTCTCCGAAGGTAAACCTTTATAGTCCGCTAAATCCACATAAATATATTGTTGCTCAACATTAACTGCTCGACCAATGATAAAATCTCCTTCTTTTGGAAAAGGTGTTTTATTTCTAACCATGGGGAATCAATGATAGTATGAGTTTATTATTTTATTATTGTAAATCATGTAATTTAATATTTATAAGCAGATATCGTTTTTTATTTTTGGCTTTCATGCCTTAAAATTTATTATTTTATATCAATTTTACATCACATAACACGTAAAAATACAAGATATTCCAAGAAAAAATGCCAAATTGGGTCATACATAGCAAATGGACGGATAAGGCAAAAATAGATCGCTTGATCGCAAATTACGTCAATCAAAATATAGATTATGGAACAGAATGGGCTTTTTCTAAAGAAGCTCGAAATAATGTTGATGAGGAAGAGAGCAACGCTTCAAGGCAGTTGAAGTTTTTTTATAAAAAAGATATAGAGAAACAATATAGCAATGAGAAATTGTATGTTAAGGCTTTTTACATGCATCACCTATTAGATTTTCTTAAAGAAACAAGATTAAACTCACGCGTTTTAGAAATCATATTCACGAAATTTCTCAAGAAAAAAGTACAATCAGAAATTATTGATGAAAATGGAGATTGTATTAATTTCATGAAGGAAATAAATGAAATTTTCGCATTATTAAAAGAAAATCAAGATGAACTAATTGAAGATCTGCTTTAAATTGACCTGAAACATAAATCATTATATTATTTATTCATATTGAGAAATGTGATTGAGAAAATTCAAGGATTTCCCAGTAGTTTCCCTAATATCTTGGACTAAATTATAGTAAAAAATAAATAATTAATATCATTAAGATGATTATTCAAACTATATTGCAGAATTACTTTTAATTACTCTTAAATATGGTTTTGAAATTAAAATAAAGGAAATTGATTGAAATGTCAAGAAAAGAAAAACCGCACTTGAACCTCGTAATAATCGGTCACATAGATCACGGAAAGAGCACTATGATGGGTGCAATGCTCATTAAAACGGGAGCTATTTCAGACAGAGAAGCCCGTGAGCTCGAAAAGCTAGCAAAAGAATACGATCGAGAATCTTGGTCATATGCTTATGTCTTCGACCGACTAAAAGAAGAGCGACAACGTGGTATTACAATTGACTTAGCATTCCGAAAGTTCGAAACCAATTCAAAGTACTTTACCATCATTGATGCTCCAGGGCATGCTGACTTCGTAAAGAACATGATCACTGGTGCGTCTCAAGCTGATGCCGCCATTCTTGTAGTTTCGGGAAAGAAAGGAGAAATGGAAGTAGGAATTGCGGCCAATGGTCAGACCAGAGAGCATGCATACTTAGCTCAGACTTTGGGCGTTAAACAACTGGTTGTTGCCATAAATAAGGCAGATGTATATGAGTATAAAGAAGAACGATATAAAGAATGCGTGGCTGCAATCTCGGAATTGCTCAGAAACATAGGTTTTCCCGTAAAAAAAATCCACTTCGTTCCAGTAAGCGGAATTAAAGCTGAAAACCTTATTGAAGCTTCACCTAACTTGCCTTGGTATACAGGACCTACCCTAATTGAAGCTATTGATGGTTTTGTGATTCCAGATAAGCCTACCGGTAAGCCATTGCGCGTTCCCATTCAAGATGCATATCGAATCAAAGGTACTGGTGTAGTACCCGTTGGAAAGGTAGAATCTGGAGTGTTGAAGAAGAATGATAAGATCATAATTCAACCAACCGGATTCGTAGGTGAAATCCGAAGCATAGAGATGCATCACGAGGAAATTGACGAAGCAATACCAGGAGACAATATTGGATTCAGCATTAGAGGGATTGAACTAAGTGATGTTAGCAGAGGAGATTGCATGGGTCATCCTAAGGATCCACCCACCGTCGTCACTCCTAACGGTCATTGGATTGGACAAGTTATTGTAATTTGGCATCCAACAGCCCTAGCTCAAGGTTATACTCCCGTTATCCACACTCATACCGCTCAAGTAGCAGCAAAGTTCGTAGAACTAATTAAGAAGCTTGATCAAAAAACAGGGGCCGTTATAGAAGATTCGCCCAAATTTATAAAAAGAAACGAAGCTGCAATCGTAAAACTACAACCCATTAAGAAACTTTGTATTGAAAAATATGAAGATTTTCCAGAGATGGGACGATTTGCTGTGCGAGATATGGGTAGAACGGTCTGCGTCGGCATTGTTAAAGATTTAGAAGTCGGCATTGTTAAGGATGTAGTAAAAACAGAATAAAGATTTAAATTATTTTTTTATTTCCCTATTTTTATAATTTCTATTTTCAATTTTTTGTACTTTTCAATCTTTTTAAGAAGAAGAAGGCGTTTGAGTAAAGATTTTTTTTATTTTTAGATGAATTTTCATGTCGGAAATGTGGCGAACTACTAATTAAGGAATCATAACATCCTCGTGACATTTGAATATTATTTCAATTTTAGTAGATTGAACTTCCTTTTCTAGTTAACGACAATTTCAACTTGGAAGGGTTGGTAAAAGTTCTCACAACAAAGTCGAAGATTTGTTTGATTGGTGAAGGTGGCGTAGGAAAGACCTCTCTATTATCTCTCCTTCAAGGACGAGAGATATCAGAGAAACGCGTCCCTACAGTAGGTCTTGAGGTTGAAGATTCCTCTTTAAATGGCAAAAACTGCTCAATTTGGGATTTAGCTGGTCAAAAACGATTTAAATTCATGTGGCAAGATTTTTTAAGAGGAGCAGGTTTAGCTGTTTTAGTATGTGATTCGACAGACAAAAGTGTGGAAAAAACAAAAGCAATATATGACAGGTTTGTACGGACTATTGGCACGAAGATAATTGCTATTGCTAATAAACAAGATCTCCCTGGTGCTCTTACTGCCAAAGAAGTTCAAAAAAAGTTGGGGGGTTTAAAGACGTATGGGATGTCAGCTATTCGTCCTGAATTGAGAAAAAGAATGAAAGAGATTTTAGAGTACGAGACTGTAACGGTTTAAATCCTACTACCATTTCACCAATTTCTTACATCTCGGTTAAAATCTACACAAATCATGCTTATTTAATCTTAATGTTCGGGTAGAAATTTTTTCATCGTATTTAGAAGAGTTGTAAAAGCCTTCCTTGCGGTTTCAATTTCTTGGTTTCTAATTGAAATATCTCCAGATAAAGCTTTCCATAATACATCTATAATGTCATCAATGCTCATTTTATTACTTAACCAGACATACGCGACTATTGCTTCAACAGTGTCTGCCATGTCATGTGCATCCCCTCTATTTTTCGCAAAAGGTTTTAAACCTGCATTTTTTAACGCTTCAGCAAGGATCTTTTTACTAACTTTATTACCCGTTCGAATAATTCTATTCTTTGGATTATTGCGTGTTAAATAAATTGATTTTGCCATGGAGTATGTAAGGTTAACTATACTATCTCCTAACTTTGCTAAACCTTTATCTGTTCCAATGGTTTTTTGGGATAAATGTTGGTTTAGATCATCAAGTAGGAAGTTGAATGCCATTAAAATCAGTTATTTATCTAAATCGAGAGAATATATGAGTAAATTACATTACTTTTTTAAAAAGTTCTTGTGTTTCTTGACCCTCATTTCTTAGAGACTCTATTGCTTCAAATAAGATATCCTTAATTTTATATCCGTCTTCTAATCGAATGAATATTTCTGGGGGTTTTACTGAGGTGATTCTATATGCTGCTGAAATTACACCTTTTAAGGGGAGTAATTGTTTTACAAAAAGATTACAGAAACCATGTGATTGACCTTCTAATAATAAAACATGATCATTTTCGTTCAATCCCTTGGTGAGTTCAAGTTTTACATATTTATAATCTTTTTTCTCAATTATTTCTTCCTCGAAATCTTCTTCTTCATCGTCTTCTACATCACCATCTTCTCCAGAGGTTTCGGAAGGTAATTTCTGTGCATCATCATTAGATAAATCTGAATCACTTTTATCTTCAAGATCTTCTTCTTTAGGAGGTTTTTTTGCCACTTACAGTGCACCAATTATTGAGAGTTAATAAATCTAATATTATCTAAAATAAATGTTTTTTGGTTTGTAATTCTCTTAGTGGGCTCTTCAAGAAGAAGAAGACAGATAACGAGTCGCCAATTCTCTTAATCGTTCGGTAGCAAGATATTGAAGATCACGTGGTCCAAATATCGTGATTTTAATAGATTTCCCCTCAACTGAACAGTTTAAGGTAAGGTAGTTAATTTTTTTTTGAATTTCTTGGAGAAATTGTACGACATTATCTAATTTGCCACTTGAATTATAGAAATGTATGACTTTTCGCCCGCCCTTTCTTGCCATATTTAGACATCTTAAATTTTAATATGATTTTGAATGGAATAAAAATAAATTAATATCTGAGTTTTTCAGTGACATTCCGATAATCTGAGGCTATTTTTCTAAATTCAACATTACCACACCGGGTACATTGTAACTTGTTAAATCCTATCTTTTCCAATGATGTCCCGCAAATAGTGCAATCTGCATGGATGACGCCTAAATTATTACCAGATGTACTTAATTTAAATTCATTTTGTTCTTGTTCAATTACTTTGGCTCGCACAATATCTGTGGGTTGATAAGCATCGGCTATTTTTTCAACATATTTGTTGGATATTTGAGAGACGTGAATATTACCAAAATATGAACTATTAAAATGAAGTTTTTGATTTATCGCCTGAAAATTAAGTCCGACCGAATATTGTCTTAAGAAACGTATGGTTCCTATGATTATGTCTCCCATCTCAATAACTTTTCTATCTTCATCTTGAAGACTCCTTATCTCAATTTCTCTTTTATCCTTATCAATTGAGACAATTCCTGATTTAGTCGCATAGATATTTCCATCTTTGGTATACGTTGATTTTTTATTAGGTAAATACTCTTCTACCACTCCTAAATACTGACCCGTAATTACAATTTCATTTGTTTTAATCGATTCTTTCATGATATTCAGTTCTATTTTTCTATTTATCTCAATTGAATTATATTAATGAAAACAAATAAATTTATTCATTATGTTTCATGAGATTAAACCAGAGCGAGCTTATTAGGAGATTGTTATTAATAAAAAAGAATTAATTTCGATAATTCAATCAACAGCACCATTTTCGAAACCTAAAGTTGAATTTGAGCAATATAGCATCGATGCTGTGAGTGCTGCTGATATTATCTATTTTGCTGGATTTGAATTTAACGACATTGATAATAATTTAATTATAGATTTAGGTTCAGGAACGGGAAGATTATCAATTGCAAGCGCGTATCTCCGTGCAAATCAAGTAATTGGAATTGATTTTGATTGGTCTGCAATCAAGATTTTTAAACAGAATATAAATGAACTTGGTTTGAATCACCTGATTAATCCGATATGTACGAATGTTTCCAATTTTGAATTTAGTAAGAATAATCTACCGGATTCTCTGAAAATCACTACGATAATGAACCCTCCATTTGGAGTGCAAAAGAAAACTGCAGATAGGGCATTCCTTTTAAAAGCTTTTAATTTTTCAGATACCATTTACACGATTCACCTTCATAATGAAAAAGTGCACGAATTCCTATCAAAATTCATCAACAAAAATGGTTGGAAAATTAATTACACATTTCCTTTTAAAATGAAATTAGAGAAAACATTTCCTTTTCATAGTCAAAAAAAGAAGGATATAAATGTTAAAATATATCGAATTACTAAAAAATAGAGTAATAAAAAAATTTATTATTGATATTTTTTCCACGAATCAAGAGATTCTGGATATTTTGCATTATCCCCTAAACGTTCTTCTATGCGTAATAATTGATTGTATTTACAGTTTCTGTCACTCCTGCATGGTGCTCCACTTTTAATTTGACCAGCACATAATCCCACAACCAAATCCGCTATGAATGGGTCTTCTGTTTCTCCAGAACGATGAGAAACCATTACATTAAATTTATTGTCAAAAGCCATTTTACACGCTTTTATAGCTTCAGTCAAACTACCAATTTGATTAACTTTTAATAAAAGAGCATTTCCGGCATTTTCTTGAATCGCTTTTTGCAGTATATTTATATTTGTAACTGTTAAATCATCATCAACAATTTGAATTGATTTATCTATCTTTGCGGTTAAATTAGAAAATCCACGAAATGCTTGTTGATCGAATGGATCTTCTATAGATTTAATGTAAGGGAATTCATCTAACATGTCTAAGTAATATTGCAGTAGTTCGGTTTCACTTAACTTTTTTCCATCTATATCATAAACAGTCCCATCATAAAATTCACTTGCAGCTGCGTCCATTCCTAAAACAAAATCCATATTCATTAAAAATCCTGAAACTTCAATTGCTTCAATAATTAATTCAATAGCTTCTTTTGTACTTGATAAATTGGGGGCAAATCCTCCTTCATCGCCGACATTAACTGCTGTTCTTCCATATTTCTCACGTAAAATAGTTTTTAAATTTTGATAAACTTCAGCGACGTTTTGCATTGCTTGTGAAAATGATTTTGCACCGATTGGTAGAATCATAAATTCTTGTATCGACAAATTATTCCCAGCATGTTCTCCACCGTTTATTATATTACAGCATGGTAAAGGTAATAGATAATTATTTCTTGATTTATTATGACTTAATTCATATAGGTGTTCAAATAAGGGTTTATCAAGAAGTCGAGCTGCTAATTTTGATGTTGATAGTGATACTGACAAGATAGCATTTGCTCCCAGCTCACTCTTATTATCTGTACCATCTATATTTATCATTTCTAAATCAATCTTCTCTTGTTCACGTACATCAAAACCTATCAATTTTTTTGCTAAGATCTCATTTACATTTGCAACAGCTTTAGTTACATGCTTTCCTAAAAAAGCAGTCCCTCCATCTCTCAATTCTAATGCTTCCAAAATACCCGTAGATGCCCCAGAGGGCACAGCAGAACGCGTGAAAACATCTCCAGCAAATATATCTGTTTCTACAGTCGGATTACCTCGTGAATCTAAAATCCATCGAGATTTAATTTTTGTGATTTTAAAATCTGTCATGTTAATCTCCAAATAATCAGTTTTATGAAATTTGATAAAAATAAAGAAATTTTATTTCTTAAGAGAATTATTTATATAATAATAATAAATCTTCAATTCTATTTAGTTATTAACCATTATTATGTCCATTAAAAACAGACCTTGGGTTGAAAAATATCGCCCCCGCACACTAAATCAAGTTTCAAATCAAAAGGGTATAATGGAAAGATTAAAACAATTTGTTAAAGACAAATCAATGCCTCACCTGATCTTTGCAGGTCCTGCAGGGACGGGTAAGACAACATCAGCATTAGCCATGGTTAGAGAAATTTACAGAAAGAAAATGGCTATAAATATTACTTATCTTGAATTAAATGCTAGCGATGCGAGGGGAATAAATGTTATTAGGACATATATTAAGGATTTTGCGAAGACAAAACCTCCATTGGACATTCCTTTTAAAATCCTTATACTAGATGAAGCAGATAACATGACGTCGAGTGCGCAACAAGCTTTAAGAAGAACAATGGAAAAGTATACAAGGAATTGTCGCATGATATTAATATGCAATTACTCAAATAAAATCATCCCTCCAATTCAATCTCGATGTGTAGTTTTTCGGTTTTCATCCTTAAATCAAGAAGATATTAAAGAAAGAGTAAAATATGTCGCTTCACAAGAAAATTTATCACTAACTCCAGATGGATTATCCTCATTAGTTCAAGTATCTCATGGAGATTGCAGAAGGGCAATTAATTACCTGCAATCATGTGGAACAATATCTAAAGAAATTGATCAAGAAACAGTTTTTAGAGTAGCAGGAGAAGTTCCATCTAATAAAACTACTAACATACTTAAAGCAGCTTTACAAGGTCAATTGCAGTTATCCATTAAACTTTTAGATGACATCGTGAATGAATATGGTCTCTCTGGAATCAATATCATTAAAAATATATATCGAGAGTTATATGATCTTGAAATCTCCGAAGATAAAAAGATAGAACTTTCAAAACTCCTTGCGGAATTCGAATATCGGTTGAGCCAAGGAGCAACAGAAGAGATCCAACTAAAAGCATTATTAGCTAAGATCGTCTTGCTCCATGATGTGAAATAATCTAGATTTCAAATATAAATCTCTGTAACGTTGCAATAAATATGTTTTCATCCGTTCTACTGATTTTTTATCCATTTCAAATCTCAACTTATGACCATAATTTACATCCCATAATATTAAGCCATTAGGTTCTGCAGGTTTATACGAATATTCTTTAGATGGATCAAAAAGTCGCAGAAAGTCATCATAAGAGATCTGATTTTTTCCTATTTCAAGGATTTTAGTCATCATTCTCCTGATCTGCTGTCTTAGAAATGCCTTGCTTTTAAAATCAAAAATTAAAAAGTTCTTTTGATTTTCAAATCGAGCAACCATTAAGTCCCTTAATGTAATAACTTCATCTTTCTCCTTTTTTGAGAAATTTATAAAATCATGCCTTCCCTCAAGTTCCTTACACGCTTTTCTCATTATATCTAAATCCATGTTTGAATCATGAGAATCGATTTGAACAATGTATTTATAATGACGATATTCAGCATTAAAACGAGATGAAAAATCTCGTGAAACTTTTACATGTGCCCATACTCCTATATCCTTAGGTAAAACTGAATTAATCTCCATTAAAATAGGTGGTTTATTTGCGATGAAAGAAAATGCCGCCCCTCTTGCGGATACATGCCTATCCGTACGACTAGCAACTTCAAATCCGGAATTTTCGACATCATCCATGTATTTTTTTTTCAATAATGCATTAATAATGCATTCTTCAACAGTAATATGATTTAATTGCCTTTGAGAACCATAATAATTCTCACCAACATAAAAAAACCTAAATAAGTATCTATTTCCATTCATTGAAGAGTTTCTTTTATTGAGTATTTGTTATGATATCAAGACGTTTTCATTAACTAAAAAATAATCTTTTAATCTTAGGGAAATTTTTATAATCTAAACTTTAATTAGAATTTTATTAAATAATTTAAAATTATACTTTTAGGCAAAATATTCATGAGTAGATTCAGTAATTCAATCCGAAATTTCCGAGATCGTATTAGATCTGGTTTAACAATTAAACGACAAAACCTTCTATTTTTGATAGCATTAGGGTTAGTGTTTATAGTAGCTATCGTTATTAGATTATCTCCTATAGTCGTGGAGAATTATCTTATTAAAGCTTTTGACCCTTGGATCCAATATTACAATGCAGAATACTTATCAACCCATACTATATATGAATACTTTAATTGGCAAGATTTTAAAAGTTGGTTTCCTACAGGTTATTATAGAGGTAATTTAAGACCAGGTCTTACTTTCACAGTTGTTGCTATTTATAATTTTTTTAATGCTATTGGCATCCCAATTACTCTTTATGATATTTGTTTTTATTTTCCTGCAGTAATGGGAGGAGTGACTGTACTTGCTTCGTATTTATTAGGAAACGAAGTATTGGATAAGAAGTGTGGCTTATTATTTGCCTTCTTTATGGCATTTAATATAGGTTTCATGCAAAGAACAACTGCAGGATTTTTTGATAATGAAACTATTGGAGTGTTTGCTACTTTAATGACTTTCTATTTCTTTATTAAAACAATGCGAACGGGAAAAATTACTCACTCCATCTTAGGAGGTGTGTTCTTAGGTTATTTATCTCTCAGTTGGGGAGGATATAATTTTGTCTTTTATGTACTTCCATTAATTGTTGGGATTATTGTATTAACTGGTAAGTATAATTCCAAAGTATTAATTGCATATGGTGGAACTATAGGAACAGGATTACTCATATTTTCACTATTTACTAATTTTCGATTTGATGAGTTATTCACAAGCTTAGATATTGGTGGTGTTTTCTTCTTTACATTGCTTCTCGTAATTTTCCACTTAATATACATGAGTAAAAATGAAAAACCTCAACTTTACAATGGAATTTTAACTACTATTAAATGGATATTAGTACCGGGCATCGCTATATTTGCTGTATTGATTTGGGTTGCTCCAGATTTAATACCATTAGGATTAGGAAGAAGGTTATTAAGTATCTTGAGTCCCTTGCTTCGAGAGCAAATTCACATTGTTGCATCAGTTGCCGAACATGCACCAAGTGCTTGGAGTATTTTCTACTACAATACATTAATACCATTAATGCTACTTCCATTAGGAGTCTTCTTTGCGTTTAAAAGATCCAATCACATAGATATATTTTTAATAGTATTTCTACTAACAATATTCTATTTCACTGGTAGTATGATTCGAATTATTCTACTATTTGCCCCAGTAGCTTCTTTGGTGGCTGCATATGGTTTAAGTAATGTTTTAAAAATTTTCGGAAGCTTTTTTGATGAAAAGCGTGTGCTTAGCCGCAAAAGAAAACGGCAATTAAAAACAACAGTAGGCAAATTTGAGATTGGATTAGTCTACTTTATTGTGGGTTTAATGTTATTTGCTCAAGTTTCTCATGCTGCAAATATAGCAACAAATGACCTAGCTTATAGTCAACTATCTCCGGGGGGACAATTTCATGATTGGGAAGAAAGTCTTACCTGGATGAAAACAAATTTACCGGGGGATACTGTAGTCGTCTCGTGGTGGGATTATGGCTACTGGTTAACTCCAATTGCTAATATGACTACTGTAAATGATAACGCTACATTAAATAGTACACGGATAGGTCTCACAGGGATGGCTTTATCGCAAACGAATGAATTATATAGTGCTAAAATTTTCAAACAACTTAAAGCAGATTATGTGTTGGTGTATTTCGGATTCCTGTACTCCGGTTTGGGCGGGGACGAGGGTAAGTGGCCATGGATGTTGCGTATATGCAACGATAATTATGAAAAATATAAAGTAATGGGTCTAGAAGAAGATAATTGGGAAGCAAATTCCGTATTTGACGAAGCAAAATATTGGAATGCAACAAGCCAACGTGCAGAAAGGTCTTGGTTTCAAAGCATGGTAGTTCGTCTCATGTTTTCTGGAATTCCTACTACTCCCGTTTCACCTGAAGAACAGGTAAATGATCTTGAGAGGAATTATCGAGATGAAATTAACCTCAGGAGAGTCGATGATCAAGGTATTCCTTGGGTTGAAAGTATTCCACCAAATGGAGATTATGATTTTAATGTGTTCCAACCTGCATATAGCTCAACTTGGGGCACTGTAAAATTATTTAAATTGGACTATACTGCATTGGAATCCTCATTTTCAATAGTTAATCCCGAAGTATTTGATACTGGATATGCTACTCTAAAGTTAGATAATACAGGAACGAAAAATTTAACGATTACTGATGTAAAAGTTAATGGACAGAGTTATAACTACTCTCTTGGAAAAGGTATAAGCGATAATCACGTGGAAGCAAATGATGACGATTTGATATGGGTTAATCTTGAAGAAACAACATTTCAAAAGAATGATATCGTTAGCATCACGGTTCAAGCAGAATCGGTTGCTTTAGAAGGGAAACCATACATATTCTCTAATAGCACAAGCAATTTCTTTGTAAAGGAAGCAAAAGAGGAAGAAATTCGTATAAATAGGGAAAATAGCAAGGTAGTTCAAGTTGATGAATCTCAAGCAGACCTCTATCTTGAAATTGAAAATACCGGAGATAATGTAGTAGTTTTAGAGAATTTTTATTACGATACTATAGATGATAAATTCACTAATGTTAATTACTTATCAGGATCACCAATACTTGAACCCGGTGAAAAAGTAACTGTTCATATTTCAAATTCATTAGCATCGTTTTATGATGTAGGCACCGAGCACAAAATTGGAGTTATCACACCAAATGGGATAAAAGATGAAATTCTAATGACATCAAATTATGAAAATTACAAGATTTCTCTTCTTCCTGAATCTCGAATATCTTCTCCAGAAGTTGCGATTATTCAAAGTGATGATTTTAGAGATCACATGCCAATTGAGTTGAGTAGTACCCATTCCTATACATATGACAATGGAACAACATTCTTAGCAATTCGAATGAAAAATACGGGAGATATCATTCTTGGGTTAGATTCTATTTACTTGAGAGAGACTGGTGACTGGGATTCTGTATCATTTACACCATTTAATCTCAATCCAGGAGAAGAAAAATACATTACTGTTAAAGCATCAGATTATTTAGATCTTGACGTGAATGATGAAATTGGTTTAATTGTGACAGCACTTTTTGATGGTTCTACTAAAGCTTCAGATATAGGTTATTTACATACAATAAACGATGATCCTGACATTCAAATCATTGAAAGTGTAAGGGGTTCATTAGGCTCATACATTGCAGCAAATGAAACTGGTAGATTATTAATCAAAAATACAGGTGATGAAGATATAGCTCTTGATGAGATCACCCTCAATGGCACTACAATTTTATCGTTTGATTCAGATGTAGAATTCCTAAGTGGAGATAAAATCTTAACCATGCAAGAGTGTGCAATTGTTTCCTTTAACATCACTGGTTTGAATATCAATAATACAGATACAGTACAAGTAAGTATCACTACAAACACGACTGCTTTAGCATCTACAAATTTTACTGCTGTTGTTAATTCCACTCTTTATAATATAAGAATTGAGGATTCGGAGACTAGCGCTAGAGATTTTTCAGATGTGGTCATTTCTGTGTATAATGATGGAGAACTAGATCTCAATTTAGATTCAGTTTATATTAATGGAACATATATTGGACTATCACACTTTACAGAGACGGTGTTCAACATAAGTATAGGGCTC
>DAOUVJ010000045.1 GCA_030667705.1 Promethearchaeota archaeon | reverse complement strand
TAAAAATTAAGATACAAGTATTACTCTCAACTCATTTTATTCTTACACCTTGATTTTCAAGGACTTTCTGGACTTCAAAAATATCTACATCTCTGCAATTTAAATTTTCTTTAACCGATACTGCAGCAGCTACTCCAGCACCTTGTCCGGTAGCAATACAACAGACCATCTGGCGAGTGGCAGCGTGAGACATCTTATCTCCTGCAACACAACGACCCGCTACAAGAAGATTTTCGACTTTCTCTGGAAGGATAATTCCATATGGGATTTGGAAGTATCTACCTGTAGTAGGTATGATTGCAACACCATATCCATCGAGAAACTCAGGGCATACTCCTATAGAATCCTCAAAGCGGGCCTGGTTTTTAATATCATGTTCAGTTATATTATATTCACCAATTATTTTTCGTGATTCCCGAACACCTAATGATGACCCTATATTTTTCAATCTTACTTTTTCAAAACCGGGAGTTCGCTTTCTCAAGGATCTAATTAACTTGATAAGACGTTTCCTCCCCTCAATTTCTGCTTTAGTAAGATCAAACACATTTGTACAGTCTATGTTGCCTATATGGATACCATTAAAAGAATTAATAATGCCTAATTCTACATATTGATTCCATATCTTCTTTATCGGAATCTCCTCAGGGATAATATCTTCTTTAGTAGCTTTATTCAATGGCTCTAAGAAACAAGAAAAATCATCCATGAAAAATAATTCACCAGATTGTTTAAGATAGGAAATAAAATTGGGTTTTTTTTGCATTTTATCCATGAGAAAAGTAATGAATTTATTAATATCAACACCAGCACAACCAAAATTCACAGTCACTCCCATCAATTTATTTTTTTCGTCTTTCCTAAAAGGAGCTCCAGAATGGTAAGCAATGTCAGCATCACCAGTTGTATCGATTACTCTTTTAGCCATAATCGCCTGCCTTCCAGATTTACTCTCCGTAATGATCCCCTTAATTGTATTTCCATCCATTATTGTATCTACTGCTTGACAATGTAGTAAAGGGGTTACTCCTGCTTCCTGAATTAATTTGTCAGCGACAATTTTAAAAATTTCTGTGTCAAGAATCTCATAAGTTGGGGATCCATCTACTAATATACCTTTATTTTCCAAAAATTTCCCGATCTCAGTCTCACTAATATTTTCATTAAAATTATTAATAGTTCCGCCCATTTCTTTAGCCATGAATTCAAACTCTTTAATGATTCCTCCTGCATCTATAGTTTTTGCATGGCGATACCAAGCAAGATTTCCTATCATTGATTGGGTTATTACACCCCCAAAACAACCATAGCGTTCTACAAGTAGGGTATAAACTCCTTCTCTAGCAGCAGCAATAGCGGCAGCAAGACCTGCAGGTCCTCCACCAACAACCAAAACATCTGTCTTTGCCATTATGGGAATTTTTTTTGAAGGTTCATCGATAAAAAAAGTAATTCACCTCGTAATTCAGAGTTTTTTTCTAACTTAGAAATTTACTAAATAGAGTTATTGAACTTTAATAACACATTTATTTTAATTTCTTTTATAAGTCAATTACTTAAGGGAATATAGGAATTTTAAAAAAAGAAAAGTAAAAAATAAAAATTTAGTTATTTATTTAACAGCTTCAAAGAAAATGTACCATTGTTCATCGTCTTCGAGGAATTCTGTTCCTAAATGTTTATGTTTGGTTTGTTTAGCCAAATCTCTTGGAACAGATTCACTTGCGGGTTTATAGTCAGTTATAACTTTTAAGATGGTTCCAGGTCGCATTTTCATTAACTGTTTTTTAGTTTTAAGGGCCGGAACTGGACATACTAATCCACAAACATTCAATTCTTGGTCAAATTTCATAATTCTTTTCACTCCTTGCTTTTTTTATTTATTAATCACATATAATTGTAAACAGAGGTTCTTCCATATCAGGTTCTGCTTTCATTTCAAATTCCATTAACTGAACTAATCTAAGCGCTTCATATCTAGCCTTTTTTGGTTCGAGTCCGGTATTTTTCACTATATCGCTTATTGTGCTTGGTCCTTGAAGGGTTACAAAATCTAATACTTGATTTCTTGGAGTTTTCTCGAAATCCATGAGTTCTCGTTTTGATTTAAGATTTATGGCGGTTTTTAGTTCATCTTCGTTTACTTTACCTTCGTCAAATAATCCCTTTGCTATTGCATTATCAACGAGCTCTTTTCCTTTTCCCGTCCAAGCGACTACAGTTGTGTATCCCTTTTCTGAGCCAACCTCACCAGCAGTAATATCTGAATAAATAGCTGGAAAGTCTTGGCAATGCGAACAGAAATGATTACAGCTTAAACATCTTCTTGCTTCTTGTATGGCCATGTCTTCATTGAACTTCTCGTCAATTTCATCAAATGACCATGAAATCTCTTCTGTAGCCTCAGTTAGGCTTTCTGGCTTCAATGAATAATCTTTGGGAGGCTTTCGAGGTCCAGTAAAGAACATTTTGTTTTGAACATATCGCCCAGCCTCTAAGTCTTTACCTTTCAAATATCTATCGATTGAAATGGCTGCTTCTTTTCCGTGAGCAATCCCAGCTATCGCTACAGCTTTTGAATTAGACACAATGTCTCCTCCAGCAAATACTCCTGGGATGCTTGTTTCAAAAGTCACTGGATTAATGTCAATTTTATTTCTCTCTTTCTCAAGTTCATGATTAGTAGCTACATCAATTAAGTCAAAATCCACGGCTTGTCCTACTGCCATGACGATAACATCAATTGGTATCTCATATTCAGACCCCTCAACTTTATTTAAGGGACGTCTGCCTGTATCATCTGGAGTGCCCCATTCAATATTATAACAATTCAAGACTAATTTACCATCTTCATTTTGGGTTATTTTTGAAGTTGAAGTCGCAAAATGATAATTCATGAACTCATATTCATTCTCGGGAATATCTTTAAGGACTAATTCAAGATCTTGTTCATTCATTATATCTACAAGATGAACTTTCTCTGCTCCAAGTCTCAACGCAGTTTGACCAACATCTACTGCAACAGGACCTCCTCCAATGATACCAATGGTTTTACCTTTGAATTCTTCTTCGTTTTCCCAGAAGCGATACTTTCTATCCATGAGAAAATTAATCGCAACATGAACATTTGGTAATTCTTCGCCTTCTAAACGTAATGTTCTGGGCTTATATTGACCAGTAGCAATAAATATAGCTTCGTAACCTTCTTTTTTAAGGTCTTCAATCGTCATATCAGGACCTAAAGGCTTATTTAGAACAAGTTCAACACCTGCATCTGTTATAGATTTCACATCATAATCTAATACATAATTAGGTAATCTAAATTGTGGCACACCAAAACGTAGCATCCCTCCTGTTTGATCAGTTTTCTCAAAAATAGTTGGTGCATATCCTAATTTTCTTAAATAATGTCCTGCAGTTAATCCTGCAGGTCCGGCACCAATTATAGCTACTTTTTTCCCGATATTTTTAACTGCTTTCTTTGGTTTATGCTCTTGTTGGATCTCCCATTCAGTGACAAATTTCTTTAGCTCTCTAATCGCTACAGGATGGTCATCACCTATTAGAGTGCAAGCATGTTCACATTCGTTAGTACAAATTCTTCCGCAAATTGAGGGTAATGGGTTATTTTCTCTTATTAAATCAACTGCATCTTGATATTGTCCTTGACGGATTAAAGAGATATAACCTTGAGCATTAACACCAGAAGGACACCCATTGCAGCATGGAGAACAAACTAAACCTTTATCAGTTTCTTCAGTTCGCATTTGGGAATTGCAGAAAAGACCAATTTTTAAAATCTCTCTATTCATATCCTCTGCTAATTCAGCGGCACCTCTCATTTCGCAAGGCACTCCAACGATGCCTACGGGTTCAAAAGTCTCACCAGTAAGTTCAACTAATCTTTCAAGAACTCCAGAACGACCATAGAAAACGCCAGCTTTTTGAACAACATCATCAGGATCTGTCACTCTACCAGCAATTGGTTTTTCATCGTTTCCTTGAACCATTATAACTTCTTTAATAGTCTCATTTTCCAATAATTCTTTTGTCAAAGTCGTAACAAAGCCTCCACTTGAAGCTTTAGATAAAATTTCAGGATTCTTCGTTCTCAGTGAATAAATACCTAATGGTTGTTTTTCTTTGAACTTTTTCTGAATCACTTGAGGACATGTTTGGTAACACTTTCCACAATCTTCGCCATTTCGTTCAAGAATACAAAAATCCTTAAGTATTGGTCTTAATATTTCCATTTCAATATGTTTACATGAACCTACACATAATCCACAGCCCTGGCATAAACCAGCATCTATGATTTCACTTTTTAGTAATTCAAAACTCATCTTCATACCTCTTTAATTATAATTTCTTTTACAATACCAATTGGATCTATTTTAAATTCTACTGAACCATTCTTATAGGTTCCTTCAACCACATCAAAAACGTGGGTTTTATAATCTTCAAAATTATCATTATCATCAATTTGTGTCCTAAATCCACCAAAGAATACATTTGATAAGTTCATGTTGCCACCAATCTTTCTAATTTCATCAGTAATCTTTTTATATTGTTTAGGATCTTTACTTTTAACAGCTTCTTGTAATTGATTTTCTAATGCTAGAAGTTCTTTTCTATATTTTTTCGTCTGTTCACTCAATTCAATTTGATTTGCTTTCTCATAAGTTTCTATTATTTTAAGAGTTAATGAGATTGAATGATCTCCGCCTAATAAGCCCGAGATTAATGGCAATTCTTCAATTAATCTTCCTGCGAATACATCATTAAGTATGTTTCCCGATGAAGGAATTCTACCTCTTGGTAGTCCTGAGGTTGGCAATGTGAATCTAAAGAAATTCCCTAACACATCAGGTAAACTATCTGTTACATCATCGTCTTGATCTGCAAGTTTATCAGTAGCACCTAATTCAGAATGCTCAGTAGCAACTTCAATATTCCCCATTAAAGTACCAAACATCCCTAACATTATGATACCTGGACGCGCTAATGAAGATTTACATCCCCTACAAGGAGCATTATAATCAATGCATCGTTCCTTGCATTCTTTAGCTATAAAACCACTGCAGAGATATCCAAGATCGTTAAAACAAGTCGTATTATCGTCTAATTCAATTTGGCGTTTTACTTCATCTAAATAATCACATGTAGTTTTCCTACCACATACCAAGCATAAATTTTTTAACTTGGAAGGTTCTTCATCGTTTATTGCAGATTTTAATTCTTCAACTTCGCCAAGACAACCGTTTATTTTTTGGGCGTCTACAATGAATTTATTTAATGGGGAAATGTCGTATCCTCGCTGGTTCGCAAGAGCAAATACTCCACCTGTAGTGGCGCAATTTCCATAACCAATTATCTTTCCAGAATTAGATTTGATTTTATCCAAAACTTCTCTATCTTCAAGCAAAAGGTATCCAGTTATAACAGATACGTCAGTTTTTGTTTCCTTCCAGTTCTTTGGATCTTCAATAAATTCTACCTTATATTCTGATTCTCCATTTAGCAAAATAGTCTCATTAAAGCATTTATTGCATCCATGAAATTGAAATATCTTAACATCCATCTTTTATTGTCCCCTCCTCTCTAATTGCAGTTGCTAATCGTATTACAATATCCTCAAAATCACCTACAGCTGTTTCTCCTTCGGCTGCGCGGGATGTATATTGATTGACAAATTGATCACTATAGCCTAATTCTTTGAATACCTTTTTTAAAAGCTTTATTCTATGCATCGATAAAACATTCCCATTAAAGAAATGGCATGCTCCTAAACAACATCCAACACAAGCTACTGCATCAGCTCCATTACTTAAAGCATCCATTATTTGAATAGGGCCAATTTGACCCGTACACTGAACACGCACAATACGAATTGCAGGATTATATGCCATTCTTGCCACTCCAGCTGTATTTGCTGAACCTTGACCGCATTCATTGCACATGAAGACTACGATGTTCTCCACTTTTTCCAGTACTTCTGGTTCAATATATTCACAGCTCATCTTCGCAAATGACACCTCCGCCAGATATTGCTATTATTTCATCTAATAGTTGTTCATCACTAAAATTTATTAATTGTATTGCTCCTGTAGGACAGGCAGGCATGCACATGCCACATGATTTGCATGCTATTTCATTAACCATGGGTGTTCCGTCATCATTTATCTCAATTGCAGCAGGAGCACAGACGGTTTTGCATAGACCACATCTAACACACAAATCAAAATCAACTGAAGGAACTAACATTTCTCTTTCTATATATCCCTTTACTAACGGAGCAGCTGCTAGTGCAGCAGCACTTCCAGCTTGGGCTACTGATTCTGATATATCTTTTGGTCCCTGAATAGCTCCAGCTAAGAATATCCCACCCTTACTACTTAATGTAGGGTTCATCTTGATATGAAATTCTTTTAAAAATCCTTCCTTTGATCTAAGCACATGAAGTTTCGATCCTAAGGGACCAATACCTTCAGGAGGAACCATAGCAGCTGAAAGTACAACCATATCTGCTTTTAATTGTAATGGAGTCATGCTTAAAGTATCCTCGACAACCACTTCTAAATTTCCTGAGACTGGATCCCTAATTATTTCTGATGGACGACCTCTGATAAATCTTACTCCAACTTCTTGAGCAGATTTGTATAACTCCTCAAAATTTAATCCAGGAGTTCTTATATCGATATAACAGATGGTAACATCACTATCAAGGTACATTTCTTTGACGATTCTCGCATTTTTAACTGCAAATTTACAGCATACCCCGGTACAATATACATTTCCAACTTGATCATTTCTGCTACCAACGCATTGTATTATTACAACACTTTTTGGAATCTTCGCATCTGAAGGTCTTAACACTTGACTGTTAGTAAGTGAACCAGGAGCTAACATCCTCTCTAATTTTAACTGCGTGATGACATCTTCATATCCTTCTTGACCATAATGGTATGGTTCAATTTCAGTAGGATTATACTCATCATAACCAACAGCTACAACAATTGAACCTACTTTAAATGTTTTAGTTTCTTTTTGCATTAAAAAATCGATTGCTTGAACGGGACATACGTTAATACAAGTATTACACTCAATACAAGTCTTCTTATCTCTAATGTAGGTCGCTGGAATTGCTTGTGGATAAGCTTTATAAATAGCATTTCTCACTGCCATCCCACTATCCCATTCACTTGGTACTTCAACTGGACAATGTGCAGCACATTCCCCACAAGAAGTACAATTATCCTTAACATATCGAGGTTTAATCTCCACTTCCACTTCAAAATTGCCCATTGAACCCTCAACACTTTTAACTTGAGCATTAGTATATAATTCTACTAATGGATGATTTGCAACACCATTTGTTAAAGGTGATATTGAACATTGTGGGCATTCTAGAGTTGGGAATGTCTTATTGAGTTGAGTCATATGGCCACCAATGGTCGATAATTTCTCTATCAAATAAACAGGAATTCCTAATTCAGCAAGGTCATGAGCTGAACGAAGTCCCGCAATTCCAGCTCCAATTACTAAAGCTGCTTTTGTAGTAGCAACTCTGCGAGTTTCAACATCCTCTAACTTTCTTGCTCTATTAACTCCTGCTTCCACCAATCGAGTGGCTTTATCTGTGGCTTTAGCTTTCTCTTTCTTATGGACCCAGCTATTATATTCCCTAATATTTACTTGTTGATGTCGATGTTTATTTAATCCCATTTCTGAAATGGCGTTAGCAAATGTTTTACCATGCTGATTTTTTGAGCATGATGCAACAACAGTTCGATTAACTCCTAATTCTTCAATGGAATCTTTAACCATTTGTACACCTGGTTTTGAACACATGAACATGTAGTGTTCAGCTTTAACAACATTAGGTAAATTTTTAGCATATTCCGCCACTTTGGCAACATCAACGGTATCAGCGATGTTATGTCCGCAGTGACAAACAAAAACCCCAATTCGAGGTTCTTCTTCATTTTCTGAATCTGCCTCACCCTTAATTTCGTCAGTTTTCTTAACTTTCTCTTCAACTGTCATTTAAACAGCCTCCTCTTCTCCTTTTATTACGTCTTCTCCCCCAAAAATAAAATCTTTACCCATCAACTGGTATTGTAGACCAACAAATTCCTGATCCATCCCCATACAATAAGCAACGAGCTGGGAAAGATGAATAACTGGATAATCATAATTACAACCCTTTTTTTTATTTAGATAATCCTGTCCGGTTTCATACTGCAAATGGCAGAAAGGACATATATCTAATATGATATCGGGTTTTACTTCATCAATATTCTTCATTTTCTCACCAAATATCGTCATGCTTGCATCACCGGAGTATGCTTTTAGACCACCACCAGCACCACAGCAAGTAAGTTGCTCTTTAAACCGTACTGACTCAATTCCTAAAACCTCAACAAAATCTTCAACTATTGTTGGTCCTTCTGAACTTTCAATCTCTCTAATTCTAGTTGGTTTCAAGAAATGACATCCATAATGGATGGCAGCTTTTACATTGACCTTTCTTACTATATGATCTTCTATACCCCAAGGTCCTATTTCATATCCAAGGATTTCAGCTACATGTCGTACATCGATCGTTCCTTTAAATTCGTAGTCACCTAATAATTTAAGTTTTTCATTTACCAACTCACGATGCGCTTCATTTTCTTTTAGATGTTTATTTATTTCTTGGAGTGTTCCAAAACAACCATTGCAAACAGTTAAAATGTCCGCATCTAATTGTTCCGCAATACATAAATTTCGAGCTCCAGCGACCATCCAATCAAATTTATTGAATGAACGGAAAACTCCTGGTGCTGGACAGCATGTGGCACGCTCCATATCCAGTATTTCATATCCAAGCTTTTCCATTACATAATTAGTCGATTTTTCTATAGCAGGGTATCTATTTGGCATCAAACAGCCGAGAAAAAATGCGAATGTTTTTTCTTTTACCATTTCTTACTTCTCCTCTTTTTTTTTCTCCTCCTTATCTTCAACAGGAGGAAGATCAAACAAATATTCTTCAAACTTTTTTAAGTCTTTATCATCTCCCTCTTGCTTATATTTAAACGCAGTAGGAGGTAATTCTTCTAAACCCAATTCCACTCTTCTTTTTCTAACTTCATCATTTATCGGTACTGCATGACCAAAATTTTGTAAATATCCAACAACTGCCCTATGATTGGGTGATATATTTCCCAGTTTAGTTGCATAGTTTCGTAATTCCATTATAACATCTGTCGGTCTTACGTCACGTGGGCATCTTTCATAGCAATTGTAACATGTAGTACAGAGCCAGGTATCGGGATCTTTAAGTACAGTAAGGTCTCCTAAACAAACTTTTCTAATTATTATTCTTGTTTTAAGCGCGGTCCAACGTCCAGACTCACAGCTGGCCGTACACGTTCCACACTGAATACATTGCCATATATTTGTCTTTCTTTCTATATCTTTAAAAAAAGCTTTATCGAAATCTTCATCTGTCTTAAATTCTCGGTGAGCTTCTTCTTCTTTTGTTTCTGACACATTTTCCACCTCTTTTTTATCATGAATAAAAAAATAAAAAAAAAATTTATTTACTAATAGTCCTACAAGGAGACTATTTTTCCATCTGCACACATTTCTAAAAATGTAGCGGCACCAACAGGATCTTCAGCAATATCAATTATATCTTCTGCCTTAATCTTCATTAAATCCATGGTCATTTGACATGGAAATAATTTCATGTTGCCATTTTCGACAGCGTCTTTAATCATGCCCATTGGATCTTCAATCCCAAATTTTGCCATTCTTTTGCGAAAAATCTTTGCACCCATGCCCTTCATGGGAGTAGGCATTCCAGCAACTTTAGGTTTAAACTTTTTGGTTAATAAATTCAAACCCCAAAAGGTGAAGAAAAAATTGGAATGTATATCCATAGCATCTGCTGTAGTACCGAGGAGCATCATCATAGCGAACTTTTCGAATGATTTATCCTTTACAATATAATTTATTGTTTCAGCCATTTTTTTCACTTCAGTTTTTTTTATTTCTAATTTGTTTATTTTCGTAAATTTTGTAATATTTTATTACCATGAATTTTCAAAAAATCTATTTTGTTTTCTTGTAGTACTTACATCCAAGAAATTATTTTTGGCGTTACATCTAAAATATCTATCAGATCGTCGTATTCAATAGGTTTAACCTTATCATGAATGTTTTCCAGAGCTATTCCACGAGCTTGTAAATCAGGGATCATCGCATAAATTGTAATACTCATGTTGAGTAGTTCTTCCATTTTTTTCGGAATTCTACCTTTCTTGTTAATCCCGATTACTCCGTCGTGAATCAATACAAATCCAATCTGGGAACCCTTGTTAACTTGCCCTTTTAAAATCGGCATTAGGCGCCCTAGATGCGTCCCAGTCATTTCACTATATCCAAATAAATATAATACTTTTCCATTCTCCGACATTTTTTATTCTCCTCCATTAAAATCTAAAACTTGTATCAGCGTTTTCAATTAAATCAACAACTTCATCGATTGTGATAATCTTCAAATTTTCGTATTCAATCAAATCAGTAGCAGTCATTCCAGCGTCTTCTAATGCTTGATCTACTACATATAATTCCAAATCTGATAAATCTGCGATCTCTATGATTTCATCGAGTGGATCCATTCCAATAGCTTCTGGTTTCACGTCTTTGTTAAGTAAATAGACCGCATCTCCCATGAATACGATTTGACAGTTGATATATTCTCCAAGGGCGACAAATCCCGAACCAATACGAATTGTTTCCAGAGCAGAATTTTTACCCATTGGCGATTGGTCAGTTATTATTACTACAGATTCTATCATTTTACTCAGCCCCCCGTCCCAAATACGATTATTTTATCTGATTCTACAACCCAGTTAGAAAAGTCGCCTAAGCCTTCTTCGGTTGCTCCTTCAATAAAATTTGATTCTTTTATTCCAGTTAAACTTACCCAGGTTGAACAAGCCACCACAGGGATATTATTATCAATCGTAAATTTTTCCAATTTTTTAGGAACATCTCTTATAGACGAACCACAATTAGTATCTCCCTTAAGGTTGTAAACGCCGGTTCCAAAGAAAAAAAAGCCTCGAATAATGTGTCCTTTCTTTATCAAGGCTTTAGACAATTCGATTAACGAATCGGTAACCTCGAATTTATATGGTTCCGTACTAATAAACATTGAATAAGTAGTCATGTTTTTTCAGCTCTAATAATACCAAAATCTACGCTTTTTTAATGATAAATATTAATTTTGAACCTTCTTCCTTGAGTTCTACGAGTTCATCGCCAATTTTATTCAACAATGCAGGAATGTCTTTTTTAGCCCCAACATCGTCAGAAATTACTTCAATAACTTGTCCTGAAGCCAAGTTTTTCAATTCTTTTTTGGTCTTCAAAACTGGCATTGGGCATTTGAGCCCTGAATAATCTAGTGTTTTAACAGCCATTTTTTTCACTTTATAGTTATTTTATCTATTTTTTTTCATTTTGATATCAAAATAAATTAATTTATGATATCTTTGTAGTAAAGAAACATGGGATATTATTTAAATAATAGTTTTTTAATTTAAAAAACCGAACTTTATTAGCGAAAAATTATTACAATTATCTAATTATTTAGTGAAAATATTTTTATAAAAGTAAAGCTATATTATTGATAATAATAAGAAAACAACTTTTATGGTAATTTTAAATGGTATCAATTAACTCAACAAACGAATATCAATATGATCATGTTGATAAACAGATTTTAGAATATTTACAAGAAGATAGTAAAATAACAAATAGGGAAATAGCAGAAAAAACGGAAATGAGTCAAACAGCCATACGTACTAGGATCCAAAAGTTAGAAGATAATATAATTAAAAAATACATGGCGATAATCGATTGTAGGAAGTTAGGATATCGCGAAATGGTGATGGCCTCGCTTCGAGTAAATTCTCGACGCCCTATCGAGCAGATTAAAGAAGAAATTGAGAAAATGTATAGAATCAAATATGCATATATTATAACCGGGGATTATCCAATATTTATTATGGCCAAATGCTTAGACCATGAGGATTCAATGAAACTCATAGAAAATCTTCGCAATCTTCCAGAAGTGGAAGAAGTAAAAACTCAAATAGTATTAGATCGTATTAAAGAGGACCACACGATCATTATTCCTGAACCAAAATCCTAATTTTATTTGGCTGAGTTTAATATTTAACTTTTTAGGATTTATTAGCCGCATTCATTATAAAATTTCCTCATGAAAAAGTCATGGAGAATGCAAAAAAGAGATTGGAACAATGGCTGAAATAGAATGGTCATCCAAAGCAGAAAATGACTTGAATGAGATTATTGATTATTTCATTTTTCCTGTACCAATATACTTACTTTGATATATTGATTGAATTTTGTAGTCGTTCTTTCATT
The DNA here is from genome assembly GCA_030667705.1 of Promethearchaeota archaeon. Lineage (GTDB taxonomy): Archaea > Asgardarchaeota > Lokiarchaeia > Sigyniarchaeales > SOKP01 > SOKP01. The sequence continues at coordinate 7,673 of DAOUVJ010000045.1, read as the reverse complement.
AGCGTTATGGCGAATATTTAAAAAAGGTAACTTTATTAAAATGAGAAATAGATTGATAGATATAAAAATGGAGACTAAAGTATTTTTATCTGGTCTTGAATTTCCTGAGGGGCCTCGTTGGCGTAACGGAAAGTTGTTCTTTTCAGATTTTATTGGAAGAAAAGTCATTGCCGTTGATGATAAAGGTAAATCAGAAATTATAGTAGAATTGAATGACTCTCCGTCAGGATTGGGTTTTTTGAATGACGGTAGGATGCTGGTAGTTTCAATGCAAAAACGACACCTATTGCGTTTAGACCCAGAAGGATTGAAAATTCATGCGGATTTAAGCAAATTTACAGAATATAACTGCAATGATTCAGTAACCGATACACATGGACGAACTTATATTGGAAATTGGGGTACTAAATCCCTTGAATCCCCCGCTGAACCCACATGCATCATCTTGGTAACTAAAGATGGAGAAGCAAGAATAGTTGCAGAAAATCTTATTTTTCCCAATGGATGTATTGTGACTCCCGATTGCAAAACATTTATTGTAGCAGAAACTTTTGGAAGCAAGCTGACTGCTTATGATATTAACAATTCAGGGAATTTAGTAAATCGAAGAATTTGGGCGGAAATAAAAGATTTTACTCCAGATGGTATATGTCTTGATGAAGAAGGTGCTATCTGGGTCGCAAATCCATCTAAAGCAGAAGTCTTACGTATCTTGGAAGGAGGTGAAATCACCTCTACAATTAAAGTAAAAGATACAAATGTTTATGCTTGCATTCTGGGTGGAGATGATGGAAGAACTCTTTTTCTTTGCACCAGTCAATTTTTAGAGGGTAAGAGATCAAGTGGGAGAATTGAATTTTTAAAGGTTGACGTCCCGGGTGTTGAGATTCCTTAAAAGAAGAAGGATGACGCATGCATGATAGAATTAAGGAAGATCATACAATCATTATTGATTAAAACTCTAATTTATTCATTATAAATAATAAAAAATATTACTTAGATATGTTTTGAAGTTTTGAAATTACTTCCTCTGCTTCATTCATCATTCTATCCAATAATTCTTTAACAGTAGGAATATCTTTAATTAAACCTACTCCTTGACCCAAACTTACCATCCCAGCGTCAATATCTCCTTCTCTATACATTTTTTCAGCGTTTTGACCAGACGCAACTTTAACAATTTGCTGCAAGGTTGCTTTTTGGGCTTCTAATTCAATAACTTGTTCTGCTGCTTTGTTTCTCCAAACTCTATGGGTGTTACGTATAGAACGCATGACTAAACTAGTATCAGTTTCTACCGCTTGAATAAAAGCCTGTTTTAAATTGTCATGAATTGGACATTCTTTTGTAGCCATCATTCTCGTCCCCATTATTACCCCTTCTGCACCAAGTGCTAAGACCGCAGCAATCCCTCTCCCATCTGAGATTCCCCCTCCAGCTATTACGGGAACATCTAATGCATCAACAACAGATGGAGTCATTACAAGAGTTCCTATGTCTAAAGTTCCAGTAGCTCCACCATTTTCATATCCAACAACTGTTATCATATCAGCACCTAAAGATGCTCCTTTCATGGCATATCTTACTCCCGCGCATTTATGAATCCAAATTGCTCCCCCTCCCTTAAATTTAGGAACTAAATGTTCTGGAGCTTTATGACCACTTGTCTCTATGATTTTGACCCCCTCATCTAATGTGGCGTCTACATAATCTACTAATTTGTCTTGAGGCATCAAGGCTGGGAATAGATTAATATTTACCGCAAATGGTTGATTTGTTAGAGATTGTGTTTTTTTGATTGCATCACGCAATTCATCTGGTGTTTCATAATTAGCACTGGCTAATACTGCACAAGCACCAGCGTTACTAGCTGCTGCGACAAATTCAGGATTGGAAATCCTTGCCATGGTTCCTGCAATTATCGGATATTTACATCCTAATATTTCAGTTACTTTAGTCTTTATCATGTATATCACTCAAAAATTTGTTAATTATTGATAAATATTTAAAGTGAGTTAAAAGATCTTTTACTTTCAAACTCTATTCTTAGTCTCATACTTGCTCGAATAATAGCGATTGTTGGATTTATCGCTTAATAGGACCATATTTAACCAAAAAAAGGGGATTTTACATTTAAATAAAAATAATAGTAATTAAAATCAATTAATGTCAACAATGGTGATAATTTATGACAAATGGAATAGAATTTGAATTTGAAGTGAGGAAAAAACCTACTTTTTCTTATATAGAAGTAGCTCTAAAGAAAGGACAAACAATCCAATGTGAAGGAGGAACAATGATATTTTTTGATCCTACCTTAGAAATTTCCACGAAAAAAGCGACCACAGGATTTTTAAAATCTTTAAAAAGGGTTCTTGCTGGTGAGACTTTTTTCATGAATACTTTTCTTGCGTTAGATGATGGTAGCTTAGGTTTAGCTCCCGCATTCCCGGGAGATTTAATGCACATTGCTTTGAATAAAAACGATAGTTGGATTCTTTTTAGTGGTTGCTTTGTGGCAAGTTCGGTACATTTCGAAACTGAAACTAATTTCTTGGGTTTAAAAAAGTCATTTTTTGGTGGTGAAAGAGCATTTTACTTACAAATGGATGCGTTAAACGGTCCTGGTGATTTGTTTGTTGGAGCAATGGGAGCATTTCTCGAACTTACATTAGCAGATGGTCAAATATTCAATTGTGATAATGGACATCTCGTTGCGATGGAATCTAGTGTATCGTTCGAAATTAAAAAAGTAGGAGGGCTAAAGTCAACATTTCTTTCAGGGGAAGGTGTTGTTGCCCAGTTAACAGGTCCGGGGAAAGTAATAATGCAGTCTCGAAATCCACGTGAATTTGCGTTATGGTTGTATAATTTCATGCCAAAACAATCAAGAACTACTTAGAAATACCTTGTCCTTATTTTTTTTTTATCGGTATTTATAATATTTATTTCTGGGAAATTACTGATTTTTTAAACTAGCAAAAAAAGAAATTCTATTTGGAAAGCAAAATAAATAATATTGTAAGATTATAAAAAAGGATGTGAGCAAGAGTGGATTATAAATATATAATTGTTGAGAAGAAAGAACATCTTACGATTGTTCGACTTAATAGACCAGAAGTAAGAAATGCAATCAATCCATACGTAAGCCTCGAGTTAGAAGATGTGTTTCATGAGTTTGAAAATGACTCAAATGCATGGATTGCAATCGTGACTGGAGTTGGTGATAAAGCATTTTCGGCAGGATTTGATTTAAAATGGGCGGCTACTACTAGTATCGAAGAACAAAGGGAAGTCTTTAGTAAGCTTAAATATAAAGCTGTTACGGGGGGTCTAACTTTTAATCCCAACATTACAAAACCCGTTATCTCTGCAGTAAATGGTTTTGCTTTTGGTGGAGGTTTCGAACTCGCGTTAGGCGGTGATATTATTATTGCTGCTGAACATGCGATATTTTCCTTACCTGAACCACTAGTAGGACGTGTCCCTACTGAAGGAGGTGTTCATAGATTAGTAAGACAAATTCCTTATCACCTAGCTATGGAAATTCTCTTTACATGTAGACGCATTACTGCTCAAGAAGGAGTAGATCTTGGTTTTGTGAACAAAGTGGTTCCATTAGACCAATTAATGGCTGAAGCTGAGAAAATAGCAAATGTTATAATGGGGGGTTCACCATTAGCTATTCGAGCGATAAAACAGATGGTAAATGATGGTCTTGAAATGACACTGAGAAACGCATTTAATACAATGTTTCCGTTGTATGATAAATTTACTAAGTCTCATGATTTCATTGAAGGTCCAAAAGCTTTCTCAGAAAAAAGGAAACCTGTCTGGAAGGGAGAATAACCTCTATTTTAAATAAATTTAAATAATTATCTTTAAATTCAAATTAAACGAACTTTGTTCTCTATTAAACGCTATATACAAATATTTTCTTATCTGGATCTTCATTAATAACATTTAATCTCATAAACATGAAAGAATTTGATACCACTCGGGCAGTTGGTTTGAGTTCTTGAATGAGTTTCTCTTCTAATTTATCATTTGTCTCTTGTAATAAATAGCATATCACAACATCGGCATTACTCAAATCAAGTTTAAAAAAATCACCATAAATAATCTTAACTCTTTTTCGCAAGCCAAGTATTGTTATTAAAATCTGACACCAGAGATAAAATACAAAATTAATTTCAATACCTACTGCTTTAGCATGATATTTTCGTGCTGCTGCAACCGTAAAGCGTCCATCTCCACAACCTAAATCATAAAGTACTTCATCAGATTGAATATTCGTCAGAGTTAGCATTTCCCGAACCTTTTTCATTCTAGTTGGGACCCAAGGTGCTCCTTTAACATGAGACCATGTAAAACAAATTACACATACTATCCCGATTACAGTTACACTTATGACGAAATTCGGGATTAAAGTAGTCATTATTAATTTTTCTTCTTATGATTGAGTGATTTTAGTATAGTCTCAAGATTATAAAAATCCAACTTAATTTTTTTTTCTTTACTTATTTTCATGAATATAATAATCAAATTTTTATGTATACTGCCAATAAGCTAATTAATTAATATTTGGTGAATATAATGACTAAAATAGCAGTTGTTTCGACTAAAGATCGCGTATATGGTGTAAATAAGTCTCTCGAATTATTAGGTATTAATCCTGTTGATGTTAAAAATGTGATATTTAAACCAAATTTCAATACTGCCGATCCTCCTCCTGCTTCAAGCTCAATGGAAACTGTAAAGCAACTTATATTAAAGTTAAAAGAGATGGGTGCGAAATCGATAACTATTGCGGAACGCGCTGGACCTGCTAACACTTCCGAAGTCTTTAAAGAGAAAGGGTTATATACTTTAGGAGAAGAACTCAATTTTAAAATCGTAGATTTAACAGCTATAAGTAGAAATGAATATATCCTTAAAAACCCCGAGGGAAATCACTGGAAAAAGGGATTCCTTTTTGCTAAAATTTACGACGAAGCAGAGTGCATAATCGAAACCTGTTGTTTAAAAACTCACATGTATGGTGGGCACTTTACAATGTCATTAAAAAATGCAGTAGGAATGGTCCACAAGAAGAACATGACAGAGCTCCATACTTCTAAAGATCAAAGGGATATGATTGCGGAAATTAATGGTGTATATAAACCCGACTTAATCATCATGGATGGTGTCATAACATTTGTTGATCGTGGACCCATGGAAGGTACGCGCGTGGAAGCTAACGTATTTGTTGCCGGCACGGATAAAATAGCTATTGACGCCGTTGGTGTAGCGATATTGAGAAATTTAGGGACTACACCAGAGGTTACCCAAGGTCCTATTTTTGAACAAGATAAGATTAAAAGAGCCGTCGAATTAGGATTAGGAGTTAAATCACTCAAAGATATTGAATTTTTAACTGATTCTGAAGAAAGTGAGAAGTTTGTTGCCCAGATAAAAGAGAAATTGGCACTTTAAACCCGAATATCTAAAAAAAATACTACTCCGACCCTACAAAGTTGATACATTCAACAAGAAGCTCTTTCCACCTAAAGAATAAATTGATGATGTGATGTATACATCTGAGGATCTTCTACTAAGAATTCTTTTTTCGTATAACTAAATCCAGGTAATCGAATTTTTAAAGAAAAATGATAAGTGATGATAATAGTAATTACTGAAATAGACGTTTAGAAATGCTTAAATGAAGGAATTATATAGTAAATAAGATTATTTATATTTTCACAAGAATAATATTATTTTAGAAATGTCTTTTTTGAAATTCAAATGAAGATGAAAAAAAGAAATCTAATGGAAAAAGAGGAACTTAAACCTTATTATTTAGCAAAATATGCTAGCAGAGAATTAATTGTTGAAGAATTAGTATTATCGAAAGGAGGAACTAAATCTTATTATTTAGAAAAATATATACATAATCCATTTAGACTAAAATTAAAAGTAATTTTTACAAAAGTATTTTTTTCCATTACTTTTGGAATATTACCTGTACTTCCTTTATTAACTTATTTAGAAATTATCAATCTTATTACGCAGGGTTCGACATCTATTGATGTTGTTTATTTTGTTGGAGGGTTACTATTTTCCCTTTATTTTTGTTTGCAGTTTCTAAATTTTTTCATAATGGGAATGTTGGATACAGCAATGATTACCTCAGGTAAAATTTTTGAATGGTTTGAAACATTACCTATTTCAAGAAAAAAGTTTTTGAGAATAGTTTATTTAACTATATTTCGTAGTTATGATTTACCAATAATTGTTTTAGTTTTTGCTTTTCCAATAACCATGTTAATTGGAAGTCAAAATATAGTTATTTTTTTGGTATGTTTTGGAATTTCTATTGTAAATTTTGTATTGTCATTTAGCATTTTATTAATATTTGGAGAGAGAATAAATAGAATTTTGGATATTAATGATACGAGTTCAAAAAAAGCTTTAATTATTCGCTTGATCAATATTCTTAGTTACATTTTTATCATAATCAGTAGTTACGTTTTGATTCAATGGTTTTCTAGCTCAGTAGAGACGTTTTACAATTTATTTACAACCTCCGAATACCAATCCATAATTAACATTATTTTGAGTTTTATTCCTTTCCCGTTTAACTCCAGCTTTTTAATTTGTTTATTTATCGCACCTAATCATTCATCTCTCCAACTTTGGATAAGTGCTCTAATTGGTATTGCACTATTAATCACTATAACATATGGGATCTCTAGAAAAGCGTTTAAAGCAATCGAGAGAATTAGTATTTCAAAACTTAAAGCAACCAATAAATTAAAATCTACTCAATCATCTCAATTGGAAGTTAAAGTAGAGGTAAAATCTAGTAGGCCATTTATTGCTTATTTACACAAAGATCTTTATATAATCACGCGAAACCTTAAAGTTTTTATGTCAATCATTCTACCGATAATGCTTTCTTTTATTTTTATCGTAGCATTTGGTATTAAAAACATTGGAGCTATAAGTTTAATTGACAGAGGTTTTTTCCAAAATTGGATTGGTATATTAACTTTTAGCCCTATTCTTTCAGGATTAATCGTTTATGGTCTAACGAATTTTGATAATCTTGGAGAATCCATTATAGCTGCTTTACCAATTATTCCACGAAACCAGGCAAAACCCAAATTATTTTTAATCTATTTTATCCAAACATGCGCAACTCTCTTACCATCATTAATTTATCTTAACTCTCCAAATTTTACTGCTATTTTTATTAATTTTCTTTTCACATTACCCTTTGCTTGGCTATTTCTATTAATCATTTTTATTTTAAAAATCATTTTCTTCGGTAAAAAGAGACCGAAATTTTACGTGTTAGAAGATTATGACCCAAAAAACCGAACCTATAAATGGGCATTAATTATATCTGTGCCTTACATCCTTTTCTTTTGGATAACTTCGTTTGGAATAAATTTTTTATACCACCAGGATAACAATAATATGATGTTTCTATATTGGGCGGTTGTAATATTGGGATTCTTAGGTTCACTCGTTATTTTTAACATATTGTTACCTGTCTATCAAAGAGAGCCTATAACTAAATGGACTGATTTTAATAAGGATTTTTTTTCAAGGGAAAAAATGCTAAAAAAAAATATTATTCCAACGGTATTCTCTAAGCATATTTGGTTTTCAATACTCATCCTACTTAT
>DAOUVJ010000089.1 GCA_030667705.1 Promethearchaeota archaeon | reverse complement strand
ACAAAATTTCCAGAATGCCGATTTTTATTCGATCTAAGTCCACCAACTAATCTGAAATGTCCTGATTGCGGAAAAGAACTTAAATGGAAAGGAGGAAAAATGGGACGCTTCCTTGGATGTACAGGTTATCCTGATTGTACTTATTTGTATGGTCCTGAATCGAAGGACAAGCGAGACATTTTTTGTCCTGAATGTGGAGAAAAATTAGAATTAAAGACTGATGAAAAAGGGACATTTTTACGATGTACAGGAGAATCAGATTGTTCCTTTGAACTCGAAATAAAAATGGAAAAAACTATAAAATGCCCCGAATGTGGGGGGAGTCTAAGAAAAAGAACTGGAACATATGGAGTATTTTTAGGATGCCAAAATTATCCCGAATGTCGTTTCGGTTTTAATACTGATCGCGCAGATCAAGCTACATTATTATGCCCTGAATGCGGATATCCTCTGGATGTAAAGGAAGGTAAATATGGGAAATTTTTAGGTTGTACTGGATATCCAAATTGTAAATTCATATTAAATATGAAATAGTATTTCATTGATTTTTTGACAAAATCCATTAAAATAGAGGATGTAATAAAAAGGAGTAAATTATAAGTCCTCTAATTTTATTTGAATTGGAGGGTTTGAAATTTTTGCTTTTTCGTGAATGATATAGTCATCAACATAATAAATATTACCATATACTTGTGAATATCGCTCAATGATTATGCTACGACCTCTAATATCACCTTCTACTATCGTCCGGTTAATACTTACCAAGTCTTTGGCAAGTATGTTCCCTTTTACAAAGTAATGAAATTTATTAAATCTCACGATCTTTTCTTTTCGACTATAATCAATTAGAACGTTATCTCCATAAATATTTCCCCCTGCTTTTAGTTTCCCCGTGATGTCAACAAACTTTGAAGAATCTATATCTTTCATCACCGAAAGTGATCCAGAAGATTTAATACCTTCTCCTGCCTTGATTTCAAGTGCTTTTACGCTTCCTGATATGCTCAATAGTCCGTTAACTAAGAAACTATCACATTTAGTACTCCCACTAGAAAGTACTTCTAAACCAACTTTTAATGGACCAGAAAGAGTTAACATCCCTGAATTAATAAGACTTCTTTTTATCACGATATTACCATTTACCCTTGTTGAGCCACTAAATTTTGCGTTTCCCTCACATTCAATCTCACCCTCTAATTTTATGGTTCCAGAGCTGGCAAAATTCTTGTGAGTTAGGATGTGTCCCGTGCCACCCATGGTACCAGATGACCGAAAACCATTACATTCAAGGTTACCTTTGAGAGTACAAGTCCCCGATGAAATGATTGCTTTGTCTGTCACCATATCTGAAATTATTGAACTCCCAGAAAATACAATGCTTTTAACTTCTTCTTTTAATGACATAAGAATCATTAATTCTAGGAGATATATAAATTAATTGTAGACCATAATTGAAATTTTTTAACTTGTTTTATTCATAGGCAATATTATTGATAAGGAATCTCAGTTTCTTCTATTATCAAAAGATTTAAAGGTGTGTTTATTTAGCACCACGGAGGAGATACCATTGTTTAAGATTGGTCCCGGGTACGATCTCTTCTCTCATTACCTCAAATCCAAACCGTTTATAAAACTTTACATTTATATCGGTAGAAGTCTCAAGGAAAACGGGTAGAGCATTTGTTTTATCAATTTTTTCAAGCATGTATCCCATCAATAAACTCCCATATCCCTTTCCTTGATGGGCAGGTTCTACACCGATTGTTTGTAAGTACCAATGATCATCAGGAGCAAATTCTAAATGTACCTTAGTAGAATGTTCTTCAATAGGTTTAATCCGTTTAGATGCTTGAGTTCCCATTTTATAGACTTTTGCTTTAAGTAGGCATCCAATGTTGATTATCCGCTTATATTTTTTGTTAATATAAGGTAACCATACAGCGACGCCTTCTAATTTAGCAGAAGTCGCATGTGTCTCACCATATTTTACACCCAAGCAACTTGTCATTTGAAAAATATGTTTCATCACAGCATGCCTTTTCTCTTTATCAGGAATATCATAAACCGAGACAGGATCGTCCATTAAAGCACGACCCAAAACTTCTCCAGCAGCTTTAATTTGAGTCTTATCTAATTTGATAATATTATCTTTAGACAACATATTGAAGAATTAATTTATTATAATAAAAATTAATTGTAGACCATTAATTGACATTTTTGAACTTGTTTCATTCACACGACAATTAGCAGTTTATTCTAATGCCATTCCTTCCCGCACTGACCGCAAATGTATTTCTTCGCATACATTTTTGGATAAGAATAGATAATTCGGGTTTTATCATCTTGTTCTCGAATTTGAGACTTACTATTGTTTCCACAATTCGGACATTGCCATTTACGTGTAATACCATTTTCAGAACCAGTTTCTGATGAGATTTCTTCGACATCTTCTTTGATAATATTCTGCTCTGATTCCAAGGGTAGATCAGCAATACTTTCTTTTTCATCAATCAATATTTCTTTTTTAATTTCAACATCTAAATTTGATAATATTGTTTCTAATTCGCTATTTATTTCGGTGATGCTTTCTTGTTCAGGTTCAGGTTCAGATTCTAGTTTTTCTGTTTCCGCTTGAGATGGTGCATGTTTTCTAGTACTACTCATTGCATTGATTGTCTTAGCTAATAAGATGGCGTCTTTATCTCGAAGACCTTTATTTACTTTTCGAAGATTATCAATTTCTCGATTCAATTCTAATACTGACGTTTCAAGAACATTAATTTTGAGTTTTTCCCTCTTTAAAGCATTTAAGTTTTCATTTAGAAAACGATTTTGATCCTCTAGTTCTTGATTTTTATTTTTTAAAGCTTCAATATCTTGATTTAATACTTCAGCGGATCCTTTATTCCTTTCTAATGCTTCCAAGTTAGATTCTAAAGATTTATTCGCAGTCTCTAACTCTTTTATATATCCTTTAAGCTTGTATGTCTCATCTTTTAAACTTTCACTATCGGAACCTTTAGATTGCAAAATAGATACTTGTTTTGTACTTTCATCAACTTGATCGCTTAATTGAGCAATTTGTTCTATTAAATTGATATTATCCTTTTCTAATCTCGCATAATCCTGAATGAGATTATTCAAGGAATTTTGAGTTTTTAAGTATAAGTCATTTTTCGAAGAATCTGATAAACTTTCCTTTGTTTCTTCAAGATCGATTATTAGTCCGTTCACCATTTCTTGTAAGATTTCTTTTTCATTTTCATTTTGGGTTATGTCTTGTTTTAACGAATTGATCATGTTTTTTAAAACTGAAATTTCCTCTGATTCATCCTTTTCTTCACCATGGCGAATAGGTTTAATTTTGAATGAAGGTTTCTTCTCTTCTAGTTTTCTTTGAAGACTAGCAATCTCTATTTTTAAGCCATCAATAGTTTTTTCCATATATGCCCTTGATTTATCTTCTTCTTCAGCCTTCTCAATCTTGGATTTTAAATCTTTGCTCATATTAACACACGTAAATTGTAATTGAAAAAATATAATCTCTGACAAATAAATAAGTTCTTCATTAAAAAATTTAAGCTGATTTTAGAGATCTCTCTCTATGATTTTGGATTTGATAAAGAGATAATTAATGAGAAAAAAGAGGATAATTATTCATTCAAGTTAACGAGATTCCTAGCTTTGTTCGGTTTTCTCATATCTAATAACTTAATTCCAACACCAAAGGTAGAGATTAAATTTGAAGGTTTCACCTTTACCCAAATTGTTTCTTGGGGTTTTTCTACGCTTTCTGAATATTTCAAAAACTTGGCAAATATTTTTTTCGCTTCCTCATTATCATATGGAACTATTTCTGCTTTTGCTGTGAAATGAAGTTCTGCAGGAGGAGCTGGAATGAGTTTATGAAAAAAGTTCTTCCTAAAAGGAATTGTAACTGATACATTGTTGTTTTTTTGGATTGATTTTGCTTTAAGAGTATTAATTCCAGTTTGAAAAATGATGATATCGCCATCGCTTTGATATACGACAACCGAGGAGTGGGGTTGGTTCTTTTCATCTACCGTTGAAATTACTAACCACATGTTAGATTTAAGAATTTTTTTAACTTCTTCTTTTAAGTATTTCATGATAAGCCTCCTATAGTTTAATTTAAAATTATGATGTCAAGGGGTAAACACCGAATTTTTTTGCTGCTTCAATCATCCATTTTAACCTGTCAACTGATATGGCAGGATGGAAATTGGAAGGACTTAACATGAATCCACCTCCTTTTACTAATGCTGAAATAGCATCCTTCACGGCTTTCTCAACTTCATCTTTACTTGCTTTCACTAATATGTGTCTAGTATCTATATTTCCCGAAAGACATAGCTTGTCTCCAACTTTCTTTTTTATTACATGGGGATCTACCCATGGAAGTTCCAAGCATTGTAGTCCATCGAATCTAGAATCAACTATAAAATCCAAGAGGTCGGTGACATCCCCATCAGTATGTAATATATACTTTCCACCCCAATCGTGTATTGCGTCAGAAACCTCTTGATAACGTGGTAAGAGATATTTATCGAAATACTTAGGATTAATCATCGGACCCCCCTTGTGTGCTATATCCCCTCCTTCAAGAAAAATCTTAGCTCCACAATCCGAATATGCTTTAAAAACGGTTAAAACATAATCTGTGCTATACCGAAAGCGTTCTTCAATTAATTTTGGGTCATTTTTCAAAGCACGGGCAAAATAGGGCATTCCCATGCCCTGCCACACTGGTGGGAAGATCGATGTCAATGCGTTTTGAGCAATAATACAGATATCATCTTTAATATCACGACATTTCCTCAAAACTCCTTTATATAATTTTTTTGCTTTTTTGTATTCTTCCTTCAAATCAGGTTTAGGATATTTCTCCCAATCTTCTCGATTCTTGATATATCCCCCATAATAATCAGGATAGGGATTTCCGTCGATATCTCGAACTTTATGCCTTTTTCCAAATATATCAGTCATTTCTTCTTTACTTTCAAGAATAAAAGGGATATATTGGATTCCAACTCCATCAAATCCTAATTCATAACCTGCTCTAACGGATTTGGCAAAAGTAGAGATTTCAATATCATGGAGAACGGAATTTATCTTATCTAACCACTCATCTGGATAATCTCGTTCCATGTCATCAAAGATATCAAAAGCCGACCTTGCGGGTTTTCCTAAGATTTGATCCGCAACATTTCCATCAATATTAATCGTATGTGTGGGAATTCTATCCGCTTCCTCAAGGTTTAATGCCGTCCATATACGCTCAAAACTATTCATATATACTATAATGTTGAAGGATTATTAATCCTTTAAGATTTTGACTTTTAAAATGATAAAAACTAGGAAAATATAATTCTAGATCATTAAAAGTCTGAGTTTATTATTACTTCTAATGCAAGTTGAAAAAGAGACTACAAAAAAAAAATCAAGTAAATTAACCTTATACATCACCTTAGATATCATTCTTCTTATATTATCAATAATCATCCCATTTATTTTAGTGAGTCAAAATCAGACTGGAAGTTGCCTGCATCATATAGAAGATTCTAATGGCTCTTTATGGATAATGGGAAGAGCTTTTGGTTTTACAACTCTTACTTGGTTTATAATTTCCACCATCTATGGCATTAGAACAAAAAAACTTGCCAGAGCTTTTAAATCTTATAAGAAAGCGCGAGATTTCCATTGTCTAAATGCTACCTTAACAAATATTATTTTTCTGATTCATATCGCAAGCTTACTCTCGTCCGACCCTTGGGGATCCTTAATATTTGATGGTGAGTACAACCACATCCCGCTTCCATTGTTTATAACAAAATTGTGGACCGGAATTATCTTTGGGATTGTAATGTTTTCTGTCTCAATTAGTGCTTTTTATTTTCGAGATTTGAACAGAATGAAAAGATTTGGATTTAAAAATTTTATAAAAATTCACTACATCATGCTTTCTTTATCTATATTATTAGCGATCCATATATTTCTAATAAATACCGAATTGTTAGTAATTTTTTGGGGGTGATACAATGAAAAAACTTCTATTATTGATTCTTGTCGGTTTTATCCTTACTTCAATAATCGCTTTAAGTTTCACGTTCCAAGCTAGTAACTCTTTTAATGAATTTGAAGGGGATGATAATGCAGGTGATGATGAAATGGATATGGAAAATAGTTTATTAGAAAAAATAATAACAAGAGTTTTGATTAAACCATTATCCCAGAAGAGAGTGAATTTCTTATCCTTGATCGAGAAAAACACTCAAGTTTCTAGGAATAACCTCATAAAGATATCCAAGATCATGTTGTTCTATTTTCTCCTTTAACATAATTGGAAGATCATCAAAAATTTTTTCATTTAAAATCATTTGAGTCTCTTCTTCATTGAAATTAATTGCAAATTCCTTCCAATCCCTTACTTCTTTATTCACAGGACAGATCTTCTGGCAATGAAGGCATCCTACCAAGCAATTATGCCAAGATGGGTCTATCCAAGCGGGGAATGGAACTTCACCAGGTTGTTCATTATGGTATGTTAGGCACTTATCAACCCTTAAGAGGAATCGATCGGTTGGAATAGCTCCAGTAGGACATTTATTCACACAAGCATTACAATTTTCACAATTTTCCATCATTTTACGCTCAATCCAAATATCTTCTTCTATTGGAACGTCAGAATAAAATGGAACCAAACGATAGAAGCTTCCCATCCCTGAGACATAAGATATATTATTTCTACCATACCTTGCTAACCCACTTCTCACAGCTAACGTTTTCACAGGAAGGTAGGCATAGTTTACATTATATCTTTTAGAGTTAAAGATGTTCTTCAATGATTCTTCCAATTCATCAATGATTTTTTGACCGTAAAGATATGTTGGTGGAAGCATTAATGAAATGAGATTAGATTTATATTGAAATGTGACTTCATATTGAGGTACGGGAACTGCGATAACAATAAGTGATTCTATATTCCCGAAATCGACTTCTGGTTTAAAATTAAAATATTTTTTATACTTTTCATAAAATTCCGGAAACATGTGAACTTGTTGTTGCTGGATATCATGTTTTAAATCGGGAATGTGTTTTGCATCAATGATTCGTGCTTTATATCCCTTTTTCTCAATCTCTTCATAAAAATACTCAATTAAATCTTGATTTTGCTTCATTTATTTTACTTGTTTATTAGAAAATAGTTAATTATTACTATTATTGATTTAAAAAGTTCTATACAATTTATTTATATCAACTATTTATTATTAAACCTCAAATCGTTTTTTAATAACACTTATATTTATGTCGGAATAAATTATATACGACGATTATAAATTTGTAAATAGGGTTGTGTTAAAAAATTGTTACAGAGTAATATGGAAGATATCTTATCTGATTGGGAGGATCGCATAAACTTCTTGAGTGATCATATAGTGGAATTAGAATCTCAATTGCAATATTATCAAAATCTCGTTTCTGAAAAAGATACTCTAATAAACAGCTTAGTAGAAGAGAATAACTACTTGAAATTGCAAGGGATTGTAAATGAACAACCAATTTCAATGCCGTCCGTTTCCCCACAAAATTTACAATATGAGATTGCCCCACAAATTAATAATATCTCACCCCCAAATCTCCACCCACCCCCAGATGTCGGAATTTCACCAGAACAAAGTATTGTCCCATCTGTTCCAGTAGATTATGCATTAAATTTCGATACAGGATTGCGTAAAAGACAATGTCCCAAATGTGGAGCACAGGGATTTGCAATCAAGGAGGTTGATGACAAATCCAGACTCATTAGCTATCTACCGCATCGAATTTATGCTAAAAAGCGCGTTTGTATAAAATGTAGGAATGAATTTTAAGCTAAGATATTATTGATTGCATTTAATTCTTTATTCAGAATCATAATGCATAGAAGATTCTTATTGTTTAAGAAGAACAAACTCTCAGTTTTCGCCAAATTAGAAAATTGAAAAAGTAAACTAGATTTTCAATATTTAAATATAGATATCTATCATTTTAAAATATCATAAATTAGGTAATAATCTAATTCGGGAGTATAAAAAATGAGAATGATTGATGAACCTTCTAAAAAAATACCTATTATTGCAGAAACTGAAATTTTAGTGGTAGGTGGCGGACCTGCTGGAATATCTGCGGCGTTAAGTGCGGCTAGAGCGGGTGTGGAGGTAATGATTGTCGAAAGATACGGCTGTTTTGGTGGAGTAATAACTCAAACAATGATCGGTACTATCTCTTGGTACCGTTATGCCCAAACCATCGAATCCGGGGGGATTGGACTTGAACTTGAAGAACGCTCGAAATCAATGGATGCAAGTATTGATATTTTTGGTAAAATTAAAAATAAGGAATTAACAGATGTTCTCGAACAAGAAGGATTAATGGTGGAGGGAAAAGCAACCTATGAAGTTCTAGACACCGAAATGTTCAAGCATGTGGTTGATGAAATGATTCAGGAAGCGGGTATTAAACCTTTACTTCATTGTACTGTCGTTCAAGCAATTATGGATGAAGATGTAATCAAGGGAGTCATCATAGAGAGTAAATCTGGAAGACAAGCAATTTTAGCTAAGCGAATAATTGATGCAACGGGAGATGCAGATGTTGCTCATCATGCTGGTGCTCCATTTAATAAAAGCCCTAAAAATGAATTAATGGAAGTTACCGTAAATTTTGGATGCAGTGGTGTTAATATCGGGAAATTTCTCATGTATGTCTATTTAAATCGCAGTAAATTTGGAGATTGGGGGGAAACATCTGGTAAGGAAGAAGATTTTTTTACGACCTATTTAACAGAACCATTTAAAAAAGCTCAAGAAGCAGGAGAGATTCCAAATGATGTTACTATCGAGAGTTATTGGGGTTGCTACACGGATGCGGGAGAAATAAATTCCTTTAATGGAATCCACATGAATAATATTGATCCTACAGATGTGTGGGATCTTACTAAGGCGGAAATTGAAGGTAGAAAACGAGTCATGATGGCTATAAATGCTTTGAAAAAATATACCCCTGGATTTAAAAAAGCACGCCTCAGAACTATAGGAGCTTCTTTGGGTACCAGAGAATCAAGAAAGATTATTGGTCAATATAATATTACAGAAGACGATGTGCGAAATGAAGCGCGATTTGAGGATACGATTGGCATCTGTCCCGAATTTATTGATGGTCATGGTGTTTGTATCATGCCTACAACAGGAAGATATTTTCACGTACCTTATGGGATCATCGTTCCTCAGAAAGTGGAAAATCTATTAGTTGTGGGTCGTGCTGTTGCAGGAGATAAGATATCACATGCCGCTACTCGTCAAATGGTATGTTGTACAGTGACAGGTCAAGGCGCGGGAGTAGCTGCCGCAGTATCTATTAAAGATGATTTAACTTGTAGATTAGTTAATATTTCAAAAGTTCAAAATATCCTGAAAAAGCAAGGGGTTCGCATAGAATAGTATAATAATATAAAATCTTATTGTCTGAATAAATAATCTATAAATGTTTGAGTATCAATGTCATATTTATGACTGTATTTGAATTAATGATCAATCGTCGTTCTGTTAGAGTATTCATAGATAAAGAAATCCCTGAAGATGTAATTGAAAAACTTCTCAATGCAGCTAACAATGCACCTTCAGGAGGAAATATTCAACCTATTTCGATCATCATTGTGAAAAGTAAAGAAACGAGAGAAAAACTCGCAAAAATAATAGGTCCACAACCGTGGGTTAAAAATGCCCCTTTATCAATGATATTCTGTCTTGATTTCTATAGAGTAAAGAGATGGGCCGCGTTGTCTAAAATTGATTTTCAAGGTGAACATTCGCTTGGACATTTTTTAATTGGATATGCAGATATTATGTGTGCTGCTCAAAATGTAGTCATGACTGCTGAGAGCTTTCAACTCGGTTCAGTCTATATTGGATCAATTCAAGGAACCATGGATAAGATAAGAGAATGTTTTTCAATCCCTAAATATGTTCTTCCCCTAATGCTCGTTTCGATCGGATATCCAAAGTCTAAGCCGGAAACGATGCCCAAGTTAGAAAAAAATATAATAGTACATAATGAAAAATATAGGATATTAAATGATGATGATATCTTGAAAGCGTACAATAATAAATATGGGGAATTTGATGAGGATGTTGATGCATATCTTGAAAAAGCATATATTGAAGTTCTTGAAGCGAATAAACAAGAATCGGGAAATTGGTTGAAATTGGTAAAAAAGAGGATAAAAAGCCTTGACATACAAAATCACGCTCAATTCCTTTTCAAATTAAGATATCCCACTGAGGCGATGGTCAAGCAGACTGAGCTTCTATTTCAACAAATGAGAAATGCCGGTTTTAAATTTTAATTATAGAGAAACTCAATCTTAATAAAATAAATTATTAATGAGCTTGTAGAGGATAAGTACCCCATTTTTTTATTGCTTTGGGTATTGCCATGATGTTATTTAGTGAAACACCCCAAGGTAAACAGCAGATTGGACCAACAGCATATTTACCTCCAGATGCTAAATGTGTAATGTTTTCTTTTACTTTTTTCTCAACATCTAAAGGTGTACCACTGAATAGTTCCCGACTCACATCAATGTTTGCTCCAACTATTGTTACATCCGGATGTCTTTCTTTAAATCCCACCCAATATTCAATATCTAGTGGGTGTGAGCCATTAATAGCGAATATATCAAGATTATCACACACTTCATCAAAATAAGGTGAAGTTCCACAGTTATGAAGCATTATTTTAGCTTTAGTCTCATTCTGCATTCTTTTGATAAATTGCCCCTCAAACTTCATTGCATCCTCGAAACTCATCATGTGTTTGTTAAAAGCATACCCCGTAAAGAATATTGTTGAACTATGACCTACTCTTTCACTAAAGTAATTGTATAAATCCATCTGAGATTGATATACCTTTTCACACAATTTTAGCAATAGATCTGGATTCTTTCTCATATCTCTATAAGCCTGTATACCCCTCAATTCCTGAACAACAGACCAAATACCAAGTGCACAAGCCTGTGGATATCTTGTTTTTTCTCTTACATAATCTACAGCAGAAATGCAAGTATCCCATATTGAAATCTTACTATGATCCGGGATTTCTAATTTTTCAATATCTTCCTCAGTTTTACAGATAGCCCCCTGTTTAGCCATAAATACCTTATAATCAGACCATTTCATTACGTCTTCCTTATTATTGGCTTCTGCGAAAGCTAAAGCTTCAGCAGGACCAGCGTAAGCAGTAGGTATGGAAAGAGAATCAGCTTTTAAAAACTCATAAGTCATAATAGCGGCATTTCCATACATCTTAGGTGAAGATAAAAGTTCTCGAAAAGTTTTTCCTGATATACGGCAGATCATTTCTTCACATACAATAGGAAAATATGGTACGCGATCAATTCCACTTGATCCCGCAATGGTTGCCCCTATTCTCCTTCTGGATGCTTCCCAATCATGTGGCAATTTAATTAACCTCCATCAGATTTTTAATTAGTTTTACACCTTTCCATCCATCTTTGGTCCAAACATCAGCACCGATATGTTTGCAAGATTCTTCAGAGAGTATACCCCCACCCACTACTATTTTAGCCTTAATTCCCTTTCTTTTAAGCATAGCAACGGTTTCTACCATTTTAGAAATCGTTACGGTTAATAATCCACTTATTCCAATAATATCTGGATTCTCATTCGTTGCTACTTCTACAAATTTTTCAGGGGGAACGTCCACACCTAAATCTATTACTTCAAACCCTTGACCTTGTAATAGAGCAATGACAAGACTTTTACCTATATCATGAAGATCTCCCTCAGGAGTACCAATTAACACCTTGCCTTGTGGTTTGTGTTTTTCCTCTACCAATTTCGGTTTAAGAACATCCATGCAATTATTAATAGCATCTGCAGCTAAAAGCATATCAGCGAGAAAATATTCACCTTTTTCATACCTCATGCCTACTTCTTCAGCACCGCGAATTATGGCTTCATTTAATATTTGTTTTGTATCGATATTTGCATCAATTGCTTTTTGAATAAAATCTAACGCTTCTTCTGAAATTCCTTCAACTATTCCATTTCTCAACTTTTCTAAAATTTCATCTTCATTCAATATTTCTCTCCTCGTTATTAATGATTATGGAAGAATAATACTCATAATTTTCATAAAAGGTTTATTCATAATATTTAAACCTTAAATGTTATAATTAAAGTAATTTTATTAAAACAATCACCATTTTTCAATTTAATGAACCCTCAAGCAATAGTATTAATCTTGGTCTTATTTGGGATTTTAATGATTTTTTTCTCTCAAAATAAGTTAGATTATTTCCCTTTTGCATTAATAATAGGGGTCATAGCAGTAGTTTCAATGCGCACGCTATGGAATCTTGATGATTTGGAGATTCTTGGATTTATCAATTTCAATACGTTAATGTTCATTTTTGCCATACAGATAATAATTTATTTTGCAACTCATAACAGGGTGTTGGAATATATTGCTATAAAATTAATTCATATCACGAAAGGAAATAATAGATTATTCTTTTACATGATCTGCATTTTTACAGGTACTATAGTTGCGTTTATTGAAGATTTGACCCTTTCATTGATCCTAGTTCCATTGATATACCGAACTTGTAGAATTTTAGAAATACCTGCGGGTACTTACCTCATGGGGATGACTATTACCATTAATATCGGTGCTATCCTCACGCCTATCTCGAGTTTAAAGAACTTGATAATAGGTGAGGAATTTGGATGGGGTTTTGCTGAATATTTT
>DAOUVJ010000140.1 GCA_030667705.1 Promethearchaeota archaeon | reverse complement strand
TTCCTCTCTTAAAAAAAAAAAATCTATCCACTTATCAATATTTAACCTAATTATCTTCATAATTTTAAACTTAGTAAATATTTTAGTTGCAGTTCTTATTAATTTCAATCTTATATCCAGTATCTCTTATTATTTACCCGGTACGGGCATAGAAGGATCTATTCCTCTTGAGATATCTATATTTCATTTATTCTTCATGATTATATCTCCTTGTTTAGCAGTTTTATTTCTATTTTTAATACATCATGACATCCAAGATTTTAATATTGATCTTCTTAATGACATAATTCAATCCCTTCCTGAAAGTAAAAGAAATGAGATTTTGCAAAACCTTTCATCTATTAAAAAAAAAAATATAATAGCATTAATCAACAACAATGAAGATTTATAAAAATCTAATTTATTATCTATATTAATCAGGTTATTGAATGAATTGAACTAATGAACCAATCAAAAAAATATATTTACAAAATTCTTGTAGTTGGTGAC
Organism: Promethearchaeota archaeon; assembly: GCA_030667705.1. Lineage (GTDB taxonomy): Archaea > Asgardarchaeota > Lokiarchaeia > Sigyniarchaeales > SOKP01 > SOKP01. The sequence continues at coordinate 7,919 of DAOUVJ010000140.1, read as the reverse complement.
GGTGGCATTGGAAAAAGCACCATGATACAACGTTTGATTACTGGAAAATATTTCGAGCAGAAGATAACAATTGGGACTGATTTAGCGAGCTGGAGCATGGATAGAGAGGGCTTATTGATAAGTCTTCAAATTTGGGATTTTGCTGGCGAAAAGCGCTTCCGTTTCTTTTTACCGAACTATTCCAGAGGCGCAGATGGCTGTCTGCTCTGCTATGACATTACAAGATATACAAGTTTTCAGCATCTTCAAGAATGGTACGAAGTTGTTCGAGCTAACACTTCAAATCCCATTTTTGTGCTCGTTGGAGGAAAAGCCGATTTAGCTGACTCAAGAAGAGCTGTTCAATTTGAAGACGCTGAAAAATTTCAAAAGCAGCATAATATACCATCTCATTTTGAAACATCAAGTAAATCTGGTCATAATAATAAAGATATATTTGAAACTATAACTAAACTTATCCTAAAAAAAAGAAATATAATATAAAAAAAGAGTTAGAATTATTCTAACAAATCTTTTAATTCATCAATATTCAATTCTAAATATTTAGCTGTAATACTATCCTTTCCAATGAGATTCTTGAAATTCTTCCTTTTCTTCTTGTTAATGAAATTCTTCATTTCACTTAAATCAGGTTCTTTATTCGTGATCTCTATATATTTTTGTTTTAATGCGTGATCTATGACTTTTTGACCCACATTTGTCCTGATGATTAAGAATGCCTCATCACTTCCTTTAGGGGCTCCCCATGGACTAAATGAAATATCTGAAAATTCTCCAGAATAGTCGGTACAATATTTACATCCAGTCATTCCACCAGAAGAACAAGCAAAAGCGATTTTTAATGAAGTTCGTTCAGCACCAGTGTTAAAGTCTGAAACTAGAATTTTAGCTAAACCTTGGAAATGACAAGGGTTGGCTAAAATACCTATTTCTCTCTTTTTATCCATGTATGCCTTTCCAATACCTGTTATCAATGGTCCAGCATTATCCATTGTTTTTTTAGGAATGTATTTTTTTGCATCTTTTGCATTATCTACTACGACAGGGAATGCTACTGGAGGTTTTGTGCTTTTTGGTTCACTTAATACAAAATGTTTTACAACTCCAGCGTCAAAAGCAGCAAGAACGAGATTGTATAAAATATCATCCTTTGTATTTGATTTTACTTGTATGATATCTTTATAAACTCCAATAGCTAAATCAATTCGTCTTTGACCAAAAATTTTTTCTTCAATTTCAGACACTGGAAAAAAGCTTCTTGGGCAAGCATTATAACATAATCCTACAGTTTCAGAGCATTCATCAACAACGTAAGCTTCACCTGAGTTTTCGTTGAAATCCATGTGAGGACAAAAGGCATTACAACTTCCACAGTGAATACATAAATCAGCATATATTACTTCATTTTCAAGATCTTGACTGGATTTTTCTATTTTCATACGATTTGTTCACTTTCTCTTAAAAATAATTAATTGATAAAATATATTATGAAATATAAAGGTGTAGATCTTTAGTGTGAAAATTCACACTACCTCATAAAACCCCCAAACAACTTCTGTTCCGTAATTAAAAAGATCTTGTTTTACTTTACAATTTCTACATTAACGATTGTATGGAAAATTAAAAAAATTAATTTTTGATTCTAGATTTGATGAATAAAATGGATAGTTTACCAAGAAATATTACATTACATCTTACAGAAAATTGCAATTTGCGATGCAGAATGTGTTATTTTTGGGGCGAATCTGGTTGTTATTCAACGAGGGATTCAAAATCTCAACCAGAGACTTTAGAATTCGATTTGATTAAGACACTTATACAGGATCTAACTCCAGCAAAACCATCTTATAGTTTATTTGGGGGAGAACCACTATTATATCCCCATTTTGAGGATTTAGCGGAGGAAATAAAAAAGGGAGGGTCGTATGTTGATACACCAACAAATGGTACTCTCATAGCTGAAAATGCGCAAATGCTTGTTAGAACGGGTTTTGATTCCGTTAGGGTTTCACTTGATGGTCCTAAGAAAATAAATGATAAACAACGCGGTAACGGAAGTTATGAAAGGGCGTTAAAGGGAATTGAAACTCTTTACCATGAAAAAGAAAGAACAAAATCTAAGAACCCGAATATAAGTATAATATATACAGTAACTCCGGCTAATTTCGATGTTATTGAAGAATTTTTCTTACATGATTTAAATTTAGATTATATTGATTGGGTCACAATCCAAATGCAGAATTTTCTTACTCAAGAAATGGGTAATTCTTATGCAAAGCTCTTGAAATTAGAATTTGGTGAGGAAAGTGATGCTTATTGGCGCGCATTGGTTAGATCCATTGATGAATTTGATTCAATTGATATTTATGAATTAACTAAACAAGTAAAAGTAGTGGAGGAAGTTTTATTCAAGAAAAAGAAAAATCTACTCCTATTACCTCCCACATTTTCCCCTAATAATTTGAAAGCGTATCTAAAAGCGGATTGGAATGGTATGAAAGATCAATACACTAAGTGTTACTCCCCTTTTGTTTCTGCGGATATAGTTGCAAATGGAGATGTAGCTCCTTGTCACGTTTTTTATGATTTGGTAATGGGAAATTTACATGAACAATCAATTAGTGAAATTTGGAATGGTTCACGATATACTAAATTTAGAAATATGATGAAACAACAAACTTTTATGCCAATATGTTCTGGTTGTTGCATTTTGTATTTATCGGGTAAAAAAGCAAGAAAGAGAAAGGAATAAGTTTAACTGAATTTTTAAGCTTATGAATCTATTCATTACAACCATTCTTGGATGAATCAACGGGTAGAAAACGGGAACAAGTATCATCTAATTTTTTAATCAGATGATTTCTGTCTTTCCAAACTATCCAAGCACTTCCAGATTTTTCAAAATGAAATCCATCATACTCATCTTTCATTTTGGTTAATGTCTTTTTAACAAAACTCCAAGAAAATCCCGTTTTATTAACTACTTCAGCTATTGTAATTGGATGATTAATTTCAAGAACATTATTGAAGAAATAGATAATCTTTTCTAATCCTGTCTTTGGAGCGGAATCAATCTCTGGCATTATAATTGGAGAAATATCTATTTTTAAATTAATTTATCTATTTATTTTTTTTTATAAAATCATTTTTTCATCTGTATGAAATCTCCTGTAGCCATCAATTTAATTGGTTTAATATAATTAATTCCCGATTTTTTTGAAAAAGATTCTAACATTTGGGTCCATTTCTTATAATTTCTTTTCCCAGCACTGAATGGTCCTGGCATATCCATTCCAGCAAGCATTGTATCATCAATAATTTTATAATTAGCGACGATTCCTTCCTCTAAAAGTCGACATCCTTCATTCAATTGAATAGCATAATACATTTCGACATTTAAAAGGTTAGCTTTCTCCTTTGATTTTCTGATTATATTACCTTCTTCCCATTCATATAATCCACTTCCAGTTTTTTTACCTAATTTTCCTTCATCTACCAATTTTTGGAGTCTCTTACAAGGAGTAAATTCTGGAGATAATGTTTTTGCAAAGTAATTTTGAACATTTCGTATTATATCTAAACCTAGAAAATCCCATTTAGCAAATGGACCTAAATTCGGTGGAGCAGTAATATCATTATCTAACATTTCATAAGAAATACCTTTTTCTGTCGCATAATCGAGCATCCAACTTAAATAAAGGCTTGAGGCTATGGTAAGACGATTTACTATAAATCCGGGGCTTTCTTTATTGATTTTAGCTATATAACGTTTTCCTTTCATGGAAGGAAATTTCATACTCACCTCATAACTCCTTTCAAATGTTTCTTGACTCGTTTTAACACCTTTAATTAGCTCAATTAAGCGTAACAATACAACAGGGGTGAAAAAATGCATGCCAATGACTTTATCTTCTCTCCCAGAAGTTGAAGCTATATCTGTAATGCTCATGGTGGAAGTATTTGTAGCAAAAATCGCTTGTTCAGGAGCGATATTACCTATTTTATGAAATAATTCTTGTTTTAAATCCATTATCTCGGGGATGGCTTCGACTATAAAATCCGCATTTTGTACTGCTTTCTTCAAATCAGATTCTTTTATTAAGTGGGTCATAAGAATATCGGTTTTTTGTCCTTCACTCAGAAGTCCTTTATTTTCAAGGCGTCTCAACCCATTTTGTATGTATTTTGATGCATCTTCAATCACTTCTTGCTGAATATCATTTAATACGACGTTTTCAAAGCCCGCCATCAAGGCAACTTGAGCAATTTCTCGCCCCATAGTTCCCGCACCAATAACCGCAAACGTTTTGATATTCTTAATATCTGTCATATATATCTATTTTATACACTAATTAAAAACTTAATTTATGAGAAGTAGAATACTTCTTTAAGTAATATTTGACTATTTTGTCAAATGTTGTATTGATAGTGGAATTTTTACTTCTTTTTTCGACGAACATTTTTAAGATATAATATTTAATTAAATATTGAAGGTGATTTTTAATGGGTAGAGGAAAGGGTATTGCAGGAATAATAGCTTTTGCTTTTTTAACAATGATGTCGATTTCTTTTGTATCAATAACGAGTGAACTTGAGACTCTTGCTGCAGAAGCAGCAATGGTTATTTGTATAATAAGTATTCTAGTTTGGGCGACAGGTTTTTTAATTCCGGGAATTTTTTGTCTAATAGAATATGAAGCAGAAAAAAAGGTTATTTTTTTATATATGATAGTTCCTTGTACTATATTATGTTTTTTAATATATACTATGATTATTGCTATGGTTGCGCCCACATCATTCATGAGTAATTTCCAGGAATTTTTAGTTCTAGGTATTGGGGCTTCCATAGTATTAGGCATTATTGTAGCTTGTATAAGTTATGCAGAAGCTTATTAATATTAACGAAGGCAGTTAAGGAATGTCATTTTATGGACACTTCGGCTTCAACGGAGTTATTCCAAGTTGCTACCATTAATGCAGCACTTATAAAAGTGATATTATATACCACGATAAAAGCATGGTACCAATTCCTAAAAAGATGGATATTGGCAACCCAGGTAAAATTTTATTACGTTTTAATTGATTTAAGGTTATTCCCGTCCCGATTAATATAGCTATAGTTGTAAAGATCATGATAAACACGTTTCCAGTTTGAATTAGCGCACTTGTAGTTAGCATGCTATAAAAAGCTAAATCGCCAATACCAATTTCGACTTTAGATGTGTCATAAATAAATTCGCCCTTTTTGATGGATTCTTCAATTTCTTCGTCATATAAATCGTATTTATCGTTTTTTGATGCGATATCTATCATTTCTTTAATAGGACCCTTTTTATTGAGTACGGCATATATATCCCAAAAAGATATTCCAATTAAAATAGCAAGAGTCGTCCAAAGTGGCATCATTAATCCCATTGAAGCACTTATTAGTAGACTTATGTATAGCACGATTAGATTCTTTGTATTGATTGATTTGGACGTAAAGTATTTATAAAGTAACAAAGCTGTAAATACTGCTACTAATATTGGGCTTATAATATCGGATACGATATAGTAAGTATTAATTAAAGCGGGAGTTTCTGGGAATTGAATGAAAATTAGAAATATTATAACTGAAGCAAAGAACCACGATAATGTAAATCCTAACAAACCAAAGGAAAATCCAAAAATATATTTTAAAACATCAATGCCTTTCTTTCTTATCAAGAAAACTATTAGAAACGCAGCAGCAACAGAAGTGAAGGTGTAAATAATCCCGTTTATTATCCCCCCTAATACACCTAAATCTTCTTCTGAGACATACCCTCCTTCAAGCTGAATCCCTGCTCCAAAATATGTCGCGTACGCTAATAAACCAGCTATAACTATTACGATTAGAATTGGAATTGGAAATAGGTTAAAGGAAATTCGATATGTAGGTAAAAAATGAGGAATTGAATCTTTTTTCACTACTTCTTTAGAATCTTGAATGTTTTCCATGTTATTTCGGTCGTCATTTTCTAACTTCTCCGCATCTTCTGACATTATGAAATGACAAAATTTCCATGAAATAAATATTTATTTATATCTCTATAGCGAATTAAGATATTAAATTAAATAAAAAAGAGTAAGATAACCTTATTAAAAGGTGACATTTGGAATATGTTTCACAAATTCCTTAATTAATTCCACCCTCTCTTTTCTTTCTTTACGATAATAACGTAACGGATAAAGCTCGTCAATCGTAAACTTGTATAGTTTTATCCACGATTCTGCTATTTTGCTAATCTTGTACTCTTGAGCTATTTCTTTCGCATTTTTTCCAAATTCAATGCGAAGATCATCATCTTTCAATAATTTCACAACTTGATCTTTAAATTGATCTAAATCATTAGCAAGATATCCGGTTTTTCCATGTCTTATAACATTACTTATTCCACATGCGTTCGCCCCTACATTAGGGGTCCCTTGAGCCATTGCCTCAAGTAATACCAAACCTTCTGCTTCAACCCAAGACCACAGAGCTGACAAATCTGCTGTTTTATATAATCTTAATAAATCGACGAAAGGAACACGTCCGGCATAAGAGGCAATATCTCTATATGCTTTCTTCTTAAGCATTCGTTTAACATTATCTGAAGAAGCACCTCCACTTCCAACCATTAACAGATATGCGTCTGGGACTTCCTGTTGTATTTTTTTAAAGGTTTTTAGGATACTAATAGGATGCTTTTCTGTTGATAAACGTGAAGCATATAATAATACTTTTTTATCCTCAATGTTATACTTCTCTCGAATACCATTTTCCTTCAAGTCCGTGTACATTGCATCATGTATGCCATTAGATAAGCATACGATTGGTTCCATGAAACGATGTTTACGTAATTGGTCTTTCTTAGATTTGGTAGCAACGTGGACAAAATCATATTTATTCAACATATGACGTTCATATCTCCAGATTAAGTCAGATTTAGTAAGTAGATTTCCAATAATTCTAACATTTTGAGCTGTATAATACGTTAATGGGGCATTATGAGTTCCAACCATCGGGATTCCCAAATATTTTGCCCAATTAATAGCAATTGGTCCAATCGTTGCATGAGTGTGCATGTGGGTTATATCCAAATAATCATGTGGGCAGAAAAACATCTTTTGAATGGGAATAGACACAACAAAACCCGTACGGGCTCCAACTCTGGCCCCCCCAAAATCGTGAAAATGCAAAGTCTTTGGGAGGCTCCCGTTATGCCCGTTCATTATCTTTGGAGCAAAAACATGGACATCATGTCCTAATTTTGCTATTGCTTCCGATAAAAATTTGACAGCATGAGCCGTTCCGTTAGTTTGGCTATACATGCTTGAGAAAAAGCCAATATCTAGTGTTTGTTTTGCCATAAAAATCACTTAATCTAAAATAATATTTTAAAATTTAAAAAACTAAAATTAAGAGTATTAATGTTATTACTATACTTTAATTAAATACTCTTTTATATTTATAACGATGTATTTATTAAAATTATAAAAAATTTTTAATAAAAATAGATAAACCATCAAGTTTATATCCAAAATACATATGAAGCATTAATTTAATCATGACAAAATATCACATGAGACGGAAGAAAAAAGAGATCACTGATAAAAATCTCTTAAATACAATTATCATTGAGGGAAAATATGTTACATTATCAATGTGCCGAGAAAAGGAGCCGTATATAGTTTCTCTTAGTTATGGTTATGACCAGGAAAATAATTGTTTATACTTTCATTGTGCCAATGAAGGATTAAAAATTGAGTTTATTAAAGTAAATCCATTAGTATGTGCTACAATAATCAAGGATAGGGGTTATAAGATGAATGAATGTGATCACGCGTATCAATCAATTGTCATGAGGGGAAAATTGATTATTATCGAGAATCTTGAAGAAAAAAAGCATGGATTT
>DAOUVJ010000193.1 GCA_030667705.1 Promethearchaeota archaeon | reverse complement strand
TCATGCTCAAAGATAAAAAAGAAGATGTTAGAGGAAAAGCTGCTGATTCACTTCGAAGCATTGGAAAAAAAGCCGTTCCCAGTTTAATTGAAGCACTTCAGACTTCTAAATCAAAAATGAGCGTTGTTATAATTTCATCAATAGGAGGAATTGGAATAGATGCTTCAGAAGTGATTCCCCAATTAATATCATTAATGGATAATAAACCAAAAATAAAAGTCGCAATAGCAAGAACGCTAGGAAAAATCGGTTTGAACTCCCCTGAAGCAGTTGAAGGATTAAAACAACTTTTGTATGATCCTAAAACTAATGTTCGCCGAGAAGCCGCGCTTTCACTTGGAAAAATTGGTAGAAAGGCAGAATCAGCAGTAGATGATTTATTATATTTATTGAATGATAAAAAACCAGACGTAAGATGGAGAGCTACTGAAGCTTTAGGAAAAATTGGTCTAAATAATCCTAAAATATTATCGGGTTTACAAACAATGATAAAAGATGAATGCGATTACGTATGTGAATCCGCGGATGACGCGATAGATAAACTAAATGAAGGGAATTAAAATTTAAAATCTTTTTCTATATTTCTATTAATAAAGTAAAAAAACGAAAATTAATTACTTAATCTAAAAGAAGTGAGAAATAAATACTATGTCAGAAAATCCATACGCGGAAAAACCTTGGTTAAAAAATTATGATCCGGGAGTTCAACCCCATATCGATTACCCAAAAATTAATATCTATGAATTTCTTGATAAATCTGCAAGCGATTTCGGGAGTCGAACTGCTATATGGTTCATGAAAAATAAAATATCTTATAAAAAATTAAAAGATCTTACTGAGAGATTAGCAACTGCTTTAGTGAATCTAGGTGTGAAGAAAGGAGATGTAGTTGCTATCATGATTCCAAACTTCCCACAATTCATCATAAGTTATTATGGAATCTTGAAAGCAGGAGCAATTGCTACAGCTTGCAGTGTTTTACACACGGATCATGAATTATCATATCAATTAAATGATTCCGGAGCCGAAGTAATCATTGCTTGGGATAATCAAATTGAAAAGATTCAAAAAATCCAAGATAGGACTCGTTTAAGACACGTTATTATCACAAATGTATTCGATTATACCCCAATGGCTCCTCGGAATCCACCAGAAATTTCGGGAACTAAACAACTCATTAATTTGGTGAATAATACTAAACCCAATCCACCAAAGTTTGAAACTGATTTTGAGGGAGTAGCAAGCTTACAATATACAGGTGGTACGACAGGATTACCTAAAGGAGCCATGTTAACTCATCGCAATATCGTTTCAAATTGTATAGCTGTAGGAACGTGGGCTAGTACTGAGTTTAGAAGGGGTAAAGAAACAATCTTAACAAACTTACCTTTATTCCACATTTATGGTCAAACTGTTTGCATGAACTTACATATTTACATGGGTTCTACAATTGCATTAAATCCAGATCCACGTGATCAAAAATCATTATTCGAAATAATAAAATCTACCAGTCCAACAATGTTTCCAGGAGTTCCAACGATGTACATGCGACTTCTTGAACGTGACGATCTCGAAGATTACGCCAAAGATATGAAATCTATAAGGGTCTGTAATACTGGAGCCGCACCAATGCCCCCTGAAGTATTAAAAGATTTCGAGGAAAGAACAGGGGGAATAATAATTGAGGGGTATGGGTTAACGGAGACTTCTCCAGTTGCATGTACCAACCCCTTTTTTGGCGAACGAAAGATTGGGTCAGTAGGAATGCCAATTCCCGATACGGAAATAAGACTTGTGGAGATTGCTGATCATACTAAGATCGTCCCTCGTGGCGAACCTGGTGAAGTCTTAATTAAAGGACCTCAAGTAATGAAAGGTTATTGGAATAAACCAGAAGCTACCGAAGACCAAATCAAAGATAGATGGTTATTAACGGGAGATATTGCTACAATGGATGAGGATGGATATTTTTACATCGTGGATCGAAAGAAAGACATGATAAATGTATCGGGCTTTAAAGTATATCCTCGTGAGCTGGAAGACGTGTTATTTGAGTATGAAGCCGTGGAAAAAGCAGCAGTTATTGGAATTCCAAATCCCGATATTCCTGGTAGCGAGAAAGTAAAGGCTTATATCGTCTTAAAAGATGGATATAAAGAAAATGAAGAAATGGAACTTGAAATTAAGGAATTCTGCAGAAAAACGGTCTCACCTTATAAAGTGCCAAAATTCATAGAATTTCGTAAAGAATTGCCAGAGACTCTTGTCGGAAAAGTTCTAAGAAAAGATTTAAAGGATATAGAAGCTCGTCGTCGTGGAGAGGAAGTATAAATATTTTTTTAACCTTATTTATTTTTTAATTATTATTCTATTTCATGAAATTTTAAGAAAAATTTTGCTGCACTCTTTAAAATATAAAAAATTTAGCAAGACAATGGAGAAAGATTTCGATGAAAGATGTTGAAATCATTAAAAATGTTAGAAATTTTGTTGTAAATCATTCTGATGATGATGATATCCATGGTTTTCCTCACATTCAAAGAGTTTATGATTTATGTGATAAAATAGGCATGGAATTAAAGGCAAACATGCTAATTCTAAGAATTTCAGCATTACTTCATGATATTGGACGAAATAATGAATCTTTAAATACCGCAAACAAAAATCATGCTATAATCTCTGCTGAAATTAGTAAGGATTATTTAAAATCTCAATTATTTGATCTTTCTGAAGATAATATTAATCAAATCATTCACTGCATACTTGCTCATTCATTTTCTAATAAAATTAAACCTCTAACATTAGAAGCTAAAATCTTGTCAGATGTGGATAAATTAGACGCTTTAGGTGCTGTTGGTTTATACAGGACAATAGGATATACCATTAGAAATAATGGCGGAATAAAGCAAGTAATCAATCACCTAGAAACCAAAATTCTAACCTTAAAGAATCGTTTATTTTTTGAAATTACAAGAGAAATAGCAGAAGAACGAATTCAAATAATACAAGATTTTTATAATAGAATTAAAAATTAGATAATTTCTTTTTTTAATTTCTGTATTATGTTTAGCAAGGATACAAATTTTTCTTCTGAGCCCCAAATAACATAAATTCTGTTATCTATCGGAATTGCTACTAATTTTACTACGGTTATCCATTCCTTTCCAAGGTTATTTGCCCTGTGAGTGTTATCTTTAAACTTTATATTCAGTTCTGCTCCCAAATAATTATCAATTTTGTTTTCAATAATCTTAATATCTTCAAGATCAGTAATATCATTTTCCTCTATTTGCTGTTTTAATTTTTCAGAATATAAGCGCAGTTTAACTCGGTCTAAATTTTCTTCATCTTTTATTAATCGATAATATTCAAAAATAACAATACCACTATCTTTTTCGAAACCAATAATTTCTTGAATATCAAGATCAAAAGATTTTTTCAAACCATTTGAATCAAGTGTATCGATTTTCCAGCCATTTTTAGTACCTTCACCTAAAATTAGCTTAAAACCTTGTAAAATTTTTATTTCTTCCTCTTTTTCTTTGATAATCTTATTTAACATTTCAATGATAGGTCTTGCGGCATAATATTGTGCTCCTTTAGGAACTTTCGAGATTTCTTCAACCCAATTCTTATCAATGAGCCTATCAATTATCCGATATATATGAGTTCTTTTTAGATTGAGTTCCTTATCTAAATTTCCTATTTTTTCTCCTCTATCACTTTTCCTTAGTAAGGCTAAATAGACTTTTGCTTCGTCCTCGCTTATCCCTATCCGATATATTCCTAATTTTTCAAGAACTCTTGAAGTATCTGATAATATTTTTGGAGTTAAATCAAAATTCTCAACTTTTCCAAGAGATTTTTCTGATTTAATATATGGTTCTTTCCTGCCAATATCAGAAATAACTCTAGCAACGTTAGTCACCGCCATTGGTAAATAGCTATCTTCTGATAATTTGATTAGGATTTTTCTTTCAGCATCCTTAAACCCTACAATCCTCTCTTTAGGAATTGCTTTATTTCTTTTACCTATCTTAACCGCAACAGCTACAAGTAATTCATTTGTATTTCGTAAAATTGAATATTTTTCCCCTGAAATGAATAACTCTCGTTTTTCTTCAAAACCCCATACTTCATTGATATGAATTAAATCTGTACTAACATCCCAATTATCTGTAGAATAGACAATTTTTTGATCTCCTTCAATGATAACTGTAGCGTTTATATCTATAGCTGGTTTTAAATTGGTATTTATCGCATCTAAGATTCTTTCCATTCTTTTCACTTTCTTATTATATTATTAAAAATAAAAAAAAAATTATTCATAATTTTTAGGCTTATTCTTCAATTCATGCATTAAATCTTCTCTCTCTCTTTTAAATCTTTTAAATTTTGAATTGAAATATACTTATCTGTAATCATTAAATCTATATAACTGCGAAGCATTCCCTCAGGAAATTCAATGCAAGGATAACCATCAATAATTTTTATCCTATTCATTAATAATCCTCCATTCAGTTAAAAACATCTATGAATTACCCCCGGTCCCATTTCCTTATATTCTCTCCTTGTGATCCACATTCGCGAAAATGTTTTAAGTGATGAAAGAATTGATCCACCAATCCATACGGAGTACATTCTCTCTGGAGGTGATAGTATTCTAACATCAACAGAATTAGGTATTAATTCCTTAATTTCTTTGGTCAATCTTTCTTTAATTCCAGGAAACATTGTTGATCCACCAGACAAAACAATATTACTAAATAAATCTCGTCTTAAGTCAACATCACATGCATTAATAGCATCAACGATAACATCATCCAAAGGTTCTAATTCTTTTCCTAAAACTGAAGGATTAAAGAAACTCTCTGGAGCTAAAAACCTTTCAATTCCAACATTAATCAATTCTCCATCAGGAAGCATGTAACTTTTTTCCATTCCAGATATTTTTTTGGATAACGCTAATTCTCTTTCCGGTTCCATCGCAACGTAACATAATTTTTCTTTTATGTCTCTCACTATCTCTTTTTCTGCCGAAGAAGTAAAAGTGTATCCTTTTTGTCTAAGTAATCTTTGTAGATAGTTTGTAACATCCCTTCCAGCAAGATCTATTCGTTCTATGGCATGAGATAGTGCAAATCCTTCAAATATTGGAACCACATGGGAAACACCATCACCAATATCTAAAACACAACCTGTTGTGCGACCAGAAGCATAAAGAGATAAAATTGCTTGAGTTGCAACATAAAGCGCTGGAACATTGAATGTTTCAAACATGATCTCCGCTATTTTTTCTCTATTTAATCTTGGATTCAATGGCGCCTCAGTTAAGAGTACAGGATGTTCTGAAGGGTCCACTCTTAAATCACTATAGAAAGTATAATGCCATATTCTCTCCATTAAAGTCCAATCATCAATAATACCGTGTTCAATTGGGAAACGCAATTTCATGAGCCCCTTTAATTCCATGGCTTCTTCTCCAATGTACCATTCTCTTGAATATTCTTTTACTTCTGGCATGATGTGTCCATATTTTGGTTGACCTACTACGGTTGGAAATACTGAACGAGGTTGATCCTCTCCAGCATAACCATTCTTTGAAATTCCCGTTCCATTATCCAAAACTAATGCTTTTCTACTAATAAAATCTCCATTGACTGACATATAAAACCCCTTTTATATAATCACTTTATTATTTTATTATTTTTTTTATTTTAC
>DAOUVJ010000049.1 GCA_030667705.1 Promethearchaeota archaeon | reverse complement strand
CTTAAAATTTTTTATTTTTTTATTTATTTTTTTTGTTCACTTTACGGGTAAGGTTTTTCTAAAAAGATAATTTTCTTCTATCATGCCTCCAGATATTGTTCAAATTAGGCTTGAAATAATCATCCCTCATGATAAATGGCTGTTTAAATTTAACGAAAAATATCCCGAATTAAATTTTTATATATTATCTAAATTTCTTGTAGAAGATAATGTGGGGATAACTTTATTCCAAATAAGGGGACTATCTGTTAAACAATTTATTTCAGATTTTAAGAAACAAATCTCTAAGAATTCTTCCCAAATCTTATTTGAAGGAGATGATCTTGTAATCATGAATATTAGAGTGGTTGATCCATGGATTTTAAACACGTTGATAAAAACTGAGCTTTTAATATTATATCCAATACTCATAAAAGAAGGGAAAATAAGAATAGAAGCTATTACTAATCGTTCTAAAGTTGATGATTTTTTATCAGAATTAGAAAATAAAGGCATAAAAGCATCCATAGGAAGAATAGGATACGGCTTTAAATCTACATTACTCACCCAAAGACAAAATGAAATATTAAACATTGCTAATGAAAATGGATACTTTGATATTCCAAGAAAAATTTCATTAACCGAATTTGCTAATAATCTAAATATATCCAAATCTGCTCTTTCTGAAACTTTGAGAAGAATTTTTAAAAGGCTTTCGGATAATTATATTAAATTTAGCAATTAAACCACAAACATAACATAGTTTACTTTGAAGATGTTCGCTCTTAACTTTATATTAAATAATATTTTCAATTGCATAACATAATATTTCTTTATTGAAAAATAAAAAGAATGGTTAAAATCAATGAAAATAGTAGATGTTAAAGACGTTCAAATTGCGGACACACCTCATAAAGTAGCAGTTAAAAAATTATTTAATTTTGAGCACGCAACAATCGTTCACATCGATCTTAAACCGGGAGAAGCTCTTAAAAGACATTTAACTCCTGTAGACGCATTTTTCTACGTTCTTGAAGGCAACGGGATTGTTGAGATTGGAAAAGAAAGAAAAGAAATTCAAAAAGATCAATTGATTTTCAGTCCTGCTAAAATCTCTCATATTTTGGCAAACGAATCTGACGATATATTTCGATTTTTAGTCATTTAAACTCCAACTCCTACTTCAGAAACAAAAATCCTATAATATTTTTTTAATCTTCTTCTTAAGAATATGAGCGCTTTGCTGAAGTGTCACAACCAGATATGGAAATTGTCTTTTTTTTTATAATTTATAAGATTCCCTTTAGTAATCTAGTTAATCCAATAAATAATAGGGGAAGAGCAACCACTATAGCCACGATATTAAATCCTACAGTAGGAATAATTACGATCACAACACCAAAAATTAGAGTTAATAAGCCAATTATCATTAGGATGGAGCGATATTCTTTGCGATAATCATGATTAATTGAACCAACATATAACATTGATAACCCGATAAGAAGGATTACAAATCCAACCAACTGGATGCTAAAAATCGCAGTAGATATAGGATCAATGATTAAATTGATGATGAGACTTATTCCCATGAGCAAAACGAGAATAGCTATTAGATACTTTACAACAAGATTATTCCTTTCTGAGATATGATTGTTAGATCTAATATTCAATATTTGTGTTAATCCAAAGAATATCATGATTACAGCTAAAATCAATAATATAGAAACGACAGCTGCGGCAGAGTAAATGAAAAGTAAGAGAGAAAGAGCAATAATAATTACTCCCGAAATTATATCGAAATTTTTTGGGTTAAATAAATCCATTATAATCACAAAAATTTGAGCTGAAATATTTATTCTTGGATTATTAAAATTAAGTTTGAGATAGAAGTTCTATTAAAGCCCGAGGAATTTCCTTATAATCTTTAACAGCGTAGAATTTTCCCCTCCCCGCTTTTGCTAATTTCCGACAAGTATCAATCCCCCGATCGGCATCATTTCCAGCAGGTATACCAATCACGTGTAGTTTGGGGTATTTTTTAGCTAAATATAGAGGATCTTTACCCCTATTATAATTTCCATCACTGATAAGAATACCAAACTTATGACGCGTTTTTTCTCTCACTTTATTAAGTTCTTTAAGGCCTTTATCGAGCCCAATTTCAATATTTGTAAAACCAACGGCTTCAGAATCTAATATTTCATCAATTATATTATTTACTGGTTTTTTTTTATCAATTTTCTTGAGAATCATGGCTGTTGAATTAAATAATACAATGGCAAAATCTTCTTTTTCCATGTTATACGCAAGAACGGATGTGGTAAGAGCTGCGTTTAATAATAATTTTCCATACATGCTCCCACTTGTATCAAGAATTAATACCACTTTTCGTTTTTGCCTTTGTCTCTTAATACCATATATATCATTATAGGTGAGAGTTCTTTCAACCACTTTTAAGGGATTATATTGAATAGTTTCATCCAAATCAAATTCAGGCATTCCAATTTTATAGGTTGGCACTACTTTTTTGAAATTACCTCTTATCCCTTTGTTGGTGATTTTTAATGAGGTTTTGATGATACTTTGGCGAGCTAATCTCCTAAAGATGTACTTATATTTCTTCGATATAGGACGCCTAATGAAAAAGTAAACTTCTGCCATTGATGCAGAAGACTCTTTAGACTTTTCGGCAAAAAATTCCACACCTTCATTACAGTCTAGTGCGTCAGTTGCAGCATACACATTAGATTTAAGCAATCCCATGATCGCTTCTAAATTCTTATAATCGATTGCTAAATATGCCAATTCTTTGATCTGTTTATAATCTAATGAATTTGCAAGGTGCTGGTAATAATCTGGTTTTTTCTTTCTTTTTCTGATGATCTCATATCGTAAAATTTCTTTATCTGGAACTCTCTCAGTTAATCTAACATGAAGGCGTTCATTCTCATTCTCTTCATCTGATATAGAGAAGTCATCGATTATTGAAAATCCGCTTTATTCAATATAGATAGTACGATATCCGTTATAATTTCTGATTTTGATCTAGTAACTCCATCCTCTAGTTCAATCTTATTATAAAGTGACATTATTGCTGCCTCAACCCAGGCTTTAGAGCTTTTAGAATTTTCTGATTTTAAAATAATATCTGCTAAATCGATTGCTCCTCTAATAGAGCTCCCTCGCATTATATAATTAGTCTTTCTTGAAAATTCAATGATTTGTTGTGAAATTTGAGCGATATTATTACCATCTGACTCATTAAAATGTGCTTCTTTTTTTATTATTAGGATTTCTTCTTCTGGTGTTTGATAATCTAAGTTGATCCAAATAAATCGGTCTTTCAATGCTTCACCTAAGATAGTTACTCCTATATGTGCTGCTGGATTTTGAGTTGCAATAGTAAAAAACCCCTTTTTAGCCTCTATAGTTTTTAATTTAGGAATTTCAAGAATTCTCTCGTCTAATGCAGTTAATAAAGAATTTTGCGTGCTCTCAGGCATTCTATTTATTTCATTTATAAACATGCACCCTCCTGTAACCATCGCTTGAGTAAGGGGTCCATAGATGTATGATTCTTCATTATATCCCTTTGATATGGCAAGAGGAGGATCGAAATATCCAACCAGATTATGGGGAAGTGTTTCTTCCGAACAATCTATCCTATAGAAATTTGAATCAAAATGTGATGCCACTGCTTTTGCTATGGTGGTTTTTCCGACCCCTACGGAACCTTCAATTAATACATTCTTCCCAACGGATCTGGCGATGATGATTTTCCTTATTTCTTCAGCTCTTCCAATGATATTAAATTTATCTTGTATTTCTTTTACAGTCTCAGATACATCAACCATAAAAATAAAAGTAAGACATCTCTAAAAAACCACACTGATATATTTAATAGAGTTTAAATCTAGAAAATTTGCGTAAAAATTTGATATAAGGAAGGGATTTTAGGAATAGGAAGAAGATTCAATTGATAAAATAGTAAAAGGGTGAAAATCAAAAAACAAATTATTATAAAAACAATATCTCTTAACTTAAATTTCACCACTATTCGGTTTGTTCTTTCTTTATATAAACCAAAACACCTATTTTCCATTGATATAGAAGTAGTATGCCCTTTTCTAAGTATTGAGACTAAAGTGGTTACTAAACGCTCAAATATTAAATTATATGCTTTTTTAAGTGTGTTAACCTTTTCCAAGCCAAAACCACGTGATTTTTGAGCTAAAGCGATAGTCTTAGCTTCTGCTTCAATAGTAGGAATATATTGTATACCAATCATGAAACTGAAGCAAAATTTATATGGAATTTTTAATCGCATTAGGGAATATACGAAATCTTTCATGCTTGTAGTATTTGTAAATATTATTGCAGAAGTAAAGAGAGTTAGGACAATAAAAAGAGCTTTTAAAGCTAAATATGTGGCAATTCTCCTAATAGGCAAAAAATCTAAATTAAATAGATGAAAAAGAATCACTTCCTCTTCGCTGGGAACAGCATTAAAAAAAATGTTTAAAATAACACTTATTAAGAGAAGGAGGGTAATAAATCTTAATTTACGCGTTAAATTCTTAACAGAGATTTTACTCATTAGAGCTAATAAAATGGAAAATAGTGTAATGCTAGAGATAAGTATTAAGCTTTTTATTGCAAAAGAGATGATAGTAAGGAGTATTAAGAATATTATCTTCGATAATGGATTTAATTTATGCATTAAAGATGTTCCTGGAACGAAAGCAAATGTTAATTTTTTAAAGTCTATTGCATCACTTTTTTGTTTCATTTTGCTCATCTCCTCTTAAGTTCCTTCTCAATTTCGTCAATCAACATAATTGGTCCTAAATTAGAATGTTCATTAAAAAAATTTCGCTTATCCGTGTACGACCTTAATGTACCATCATTGTTTAACTCAATGATACGTTGGGTGTATTTAAGTAATAGATGATAATCATGTGATGAGATGATAATGGTTTTTCCTCGAATATTCTCAATGTAAAGCGTTTCGACTAATGAATCTATTGTTCTTTGGTCTTGACCGATGAAAGGCTCATCCAATAGTATTATATCGGGACTATAAACAAAAATGGAAGCTAAATTTAATCTCCTTTTCTGTCCCCAACTTAATTTAAATGGATTCCGTTTAGGATTTGAAACACCAATTAAATCTATTAATTTATTTGTATAATCATTTGGAACATCATTAATCATTCCAAAGTTTTTTGGAGCATATAAAATCTCATCAATAATAGTAGTTTTAAATATCATCGTTTCAGGATTTTGAAAAATGAACCCTATATTTCGAAGATATTCATATTGATCAATTTCCTCCAGATTTTGAGTTTTATATAGAATTTCTCCTTGTGTCGGACGGTATAGACCTGCTAATAAATATAATAAGGTGGTCTTTCCTGAACCATTTGGTCCTACTAAGCCTATAAAATCTCCTTGATGAATTTTTATAGATAGTCCATTTACTGCAGATAAACTACTATTTGGATATGAAAATGAAAGATTTTTTGTTTCCAAAATGAAATCCTCAGATTTTGTATCGGGTTTTTTAAGATCTCTACCTTTATGCTTCGATTTTTCAATATATAAATCATCAAAACCAATGATACTTTTATATTTATCATACTCTTCGAGCATTGCAGGTTGGATTTCATTTTTCATTAGAATATTATTTAAAGCCCATAAATGCTCATCATCCAAATTTGGAAGAATATCTAAAAGGTTTTGATAATTAATTGGATTATACAAAAATCCATTTGCTGGAAAATGGGTTTTAAAATCGTTATAAAGGTTTAAAATCCAAGGTACTCGAATATTGCAAGATTTTAATTTATCATAATTATCTGAAAATATTTGAGATAGATCGCCATTAAGAGCGATCTGTCCGTTATCATTTAGAACTATAATTTTATCAGCAAGATTCATGACTCGAGAGAGTCGGTGCTCGATTATGACTAAAGTTAGTTTAAGTTCCTTATTGGATGTCAAGTCAGATAATTTGTTTAATAAAAGACTCTCAGACTTTTGATCTAAAAAAGCAATCGGTTCATCCAAGATCAATATTTTTGGATCCATTGCTAAAAATGATGATAATATAGTTAGTTGTTTCTGTCCTCCACTCAATTGGGTGATATCTCTGTCGAGTAAATGGTTAATTCCCATTAATTCAGAAATTTCCTCAACTTTTTCATCAATAATATTTCCTTTTATCTTTAAATTTTCAAGTCCGAAAGCAATTTCATCACGTACCGTAAATGTTGTTAATTGTTCTAGTGGATTTTGTTTAACGAGTCCAACCATTTTAGCTAGTTCACTAAATTGGTGATCCCAGACACTTTTTCCAAAGATTTTTACATCACCTTTGGATAATCCTTTCAACCTCCAAGGAATTATTCCATTTATAGCATAAGCAAGCGTAGATTTCCCACTACCACTGGGACCCGCTATAATCAATTTTTCTCCTTCATTTAGAGTAAAATTAATATCTGAAAGAACCGGAGTTTGATTTTCTTCAGAATCATAAATAAAAGAAAAACTATTGAATTCTATTGCTTTATTGTTCAAAGAATCTATAAAAACCACTTCCTCTAATAAGTAGTAGGCACTCCTGCTTTAATTAGATAATTCTTCACGGTTCTACCTAGCACCCCCGTAATTAAAATTCCTGAGATAAAGGCAAACATTAAAGCTAGTACCCATAATACCCAATGTAAGTGCCATCGCATGTTAATTAACCAAAAGAACGGTGCTTGGAAGAAATTTCCAATTCCCCCAGCAATACCCCATCCTAATTTAGTATCACCTTCACCAACCTTTTCCATTAGCCAGAAACCAAATAGTAAACAAACACCTTCCATGAGATTCACGAAAATTATAATCAAACCCCATTGATCCCCCATTAAAAATTCAATCAATCCCTTGGAAAGCATTGTTAGCATTATGGTTTTCTTCTTGCGTGTAAGTCCATATAGAATAGCAGCCCATATTACATGATGACCTGATACTAATTGTGTTCCCCCCGTTAAGGGATACCAAACTTTTATCAATAAATCAAAAGGTATGAGATATGAAATAAATCCACCTAAGATTCCTATAATTGCAGAATAGAGTAAATCTAAATTTGTGAGTTTTTTATCTAATTGACCATAACCTGTTTTTCTATATTCTTCCCTTTGATTTGAATTAAAATCAGTCATGATTTTTTTTATTGAATTAAAATAGTTTTTAAATTTTGAATTGAGTAATGAGTGTTTGCTTTGTCTGGAATTAAGACATGATCAACAACAGAGCGTATTGGCCCATCTAAAAATAATGGTTGTCCATCTTGTTCATAAGCTAATATTATTTGTTCAGGATAATTTTCCGCAAGTGAAATGTTTAAGTAACTTTCAGCATAATAACCATCTCCTCCAATCATTAAAAAAGAAGATGAATATGCTGTCAATAGATTTTCTTCTTCAAGAAGACTCCATAATGAGACTCCTGAATATACAAGATCATATTCACGTCCTATAGCATTGACAATATGAAACGTTCGATCTTTTACTTGTAGATATTTGTCAGACTTAAGTTCTGCGAATGTAAACTCTCTTTCAATTACTACTTCTCCTTTAATTGTTACAACTACTGTGTCCTCATCTAAAAACCAATTTTTAATGTTTTGAAGAGGATCCACATCTAAAATAATAAAAGCGTAGGCAGATAACCAAAAAACGGACATTCCAATGATGACTGTAGCGATTAAAATATAGAAATTACGAGTTTCCATGATCGTTTCATAAATTTTTAATTTTTGAACTAAATTTTTGTTTTTTAATATAAATTATAATTGATATTAACATTAACATGTAGACAAAGGATAAAATATAACCATCTATAAATGGTTGCTCTATATCATCAAATTTTAGATCTAACGCATGAGTCCAAGAGACAGCATGATCTTCATGCGTGCCATCATTCATGAGACCAATATTAAATTTATATAATTGAGTCTTGTCAAATTGAACATCATAAGGATCATTTGTCTGTAGTTTTCTTTGAATTTCGAGCGTATAAGAGACATTATTGATATAAGTATAACCTATTTTTACATCATCAAGCTCTAAACTAGGATCATACCATCCAGAGGTTCCAAAACATAGATCTTGACAAAAGTAGGAAGATCCATTAGGTGGAGAACTAGACATGCACTTCCAATCCCAATTATCAACATCGCCACCTCCCATATCAGCTGTAATCATGCCATTAATGAAATAGGCCGTAAAATTGGGAACATTGATATTCCAGCAAAAATAGAGACCATCATAGTTATTACCTCCTAAATCAGGCCTTGTGGTATTATCTAACCAATGACAGAGAATATAAAGATATTCATCATTCATGACAAATGTTAAATTGAGATAAACTACAAAAAATGAGCTGGTACCAATATCAGATGCTAAGGGAACGGTAAGAGTTCCATTTTCATTCTCTGAACTTGACCAGAAAGATTCTGAAGCAATTCCATCTAAATTGATTTCAGCATTTTTGCTATAAAGTGGACGTATAATAACCACAGGATGACCATCTTGACAATCACCCAAACCCCAATAAGCATTACTTAATGAAATTATAGCTATAAATGATACTAATAATGATAAACTTCCAATTAGAGCTGTTTTCTTCATTTTGCATTTCATAATATTTTATTTTAGATAAATCAAAAGAAATAAAAAAAAATTAGAGATCAAATTCTGGAGGAATTGAACCCTCGTATGTTGTAATTTCAATTGTAGTAACGTGAGAAAGATAAGTATCCCGTGGTCTATCAGGAATTAAAAGATAGAAAGGTCCTCTCGCATATCCACACATTCTTCTATAAGGCCACACCGGATCTGTG
This sequence comes from Promethearchaeota archaeon, assembly GCA_030667705.1. Classification (GTDB taxonomy): domain Archaea; phylum Asgardarchaeota; class Lokiarchaeia; order Sigyniarchaeales; family SOKP01; genus SOKP01. The sequence goes on along the minus strand of DAOUVJ010000049.1, from coordinate 10,130 downwards.
ATGCCTTGACCAGTTTCTCCAAATTCTTGATCGGCATAAACTAAAGCCATCAAAAGATTGGTATCAGCTAATGGAACACTAGTTACATTGATAAGATCCCAAGTTTCTCTTGGTGGAGCAATTCCTTCTTCTATCTCAGTATTATTAAAACGAACCTCTTTACTACCGCCAAAAGGTCGTGGACTTGCCCAACCATCAACAGACCATATCCTGGCGGTATAATTTAGTCCTGCTGGAATAGCATGAGAGATTATTTCTGAAACATTTCTTCCCCAGTAATGTCTATTAAAACTCCACCAATCATCTCTATCATAATGATAAGTATCATCATATCCATTGAGTTTCATATTTAATGGGTCCATTGTATATTCGGTAGTACCATTTACCACGATGTCTATAGTCCAATTATTTAGAACATCTATTTTCTGAAGATCTAAGATCGAAGAACTCATTAATTCGCCTACAATCGCAAAATCACCCCATTGATTTCCCAGAGGAGAATTACCTAACCACTGTTTATTTGCGGCAATAGCAATTATAACGGATTCTTTTTCTCCTTCATACATTTTTGATATGATATCTCCTGTTGTCATTTCCAACGTGTGCCCGTAACTTGATGTAAATACTAAATCCCATCCAAAATTCGTATCGTATGCTTCAAGAACATCTAAAATATCTACACCAGTAACGTATAATCCTGAACTTGGCTCGAGAAATGTGTAAGGGTAAAGCACTTTTTTATATTCATTAATTTGAGGCCCCCCTGCTGCTTGTTCCTCGAATGCTAAAGCAATACCCTCTAATATATCTTTTAAGGTGATTTGCATAGAATCACCGGTCTGATTATATAGTGTAAAATATGTAGCATTTGGAGTGGTATTCCAATCATTTGGTAATCCAAATAGATTAGTTGGTTGTTCAACTGATCCAAATAATTCAGGACCTGCTATGAACATGAAACCTAAACCACCCGAGAGCCCAACAACAGTTATTAATAAGATACCAACTGCTATATCTTTTTTATCCATTGATTTAACCTTTTTATAAATTTTAATCGATAGGTATAGTGGGAAATAACGAAACGTTATTTAAAAGAATTTAGTTTATATGTATATCTTGATATAACATGATGTTATATTTTGGCTATACTATTTGTTTTTTGTACTGTTTTGTACTTTAAAGGGAAAATAAAAAAGAAGAGAAAAGATCGATGGAAAAAAGCATAAAAATAAAAAAATCGATTTCTGAAGATTCATTAAGAAAAGCCGAGAGAGAAAAAGCACTCATTTTAAGCAGTATTGCAGAACTCGTCATATTCCAAGACACCAATCATAATATTATTTGGGCAAATAAAGCAGCTGCAGATTCAATTGATATGAACATTGATGATTTAAAAGGTAAAAAGTGTTACTCATTATGGTGTAACCCTGAGGGACCTATTAAGGAATGTCCTGTTCAGATTACTTTAAAAAACAAAATAGACGCGGAAGCAGAGGTTAAAACACCGGATGGGAGAGTATGGCATATTAAAAGTTATCCCGTTATAGATGAAAATGATAAATTAATTGGAGCTGTGGAAGTAACTAGTGAAATTACTCAATTAAGATTAACACAAGAACATCTGAAAAAGTCCGAAAAACAATATCGAGAAGCATATAATCGTTCCCGCTTTTATAAGGATTTATTTGCTCATGATATAAGTAATATTCTTCAAGGTATTTTATCATCTGTAGAACTGATAACTTTAAAGTCTGAAAAGGGTTCAACTATAAATTATGATGATCCATTGATCGATATTATTAAACAACAACTAAAACGTGGAACTCGATTAGCATCTAATGTACGGAAACTCTCTGAATTGGAGGACTCCGATATAATTTTAGATAAGATGGAATTAATCAAGATTCTAAAAAGAAGTAAAACATTGATAGTTAATGCATTTCCTCAAAAAAAAATTCAAATTAAGTTGAATTCAGATTATGAAACGCTATATATTTTAGCAAATGATTTGGTAAATGAGGTGTTTGAAAATATCATGATTAATTCTGTGAATCATAATATCAACTCGATTATCGAAATAGAAATCAAACTTTCAAAAGAAATAAAAGATGATATAAATTTTATCAAGCTGGAAATTATTGATAATGGAATAGGAATATCTGATTCTAATAAACAAAGAGTTTTTATTAGAGAAATAGAAAATATGCGTGGATCAGGCTTAGGTTTGAAATTAGTTAAGAAACTTGTAGATATCTATAATGGAAAAATCTGGATTGAAGATAAAATAAAAGGAGACCATTCATTTGGGTGTAATTGTATTCTTCTGTTTCCCGAAGCAATTTAGGATGAAAATAAAATAAATAATTCGTGCAGAATAATAAACTAAGAATCTGATCCAATTATTTAAGGCACGGTAATAATATTAGAGCAAATAGAATACATCTTTAAACATCTTTGTCTTAATTTAGATTTGAATAAGAGTTGAATAAAAAATATTAAATTGTAATAGAAAGCGGATTTTTTGGATATTATTAATAACTCTAATCTGTTTTAACTCTTTTTTTGGAATATACGGGATAGAAGATATTTCTAAAATACAAAAAACTATAGTTATATCTAATAATATTACTCTAAAAACATCTTATACAACGGTCTTACAACCAGGAGAAAGTGTGGATATAGGTGGTTATGTTGAAAACAATCTAATACAATGGAGTTTCGAATGTTCAGAAACAGATGTAGGAATTGAACTTTGGCTTCTTACTTTAGGCGAATACATTAATTACACTAATAATCAACCTCACTATGGGTGGTTAATAATATCTGATGGTACAAAACATCAAGACTCTGGAATACGAGACACTTCCTTTTTAAATGTTTCAATTATTTTTTTAATATTCACTAATAGAGGATTAATTCCCGCAACATTAACATTTAATGTAAATTTTACTTCTATTTATCAAGAACCTATCCTAAATCCTCCATTTTTTAACTTAATTACTTTTTTAATTATAATTTTTACAGTTTCAATAATCATTGTAATTTACTTTTTCAAAACACATAAAAGAGCCAAAAAAGCGAAACTTATAACTCAATTAATAGAAAAACCCACAGAAAGAAAAGAAGATATCGAAAACATAATAAATTTTTCTACTTATTGCTCTTTTTGCAGTAAAAAAATCGTTAATGATGAAAAAATTTGTTCACAGTGTGGAAGCAAGATTAAGAAATAGATTATTAAGAAATAATAAGCCAAGAATCTGATCCAAGATCAGATTAAGGCATGGTAATAATATTAGTGTCCTCATCTAAATTAATGATTCCCTTTACTGCTAATTGCTTGATAGTTCTTACTGCCATTATTGGGGGAACATCCAATAGTTTCTTTAACTCATCAAGGTTGCAATTCCCTTGAGTTATGATTGTGGCTATTATGTCGACTTCAGGAAATTCTTCCTCGGAATTTTCCATCAGAAATGATGTAAAGAAACTATTTCTTTTTAATTGAGCTAATTTATAATTCAAATCTTGCATTTTTTCCTCAGTATACATTGTTTTAATGGTTGATTCTTTGTTTTCGTTATCAATTTTCTTTTGTTCCAAAGTATTTTTCTCACTTTCTTTTACTGTGATTTTATCATTGATAGAATTTAGCTTAGATGTAATGTCATTTAACTCCATTTTTGGTGCTTCGAGATCACTTTGAAGGCGTTCTTGAGTATTCATTAATTCAGCAATCTTTGAGGTTAATTCTTCCTTATTAGCTTTTAGACCATCATTTTTTTTTTCGATTTCTTCCAATTTTATTTTTAATTCAGTTAACACGGATTTCTGGCTTACTATATTTTCATCAATTTTTTTGATTTCTTCTTTTTCCAACTTCAAGTTCTTCCATGAATTTCCTAAATTTTTAAGGATCTCATCTGAATTCTTCTTAAATGATTGTAAATATTCATCAAATGTGGATTCTAACTGTTCTATTAATCCCAAAGCATCTTTTAAGTTTGTACTCATTAGAAATCTACCTCCTCTTTTAATTCAATTGTTCCTGAAGCTTCATTGTAAATGATTGGACCATTATCTTCAAGCATTTTCATTAAAATCTTTTTTGCTTTATCCTCTCTCATATCAATTGCAACAAGTATGTTTCTTAAATCAAGTGCACTCCCAACTTGTAGAGCGCGGATAAATTGATATAATGATGAATTGATGTATTTTTTACTAATTAAAATTTTCATGGCGGACACTCTATTTTCATATGATTGCATGAATCTCTCTTTCTTCAAGAACGTGCTTTCTAATTCTTTTTCTAATTCTTTTAATTTTGAATCAAATTTTTCATTTTCATGAGAAAGATCAAGAACTGAGTTCTCTAATTCCTTAAATCTTAATGTTCGAGTGTCAAGATCTTCTTTTTTGGTCCGAATTGATGTTTGAGTTTCTTCTATTTCTTTTTGGTTCTCTTGAATCTTTGTCATCAAGCCTTGTCTCTTAGTAGTTGAATCTTGAATAGTTTCTTCAAATTTTTGAATATCTCGTTGCCCTTGGGAAATTTTATTCTTAAGAGAATTGATTTCTTCGTTATTTAATTCAATCTGCTTTATTTGGCTATTTTTCTCAGTATCATAGTTATTAATAGCTTCTAAAACAAGCTCGGGTTGAGATCTCAATTTTGGAAAGTAGTCGGAATGTGATCCATTAATATCTACAATTATTGAAGTCATTTTCTTTAAATATGTTTTAGCATCTAATAGCGGAACTTCGCTCATATTAATATCTCTTATTATTTATTTATTTATTTATTTAAAATTATTATCAAAATTATTATTATTAAATATACTTTTTAAGATAGAAGAAAAAAAAAAAAATTAAAATTATTATTGTTAAATAATTTAGTTTTTTGAATCTAGTAATAACTTTTTAAGATAGAAGATCTGTAAACCACTGATTTATAATTCTTTTGAAATATCCTTGATGAAGTTCTCTTTATTTAGGATCATATTTATATGCCTTCTCCTCATCACAATGTTTAAATTTTCAATCAAACGCTCTGTAAAATAATGGAAATTGAAATTAAAGTCAGGTTTATTTTTGTAGTAGCTTTTTAAGAAGAAATTTATCAATTCAATTTTATGTTTTGGATAATTCATCTCGAAAATGCCAGGATTTGTATCTAATAAAGAACAACAAATCCAAGCGATATCATCAATATGATTACCTTCATAAGAATCTTCAAAATCCATTCCAAATAATGTTCCCGAATTAGAATCATAAATAAAGTCTCTCAGTCTTGTATCACCCTTGTTCAACACGATAATTTCATTGGGATTATTTTTACTAATTACATTTAAGCCATGTAATTTCCCTAACCATAAAGCAAGCTTTTCAATAGATGTTAGAATGTTTTCCTTATGATTATTGTCTAATTCGCTAAGATCTTCAGAATTCCTTAGTTTATCATTAATATAATCACATAAATTCATGCCATCGATTTTTTCAAGGATTAAGAATGGTTGTTTATGGAATAATATCTTAGGAACGCTTATTTCTTGTTTGATCAATTGACCTAATACGGAACATTCGATATCCATATTAATTGTTCTAAAAATTTTCACAACAATATCTTTAGGAAATCGTTCTGTTGGTCTATTGAACCTTAGATGAACTACCGAATTTTTCTTACTTGGTAGTTTAATTAAGGTGAAATAATTAAATTTATCAACCAAGTCGGGTAGATCTTCTTTAAGATTAGAAACTATTTCCTTACGGATTTCTAAGAGTTCCATCTTAAATTTACTGGGAAGATTTTATTATTAAAATTTTATACAATGTATATAGTACATGTATTATGCTATAATAATAATAATTTTAGGATAAATTTCTTTGTTTTTTAATCGAACGTCTTCGGCTAAAACAATAAAACAATTATATAATATTAAAATAACAAATAAAAACGTTTTCTCATGTTTCTCATATGATGAATGAAAAAATCTATAAATTAGGGATTATCTACGGTTTAGGTCCTGAAACTGAAATGTTAACCCAAAAATTTGTTGGGAATCTGATTAATGATGACAAATTTTGTAAAGCATGTGAATTATTAGAGCAAAATGTAAAATGCGACAATTGCAGAGAACACCTAAGAAATTATGCCGGTTCAATATATTTTTATGAGCAAGTAGGTGACAATGTACCAGATTTTATCGAGGAACCAGAAAAATATTTACCCAAAAATCTCCCTGAACTTGATTTCTTATTAGTTATTGGCATTCATCAAGATTTACTTTCTGGCCTTCCAGAATTTATGAAAGATAAAAACATCAAAGCTGTTATTGTTCCTGTTGAAGACACTAAATGGGTTCCAGCAGGACTCCAAGTTCAAGTTTTGGAAGATTTCGAAAGATATGGCATCCAAGCAACGTTTCCAAAACCATTTTGTGCTTTAAGTAAAGAGTTGAATGAATATAATAAAGTGGGTTTTAATGTCACTAATGAAAGGAATTACATAATAGAATTTATTGAATATTTTAAAATTGGAGAACCTATTGTTTCCATCTTGCTAAGTAAAGATGGTAAATCAATTGAAGATACTTGTGTCATCCAAACTGCACCGTGCGGTTCAACTTATTTCATACTCCAGCAACTACATGCTAAATATATCGATGATGAAGAGACGAGTTTAAACGAAAAGATTAGTAAAGCACATCACTCCTATCCTTGTAATGCATCAATGGACCAAGATAATATATTGAAGGATTCTATTCTCCATGTTGGCGGTATTTTAGTAAGGAATGAGATTAGAAAAAAATTAAATCTTCCCATAGAAGAACATGTATACCTTACAAATTGATCTTTTTAGAAAAAGATTATAATTAATAAAATATAGAACTGAAAACTTTTCCAATATCTATCCTTTTTTAACGAGTCTTATTACACATAAATAATAAATTATTAAGGTTTCTTTTTTATTCAAAATTAGGTGCATCAAGTTGAATCTTGTTGAATGTTCAAGTCCTGCGTGTAATCTCAACGACGAGGAGATTAAAGAAGAATCATTTTTTGAAGATCACTTTTGGTTTTTCATTATCCCCTCAGCAATATTATTAGTAATTTCAATAATTTTGGAAATCTTTACTCAAGAAGTTTTTTTCAGTCAAATATTAGCTATATTATCCTTAATTCTATCAAGCTATGATGTTTTTAGTGAAGCAATTGAAGATATTTCACATAAAAAAATCACGGCTAATTTATTAATGATTGTGGCTGCAATTGCTTCATTCTTTATCTTACACGGTCAAGAAGGGGCAACTGCGATTTTATTATTTGCTATTGCAGAGCATTTGGAGGAAGTAACAACTGAAAAATCTCGAAATGCAATAAAGGAATTATTAAAATTAGCTCCTGAGGAAGCCTTATTAAAAACTAATGATTCCTATGAAATTGTTCTTGCAAAGGAAGTAAAAGTTGGACAAATAATAGGCATCAAACCAGGGATGAAAGCACCCCTAGATGGAACAATTATCAACGGACAATCATATTTTGACGAGAGCGCTATCACTGGAGAATCTTTGCCGGTATATAAAAAGGAAAATGATGAAGTTTACGCTGCAAGCATCAATAGTGATGGTTTTATCGATTTAAAAGTTACTCGAGAAAGCTCAAATACAATAGTTGCCCAAATAGCTGAAAGCATAAAAAAAGCTCAACAAAATAGAAGTGTGAACGAGCGATTTATTGAAAAATTTGCTAGATATTATACACCCATAATTTTGTTAACTTCTATTATAGTAATGTTTATCCCAACTCTCTTATTTAATCAAAATTTTAATGACTGGTTTTATAGGGGCTTAGTCTTATTAGTAGTTTCTTGTCCCTGCGCTTTAACACTTTCCACTCCACTTGCAAATATTACTGCTCTAACAAAATTGGCAAAAGAAGGTATATTAGTCAAGGGGAATAAATACATTGAAAGAATGAATAAAATAGATGTTTTAGCTTTTGATAAGACGGGAACTCTTACGGAAGGAAATTTAAAAGTTTTTGATATTGTTTCTTATTCTATCAGTAAAGAAGATGTACTTTCAATCGCTGCCAGTTTGGAATTACTTTCTGAACATCCAATTGGAAAAGCAATTGTAAACCAAGCAACTCAAATGAATTTAACCCTTTCTTCAGTACAGAATTTTGAGATTATGAGAGGGAAGGGTATTACAGGAGATTTAGGAAACAAGACGTATCACGTCGGGAGTGAACGGTTCTTTATAGAATTAGATTATGATTTACCTTCCGAAGCATTAATGAAAATTGAACAAGAAGGTACTATTCCAATCTTATTAGGATCGAATGGTAATTTGTTAGGGATAATCACAATTCGAGATGTTTTGAGAATTTCTGCTCCGCTTTTGATAAATGGCTTAAAAATACGAAAACTTGATGCTGTTTTACTTTCTGGTGATAATCAAAATGTATGTAATGAAATAGGTGCTTGTCTTGATATTGATTCTGCTAGAGGAGAATTATTACCGGATCAAAAACTTGAAGAAATAAAAAATTTAAAAGAGCAATATAGGGGCGTTGCAATGGTTGGAGATGGAATAAACGATGCTCCCGCTTTAGCTCTTGCTGATTTAGGTATTGCAATTGGAGTATCTGCTACGGATTTAACACTTGAGACTGCGGATGTCATCATCATGAGTGATGACCTCAAAAAAATTCTTACTTTTATTGATGTATCAAAAAAAACAAACAATATTATTAAGCAAAACATTTGGACTTCAATTATAGTAAAAGTGTCCTTTGCGATTCTTACTGTTTTTGGTCTGATGTCTTTATGGTTAGCAGTGGGAATTGGAGATATGGGAGTTTCACTTTTAGTATTAATCAATGGATTTAGAATTTTAAGATATAGAAATAATTTTAAAGAAGTAAATAGTGAAATTTTAGAATCTGAAGCAAAGATGGTAATTTGTGAATCGTGTAAAACAAAGAAATTAATACCTCAACATCATGGCAGGGACATGCTAAAATCTAAAGATCACTTAGTTTGTTGGAGAAAACTATTAAATAGTGATGAATTAGAACCTTGTGAGGAAGAATTACCTTTATTTTGCCCTAAATGTGAAAATAAATTAGAGGTTGTTTAGTTTTTCAATTCAGGATTGAGAAATCTTTTAGGTAATGACCAAGGGAAAAAAGGGCGTCATAATTCTTTCAGCAACATCTTTTATTTTTTGATTTTGAAGTAATTGTAAATAAAGGAAAAAATAATCGACGGATGTATTTTGTGGTAATATTTTTATCAAATTAATTTTTTGACAAAAATGTTAAATATTATGTTATCTCATTTTTAATTTGATCATTTCCGATCAAGATGGCGAACCTAATTGAAAAATTCACCTATCTTAATTAAAAACTATCTTTGATAAAAAATGATCATTTTCGAAAATGGAAAATTTGAATCTGAAAAAAAATAGAGGTATAGAAAAAATGAAAAAAACAAAAATGATTCTACTAGCGACATTGGGAATTTGCATGTTAAGCCTTATGCCAGTAGTAGTAGCAAAAGCAGACGTTAGACCAATTTCGGCCTTTACCGACACTAACGATTATGTAGCAGCATGGCTCGATCCCGAAACCAACTTAATCATTTTCCCCCATGGATTTTATGTAACTCCTCCAGGCACGGAAGTCATTGCGGATTGCGAACATCATGGTTCTGTACTCGTTAAAGAGTTGAAAAACGGAGATATTTTGTATAAAATCAATTTGCATGTAAAAGGTGCCTATATGTTAGTCGGTGATTACGGTATTAATCCATATGTATTTGAAGGTGAAATGGATTACACTTTCAAAGCAACCATAATTGTTTATCAGGGAGAACTTGGTGATGATCTACCAAATCTACTTTGGGATATATGGTACCCACCAGAAGGGGAAGATCCCATAGGCGAATGTACAACTTCACATATAACGGGGAGTGGCACAGGGATATTTCTAGTTGATGCATTTGGTTTCACTGCTGGGGATACTGCGAAAGTAAAAGTGAATCAAGTTGGTCTTTTTGGAGGTACATTTTGGCCTGTAGAAATAGTCTTTTTCCACTAAAAAGGTCAAGAGCAAGTACTATAACT
>DAOUVJ010000076.1 GCA_030667705.1 Promethearchaeota archaeon | reverse complement strand
GGGAATTTTATCAGCCGTACTATTTGGAAGTAATAAAAAAATTAATGGTGGACAAATTATTGAGCTTTATGTAGAAGAAGAATATCGAAATAAAAATTATGCAACTGCAATAACACGAAATGCAATAAAATGGATAAAAACAAATACAAAAAAAAATATTTATGTGTATATTATTTGGGAGAATAAAAACATTTTAAAGTTTTATCAAAAAATAGGTTTTAATCCTACAGGAATTTATTTGATCATGTAGGAATCGGATCCTTTGTCAACAAAAAATGAATTTGTTCGAGTTTAAAATTTAAATGAGTTATAAGGAGATTAACCAAAATGATTAAATACATAGAAATAAATCCAAAAAAATGTTCTGAAGATATATTTGAAGAGGGAGCTAAATTATTATATAAAAATAAAATATATCATAGTAAATTAACAAATAAAAAACTCGTGCCATTTAAAAAATTTTTAAAAACATTAAAAGAAAAAGATACAGATACTATAAATAATAAATGGTTTTGTGTTTTAGTTAATGGGGAATTAAAGGGTATTTTATCAGCAGTATTGTTTGGAAGTAATAAAAAAATTAATGGTGGACAAATTATTGAGCTTTATGTAGAAGAAGAATATCGAAATAAAAATTATGCAACTGAAATAACAAAAAATGCAATAAAATGGATAAAAACAAATACAAAAAAAAATATTTATGTGAATATTATTTGGGAGAATAAAAACATTTTAAAGTTTTATCAAAAACTAGGTTTTGATCCTACAGGAATTTATTTAAAATTAAAAATTTAATTTTGAGTTTTGGAATTTAAAAATGTTAACAATGAGAAAATAGGAAGTTTTAGCATTTAATAATAAAATTAAAGGGGATTTATGATGAAAATAGATTATAGTCAAATACTACCAGAGTTATTTATAAAAAAGTTCAAAAATGAAGTTGATTTTTTTAAAATTTCTTGGAGCCAAAAACTCTCAGAGGGATTTATAAAAGAGTTTCAGAATAAAATTGATTGGCGTGAAATTTCTTGTAATCAAAAACTCTCAGAGGGATTTATAAGAAAGTTCCAGAATAAAGTTGATTGGATTAGAATTTCTTGGCAACAAAAACTATCAGAAAAATTCATACTTGAATTTCAGAATAAAGTTAATTGGCATGTGATTTCTTACGCCCAAATACTTTCAGAGGAATTTATAAGAGAGTTTCAGAATAAAGTTGATTGGTGTGAAATTTCTTACTATCAAATACTTTCAAAAAAATTTATAAAAGAATTCCAAGATAAAATTAATGTAGAAATCCAAATGAAAAAACATCATATTAAAAAAACACAAGATCAAAAGATTAAAGAAATAAAAGCATATGTAAAAGAATTCAATTTAGAATTTGATGGAGAATTCTTATATGCTTTTAGAAAGAATGATCAATTTGGTAGAGGAACATACACTAGAACTATTTTTTATGAAAAAGGAAAATATTATCAAGACTGGAGATGTGACTTAGATGAAAATGAACAAAATTCTTTTGGGTTGGGAATTTTTTCAGAAGGAAATACAAAAGTAAAAGTCAAGGTGGAAGACTGGGGATGTCGAGTTTTAAATTCAAATAAAGCAAGAGTTTGGGGATTTGAAATTATTTAAAAGGAGAAATTGATTATGGAGATTAAAAATAATTTTGTGACAAATAGTTCTTCAGTGAGTTTTATTGTTTGGGGTATAAATTATGATATACCCAAATTGTTAAAAATAAAAAACGTGGCAAATAAAATATATGAAATGTATCTAAACAATCAGAAAAAATATAAATTAAAAGCTTTATCTAAAGAAGAATTTATTAAAAATGATGATGATGGTAATATTGAAGAATATATTGAAGAATATATTTCAAACTGTGGTTTAGATTCTACCTTTGGTCCTGATTATGATAACTATTTTATTGATATTGGAAAATCACCATTTGACATGAAATTAGATGAAACCCTTTTAGATTTTAAAAAAGATATTCAAAAAAGACTTTTAAAATTAGGTATAGACATACCTGCAGAGGAAATACAACAAATAACTGAGTGTTGGGAAGATAGATAAAGGAGAAATTGATAAAGAAAAATATTTTAACTTTTATATAAGCCCATTTACTAAATCAATCGTAAATGAATTTGTTCGAGTTTAAAATTTAAAGATTTTTTAAAGAGATTAAAAATTATGAAAATAAATTACTTTCAAAAAATATCAAAAGATTATATACGGGAATTTCAAGATGAAATTGATTGGTATGAAATTTCTAGTCACCAAAAACTTTCAGAGGAATTCATAAGGGAATACAAAAATAAAGTTAACTGGCTTGGAATTTCTTATAATCAAAAACTTTCAGAGGAATTTATACGCGAATTTAAAAATGAAGTTAACTGGCGAGGAATTTCTTGTGGTCAAATACTTTCTGAGAAGTTCATAAGAGAGTTCAAAGATAAAGTTGACTTGTGCGCACTTTTCCGTAATCAAAAACTTTCAGAAGAATTTATAAAAGAATTCCAAAATAAAATTAACTGGTATCGGATTTCTTGTAATCAGAAACTATCAGAAACTATTATTAGGGAATTCGAAGATAAAGTAGATTGGTATGGAATCTCTTATAGACAAACACTTTCAGAAAATTTTATAAGGGAGTTCAAAGATAAAGTTGATTGGATAGGAATTTCCCACAGCCAAATACTTTCAGAAGATTTTATAAGAGAATTCGAAGATGAAGTTAATGTAGAAATCCAAATGAAAAAACATCATATTAAGAAAACAAAAGAGAAGAAAATTAAAGAAATAGAAGAATATGTAAAAGAATTCAATTTAGAATTTGATGGAGAATTCTTATATGCTTTCAGAAATCATGATCAATTTGGAAGAGGATTATTCAGTGCAACTATTTTTTATGAAAGAGGAAAGTACTATCAAGATTGGCATTGTGACTTAGATGAAAATGAACAAAATTCTTTTGGATTTGGGATTTTCCCAGAAGGAAATACAAAAGTAAGAGTCAAAGTAGAAGACTGGGGATGTCGGGTTTTAAATTCAGATAAAATAAGAGTTTGGGGATTTGAAATTATATAAAAGGAGAAATTGATTATGAAAATTAAAAATGATTTTGTGACAAATAGTTCTTCAGCGAGTTTTATTGTTTGGGGTATGAGTTATGATATAACAGAATTGTTACAAATAAAAAATGTATCAGATAAAGTATACGAAATATATCTGAAGGAAAAGAAAAAGTATAAATTAGAAGTTTTATCTAAAGAAGAATTTATTGAAAATAACAATGCTTCTGTTCGAGATTATATTGAAAATTTTATTTCAAATTGTGGTTTAATATGTAGTTTTGGTTCCGAATATGATGAAGGCTTTATTGATATTGGAAAATCACCATTTGATATGAAATTAGATGAAACCCTCTTAGATTTTAAAAAAGATATTCAAAAAAGATTTTTATCAATGGGTATGCATATACCTATAGGGCAAATACAACAAATAACTGAGTGTTGGGAAAATAGATAAAAGGAGAAATTGATTATGAAAATTAAAAATGATTTTGTAACAAATAGTTCTTCTACTAGTTATGTGTTTTGGGGAATTGATAAGGAATTAATTACAATTCTAGAAAAATTCAATTTAGAAGATATTCACTATGATGATTTTATTGACAAAAAATGCCAAGAAACCGGATTGGAATATGGCATTTATTATGATAATATATTTATTGGATTAAGTCCAAATAAAATGAAAGAAGATGAAACTCTAAGAAATTTTAAAGAGAGAATTCTTAAAGGTTTGATACAATTTGGTCTCGATTTAAAATATAAGGACATTGGATATATTAAAGAATCTGAATAAAATTAGAAAGGAGATTAAAATGACAATTAAAAATAAAGTGAAAGATTATGGAACTATTTTAAATATAGCTGCAGGAAAATTAAATCCGATCGAGATTAATTTTGAAAATTATTTTTTAATTAATATTGATACAATGTATTTTAATGGTTCAGATTTTAAAACAATAGAAGAATTTTTTGATTCTAGATCAAAAACAAAACGAGAAATTAGGTGCGGAAATGGGAACATCTTTGAGTTTATGGAAAGAACAAAAATTATATTCGACCAGGTTTGTGTATATAGATTTCTTGAGCATGTTTCAAAAGATGTGATATCTTATTTTATCTATCTAATTTCTACTTGCACAAAACCTGGAGCAATAATAGATATTATAGTTCCGGATTATAAAATTCTTGCTACAATGATTTTAAATGAAAAAATTAAAGAAAATCTAGATTTTGAAAAACATAATATTCTTTTGACAACTGAATTATTAAATGAAAAATCAGATCCTCATTGTTCTATTTGGACTAAAGAAAGACTTGAATATTATTGGACTTTAGAAAATAGATTTGAAATTAAAAATATTACTTCCAATTATAATTTTGATGGAAGAGATATTTATTTAAGAATGATAGCAATGAGAAAGTGAAGTCCTATATAGAACACAAAAATTAAAGGAAATTTATGATGAAGATAGATTATAGTCAAAACCTTTCAGAAGAATTTATAAGAGAATTCAAAGATAAACTTAATTGGAATGAGAGTTCTTATTGTCAAAATCTATCAGAAGAATTTATAAAGGAATTTAAAAATAAGGTTAGATGGTTTGAAATTTCTCATTATCAAAAACTTTCAGAGGAATTTATAAGAGAATTCCAAGATAAAGTCGACTGGTACAAAATTTCACACTATCAAAAACTTTCCGAAAAGTTTATAAAAGAATTCCAAGGCAAAGTTAATTGGTATGGGATTTCTCACTGTCAAAAACTTTCAGTGGGATTTATAAGAGAGTTTAAAGATGAAGTTAACTGGTTTGGGATTTCTCGGAATCAAATACTTTCAGAAGATCTTATAAGAGAGTTCAAAGATGAAATTAAATGGTTTGGAATTTCTAAATATCAAAAACTTTCCGAAAAGTTTATAAAAGAATTCCAAGATAAAGTTGACTGGAAATGGGCTGGAATTTCTAAATATCAAAAACTTTCATATGAGTTTATAAGGGAGTTCAAAGATAAAATTGATATAGAAATTCAAATGAAAAAACATCATGTTAAGAAAACAAAAGATCAAAAAATAAAAGAAATAGAAAAATATGCAAAAGAATTTAAGTTAGAATTTGATGGAGAATATTTGTATGCTTTTAGAGAACATGATCAATTTGGAAGAGGAATGCACAATAAATCTATTTTCTATAGAAAAGGAAAGTACTATCAAGATTGGCATTGTGATCTAGATGAAAATGAACAAGATTCTTTCGGGTTTGGAATTTTCTCGGAAGGAGATACAAAAGTAAAAGTCAAAGTAGAAGACTGGGGATGCCGAGTTAAATATTCAAATAAATGTAGAGTTTGGGGATTTGAAATTATTTAAAATAGAAAGGAAATATTAAAATGAGCTTTGAAGAAAGATTTGAAAATATGGAATTAACAGATATGGGAAATGGATGTTATCATTATTCAGATAGTTATGGTGAAATTGTTTATAGAAAACTTAAAACTAATGGTGGGACTGGAATTGCAGATAATGAAGATGTTCCCTATTTAGCTTTATATACAAAAAATGAAAATATGGATGAATTTCAATATTGCGGAATAGTATCTGATTCTTATAAATTTGTTGGGAATGATAAAATCAATAATCAAATTCGAGCATCTATTAATGAAATTGGAAAACCAATTCTAAAAGAAAAATGTTTTGTTAATTCTAAATTAACTAATATGTACAATGAAATTATTATTGAACATGCATTAAATATTCCTGAGCGAGGTACTATTTATCCTCAAATAATTATAAAGAATTCATATGATGGAACGGGATCTACAAATATAGCATTTGGATTACATATTCAAGAAAATGATATTGGATTTGGATTTAGAGAAAAAATTGGAAATATGAACCAAATTCATATCTCATCTTCTTCAACTAATTTAAGTACTGCAGTTGGAGGATACATTACAGCATTTTCAGAAAATATAATTGAGTTAATTCAATCAAGTTTTAATAATCATTTAAGTGAAGATGAAATAATGTCAACTTTAAATTTAATTGAGGAAATTGGAAAAAAAAGACGAGAATCAATTTCAACATTATTAGAAGATGGAACTTCAATGTGGCAAATGTTTCTTGCAATTACAAGATTTAGTTCCCTTGAAAAGAATTTAAATGCTAAAATTATGTTAGAGTCAGTAGCAGAAAGGTGTTTAATAGTTCCAGCTCAGATGATAAATATGATGGAGACTTTACAGGGAGAAGAATAAAAGGAATAATTAAATAAAGGAATAGAAATGGAAATAGATTATAATCAAAAACTTTCAGAAGAGTTCATACGAGAATTCAAAGATAAAGTTAACTGGTATGGAATTTCTCATTCCCAAAAACTTTCAGAAGAGTTCATACGAGAATTCAAAGACGAAGTTAATTGGAGCAGAATTGCTCATAACCAAAAACTTTCAGAAAAATTTATACGAGAATTCAAAGATAAAGTTGGTTGGTATGGGATTTCTCATAACCAAAAACTCTCAGAAGAGTTCATACGAGAATTCAAAGATAAAGTTGATTGGTGTGAAATTTCTCATAACCAAAAACTCTCAGAAGAGTTCATACGAGAATTCAAAGATAAAGTTAATTGGATTAGAATTTCTAGTTACCAGAAACTATCAGAAGAGTTCATACGAGAATTCAAAGATAAAGTTAATTGGATTAGAATTTCTAGTTACCAGAAACTATCAGAAGATTTCATAAGGGAATTCAAAGATAAAGTTGAATGGTTTAGAATTTCTTGGTACCAAATACTTTCAGAAAAGTTTATGGAAGAATTCAAAGATATCATTGATATAGAAATTCAAATGGATTCCCATCATGTCAAGAAAACAAAAGATCAAAAAGTAAAAGAAATAAAAGAATATGCAAAAGAATTTAAGTTAGAATTCAATGGAGAGTTCCTGCATGCTTTTAGAAATCATGATCAATTTGGAAGAGGACATTTCAATAAAACTATTTTTTATGAAAAAGGAAAATATTATCAAGACTGGCATTGTAATTTAGATAAAAATGAAGAAGATTCTTTTGGGTTAGGAATTTTCCCAGATGGAAATACAAAAGTAAAAGTCAAAGTAGAAGACTGGGGATGCTGGGTTAAAGATTCAAATAAATGTAGAGTTTGGGGTTTTGAAATTATTTAAAATAGGAAGGAAATATTAAAATGAAAATTGTTAAAGGAGATTTAATTGAATTAGTTTTAAACAATAAGTTTGATGTTATTGTTCACGGTTGTAATTGTTTTTGTGTTATGGGAGGTGGAATTGCGAAGACAATAAAACATAAATTCCCTGCGGCTTTTGTATCTGACGATGTAACTAGAATTGGAGATTTATCAAAACTCGGCGACTTTTCATATTCAGTTATTAAAAATAATAAAAATTCTTTCACTATAGTCAACGCATACACCCAATTCACTTATTGGAAGAAAAAAGTGAATACAAATTATCATGCATTAAGAAGAGTTTTTCAAAAAATTAAATTAAGATTTTCAGGAAAGAGAATAGGGTATCCAAAAATAGGAGCGGGCTTGGGTGGGGGTAATTGGAATATAATTTCAAAAATTATAGATGAAGAATTAGAAGGTGAAGATCATACATTAGTTGAATTAGAATAAGAGAGTCGGAAAAATAAGGATTAGAAAGTCCTTATTTTTTTGTTCATTAAATTTATTTTTAATGAATTAAAATTCATATAATGATATATATAGAAAATCAAACTATAACTTAAATTAAGTGAATTGAAATTATAGAACAAATTATAAAAGGAGATTTAATATAATGCCAGAGAAACAAAAAGTTTATACTCCAACGAGGGGGTATGAACTACAATTAAAAATAAAAGATTTAGATTATAGTGCAGATTTAATAGGGGTTACTATTGTGTCTTCATTAACAACGGCTTATCAAGTAATAGTTTTAAATTTACTTTTAGACCCAAATGATATAATACTCGAAGATATTTTTGGAAAAGATCCTTTAAAATTATCTATAAAACTCATGGCTCAAGATGAGATTCCTCATGATTCTATAGAATTTGAATTATTATATATAACATCTGAATTTAAAACTTTTACTAAAACCCAAATGTCAGAAGGGCAACAAAAAGATCGAACACCTATTTCCATATCCACAATCTGCAGTTCTCCATTTAAAATTATGAATACTTTAGTTAATGAGATATATATTGGAAAAACACTACGAGAAATTATAGAAGATTTATCTGGAAAAGTAGGAACTGAAATAGAATATGATTCCGATGGAGAAAATACAGAAGTTATTGATCAAGTTTGTATTCCCCCTACAACACTTTATAAAATAATTAAAGAATATAACCAAAATAATATAGATTTATTTGATGGATATTTAGATCAAAGATTTGGATTATTCAATGGAGTCCCTGGAATATTTTGTCAATATGATGGTAAGATTTATATAAAAAATCTAACAAAAAAATTAGATAAATCTCAAGCTTTTACAATTTATCAATTATCTGAAAATGGAGAAAATCAAGATATAATTGATAAATCTTTAGATGGAGAAAACTTTTACACTTATGATTTAATCGATACTAATTTTTCTGGAAATGTAAAGTTTATAGTATTAGCCCCATTATTAAAACATATCGTAAAACCAAGAGATACACTTTCACATATAATAAATCAATCATTATCTAATGTAATTGCTAATTATAGCTGTGCATATGAAAATAAAAATGTAGATATCGATTCAAATATTTCTGAAAGTACAAGAATAAGATATTATAATGAAGATACTGGATATGAGAAATCAGAAACTCAATTCAATAGTCGGATTGGAAGGAGTGTCTCAGATTTAGCTACCATTTCTATTAACCTTGAGAAGAATTTACCGATATTAAATTTGATGAATGTGGGAGAATGTGTAAAGTTTAATACTAAAACATTAGAGTATATAGATTTTAGTGGAAAGTATATATTATGGAGCTCTTCAATAAATTTTAAGAGAGAAGGAGAATGGCAATGTACTTGTTCTGTAAATTTAATAAGGTCAAATCGAAAGATTTAAATGATTAATTTGTGGATTTTTAGAACAAATATATAAGAGGGACTAAAACTCAAGAAAGGATATTTGAGAATATATGAATAAACAACAAAAAACACAAAGTCAAGCAAATAAATATGTTTCTGAATTTATACGGTGTAAGAATGATTTTAACTATTTTTGTTCTAATTACGTATATGTAGAATTGCCTGGTGGAGATATCCTTTTAAATTTATATGAAAAACAAAGGGAATTAGCAGATTTAGTTCAAAAAGAACATTTTGCAATTGTATTAAAATCTCGACAAATTGGCTGTAGTGCTGTGTTCCAAGCTTATTCTGCTTGGTTGTTAACTTTTTTCGCAAATACTGTGATTGGTATAATTTCTAAAGATGGAAAAGAATCCACAAATTTTGCAAGAAATATTAGGGGAATTATTGAAAAACTTCCAAGATGGATGAAACCAATTGGAGGAAGTCAAGGACCGGGATTTAGTAAAAAGCAAGAACAATCTTTTGCTCTTACTAATGGGTCAAAATTATTTGCTGCGCCAGTAGCACCAAATTATCCTGAAAAATGTCTCAGAGGACAGTCAATTACTTTTCTTGTGGTAGATGAGGCGGCTTTTGTTGGAAAAATGGATAGTGCTTGGACTTCTCTTGTGCCGGCTCTTGCCACATCTCAAAAAAATGCAAGAATAGCAGGAGTTCCCTATGGCACTGTTCTCCTTTCAACACCAAACAAAGTTGTGGGTATAGGAGCATGGTACTATAAACACTGGACGAATGCTATTTCCGGGGATAGCATTTTTAAACCATTTATAATTCACTGGAAAATGATTCCTGAATTAGCGGATGACCCGGAATGGTATTCTAACCAATGTAAACTTTTTGATAATGATCAAAGAAAAATCCAGCAAGAATTAGAAATGAAATTCCTTGCAACTGAGGGATCTTTCTTTTCTTCCGCAACAGTAGAGAAAATACAAGAATCCGCAAGTAAGGCTGTAATAATGGAAAAGATTAAAATATTCAATGGGGAGATATGGAAATTCGCAAATCCAATTCCAGGTGAATTTTATTTAATTGGTGTAGATAGTGCAACTCAATATGGGGAAGATAAAAGTGCAATTACCGTATGGAATTATTCTACTTTAGAACAAGTTTGGGAATTTTATGGTAAATGTAAGGTTTTAGATTTTGTGAAAATTGTGAAAGTGTGTTGCCAAATCTATCGAAATTCAACTGTAATAATTGAATCTAATTCTTGCGGAAATCAAGTCAGAGAAGAAATAAACGAATCTCCAGAATTATCCACTTTAATATATAAAGAAAAAAGAGGAGAAAATACTCTTGTTCCTGGCATCTCAACGACTGCAAAAAATAGACCACTTATGATAGATGCTCTTTATTCTTATATTACAGAATTTCCAGAAATCGTTAAATCTGAAAGATTGGCATTAGAACTTTCAGGATTAATCTCAAAACCAAATGGAAGAATAGAAGCAGACATTGGATGCCACGATGATTTAGCAATGTCGAGTGCATTTTCTTTTTATGTGAGAAAGTATGACTCGAGTCGATTGATGATAGATACTGAGAAAAATTCCGAACAAAGTGTTGAAATGACAAAAATAATAAATATAAATCAAGATGTATTAAGTTTAGATGAATTTTCAAATCCGGATATTATGGCACATATTAAAAATAATATAGGAGATTTTGGAGGAATTACAGATATCTTGGATTTATATAGTACTAAATAAAAGGAGAAAATATATGAAATGTGGAATATGTGAAAAAGATTTCCAAAGAATCCATAGATTTAATTTAAGAAAAAGAATGGATGAACCAAAAGATATTCCTGAGCAAATTTTAAGAGCTCAGGAAGGTTATTCTAGGATTTGGGATTGTGGAAGTTTAAAATTTCAAATATCATTGAACCAGTAAAAATAGAAGGAAAAAATACAATGACTAAACAAATTAAAGAAATATTTGTGAAACCAGGAGCACCAAATCAACCTGAAAAATGTCTTAGGGGACAGAATTTATCTTTTCTTATAATAGATGACGCCTCTTGGACAACTCTTGCTCCGGATATTGATGCATCTCAAAAAAAGAAAAAATAGCAGGGGTTCTCCTTGTTCTCTTTTCAACACCAAACAAAGTTACAGATATTTTGGATTTATATAGCACTCAATAAAAATAGAAGGAAAAAATACAATGACTGATCAAATTAAAGAAATATTTACTTTACCTTTAGGATTAAAACCGGTAGTTAAATTTAATAATGATGAACTATATGGATCTAAAAGTCTAAATAAAAAATTCATTAAAGCATTATCAAAAGTTCCAAGGACAAAAGGAATCTCAAAACAAATTGGAGTTCTTGTTAATAATAAATCAATCATCCCTTGTTTTTTCCAAAAAGGTTTTAAAGACTTTCTTGCATGGAGAATTTTTAAATCAAAACCAATAACAATGCAATTTATTGACTATGAAATTGACGAAAATGGAGATCCAATAGAAGGAACTGGAAAAACAAGTACTGTGATAATTGATGAAAGAAAAGCAGCTCATTCCATTATGGGATTCTACACACCGGAACATGAAAAAATTATTTTGATAATGAGTAATTCTTTAAATATTTTTGCATATGCTCCAAATGATTTCCTTTCAGAATTAACATTACATGAATTAATGCATATGGTAGCATTACAAAAACAATCAAAGTTTTTATCAATATTTAAGCAAGATTTAATTTCATTCTATTCTTCTCTATGGTCACAGATTTTTTATTTACAAAAAAATAAAATAAAAGAAAATGATATAAAAAATATTTTAAGTTTTGTATTAAAACTTGAAAGACAGAAATCTAAAATAAGTAATGGTGATTTAATAAAATATTATAAATTAATGGAAAATTTAAAAGAATATTCAAATCTATCAGATGAAAAGTTTACAAAACAATTAATTGATTATATTGTAATCATTAAAATCTACTTAAAAAATATAAGTTTATTCTTTAGTAAAATAAAAAAATATCAACATATAATAGTTCCAATATATAAAACATATGAAGAAGTTTTTGGATTGAAAAATCTAACATCTGTGTGTATTCAAGAATTAATATATCCCTCAGAAGTTATTGCAATATATTCTGAAACTGGAACTTCTCCAAAATTTAAGGCTGCAGTTAATAGTCTTACTTAAAAATGGTTTGTGGAACATATATGGAGTATAAATTATGAAAAATTTAGATAAATACTTATTCCAACTTCAAGAAGGATTTTGGGTTGCTGATAAAACAATATCTGTAGATTTACATAAATTTGAAAGTGGGGAGAAAGATAAACTTTTAATAGTTGGTGAATGTGGATCAGGGAAAACAACTTTAACTGAGAAATTAGTTAAAAAATATAATTGTAAATATCATAATTTAGATAACTGTTTTAATTATAGAGATGTTAGTAAATGTTTTTATGATAAAATTAAAATGTCTAAAGGAAAAACTATAGTTGAAGGATATGGAATTCTTGTTGTTCATTCTAAAAATTACCAAAACATAAGAAAATTTATAAATGAGCAACCAGTTATTTTTCTAGTGATCCAGCATTTGAAATATTTTAGTAAAGAAATAAAGTACCTTAAAACTTTTAGAAAAGAAAGAATAAGTCAAAAAGGTGCAATCATAAAAATATACAAACCATAAAATACAATTATAAAATTATATTACTGGAGATTATAAAAATTATGAAGAATCTAGATAAATACTTAATTCAAATTCAAGAAGGTTGGATATTTTCTGATAAAACAATATCTGTAGATTTACATAAATTTGAAAGTGGTGAGAAAGATAAACTTTTAATAATTGGTTTTGCTGGTTCTGGAAAAACAACTTTAGGTATGAAATTAGCTAAAAAATATGATTGTAACTATACTGAATTAGATGATTGTTATTATACACAAGATTATCTCAAATGCTGCTATGATAAAATTAAAATACCTAAAGAAAGAGGTGTAATAGAGGGGGTTGAAATTCTTTCTGTTTATTTTAAAAATTATCAAAATATAAAAAAATATATAAATGAACTACCAGTTATTTTTATGGGAACATCTTTTCTAATTTCAACTTTTAGGGCATTTAAACGGGAATTAGCACCAAGTAAAAAATGGTGGAGAAAATCTTATGAGATAGAACTGAATAAAAAAATGGCTGATATGGGAGGGGGAGGAAATAAAAATAGTGCTATTAGAGACTTTTTTTCAAACCAACTTAAAACATTTAGAAAAGAAAGAGTAAGACAAAAAGGTTCTATAGTAAAAATATACAAAGTATGAAAATAATATTAAGGAGTTTAAATTATGAAAAATCTAGATAAATATTTATATCAAATTCAAGAAGGAACTATATTTTCTGATAAAACAATTTCCATAGATTTACACAAATTTAAAAGTGGAGAGAAAGATAAGCTTTTAATAGTTGGATTTGCTGGTTCTGGAAAAACGACTTTAGGTAGAAGATTAGCTAAAAAATATAAATGCAAATACTTTGAATTGGACGATTGTTGGGAAGAGGAAGGTTTTCTTGAATGTAGCTATAATAAAATTAAAGTATCTAAAGGAAAAGCTGTTATCGAAGGATCTGATATTATTACTAATTATTTTGAAAATTATCGAAATTTAAAGGAGTTCATAATTGAACAACCTATTATTATTTTAGGAAAATCATTTATGCTTTCACTTTTTAGAGCGCTTAAACGAGATTTTGCTCGTCGAAAAGAAATAGAAGATAAAAAACTTGAAATATGGGGAAAATACAATCAAGATTTCAAGTTTAGTAACTCTGCAATCTTTCCAGCGAAACAATTTAAAACATTTAGAAAAGAAAGAATAAGACAAAAAGGTTCTGTAGTAAAAATATATCAGGTATAAAAAAATCTTCTATATATATTATTATATAGTTAAATGAGGAAGTCTTTTATATTAATTTAATACTTTTATTACAGAAAGGAAAATGGTGAAAAACATGAAAAAAAGTGTAAATGAGAAAATTTGTAAACATGTAGGAGGAATTATTGGTGGAACTATTGG
>DAOUVJ010000091.1 GCA_030667705.1 Promethearchaeota archaeon | reverse complement strand
GCTGAAACTTTAAGCTTGGCCCCTATCATGTCTAATTCTTGTCTTAAAGTTTCTGTTAAAGATAATACACCATGCTTAGACAGGCCATAAATTGCTCCACCTGGACCTGAACCTGAAAGCAATCCTTCTATTGATGAGATATTAACTATGTGGCATTCTTTATCTTGTTTTAACATTATCGGTACAAAAACTCTTATGCCGTGTATTACTCCAAAAAGATTAACTCCTAATTGCCATTCCCAGTCGTTCAAAGTATAGTTCCATGTATACAATGTGTTTGCGACAGCAGCATTATTAAATAACAGATTAATTTCTCCAAAAGTATCTAAAGTAACTTTAGCCAAATGCTCAACATCATCAGGTTTAGAAACATCAGTTTGTATAGCAACTACCGATGCTCCCTCTCGTTTCATTTTTTTCTCAACACGACGCAAGCGTTTTATATCAATATCTGCCATGATAACGTTCATTTCTTCTTGAATGCACTTTTTGACAATTCCTAGACCGATGCCACTTGCACCACCAGTTATAACTGCCACTTTTCCTTTAAAATCCTTCATGAATGATAGCTTCCCGAATTTTTTTTTTTTAGAAAAAACCTACACGTATACTACATATAGTCTTCAATATTTATTCCATGTTCATGAAAATGCTCTCTCATGTCTTTAGCTTGCATTTCTTGATAATTAACCAAAAACGCCTCATATTCTTTAGTTTTTCCTTTGAGAGCCAATATATCTTTTATGAATGCACTATCAAAAATATATAATTGATCCTTTTTGATCTGTCGAATATATTTCCTTACTGCAACATCGGGGGACATTGCTGAATTAATAATGTTTTCCATCCAAGAATTATAGACTTCTTCAAGTTTTTCCCTTCCAAAATCTTTTAGCATCTTTGGGTCGTAATTTGAATTTTTTATCCCTGAATCAAAAATATTCGTCTTAATATAACCGGGGACTATGACTGAAACATTTATATCATAATTTTTAAGATGAGAAAATAAACCCTCTGAGAGGCCAACCACAGCAAATTTAGACGTAATATACGGAAGAGGCTCAGACGAACCGAATATACCAGCTCCTGAAGATACATTGACTATATGACCAGACTTTCTTTCTAGCATGTGTGGTAAAAAAACCTTAAGTGAATAAATTATGCTCATTAAATTTATGTCCAGCACATTTTTCCATATCTCTAAATCTATATTAGTTAAGGTATCAGCTACACCAATACCGGCATTATTTATTAAGAGATCCACATCTCCTAATTTGGAATTAAATTCCTTAAAAGCTTCTTCAAAATCACTCAATTTAGAAACGTCACACTTCATCGAATAAACAGTTATTTCTGGATATTCTTGTTCTATTTCAGTTTTAACTTGCTCTAAACCTTCGGTATCTATATCTGTAATAAATAATTTCATACCCTGTTTTGCTAGCGCAAATGCAAACGATCGCCCAATCCCACTCGCAGCTCCAGTTAAAAAGCATGTCTTATCCTTTAAATCCTTCATGTTTCTTCAATAATCCCTTAGTAATTAAATAATAATAACAAAAATAATCAGCAATTTTTAAAATATTTTGGTTTTTTTACCTTTATTTTAAAACTCAGACCATTGTCTCATCTTATTCCACATTTCTCTCTCTTTACCAAGAGGATCCTCTATTACTTCAATGTTAGTGTTGAATATTAGCGTTTCTCTTTTCTCAATATTATATCGTGGCCAATGAAAAACACCGTCATGATTTGGATTGCTAGTTTTAGCAAAAGAGGTCCAATAATCCATCATTTTCTCTGATAATGATACCGTCTCTTCTGTTCTTTTTGGGAAGATCCATAAATGATCATCCACAAACGTATGAAATACGAACGCAATTTCTAACGCATGTAATGCACCATACTTGCCATCTTCAAATGGAGTTTTCCATGTAAAAAGATACATGTAAGTATCTTTTTGGTGCTTACTTTGAGCTTCTGCAAATTTGATTGAGGGAATTCGAAATCTTGAATCGGTCATGTACATGTCGAAAATATCTCGAGGTGTTGAAGTAGGATCATTTTCTTCCAATGATTTCTTATATGTATCAATAATTTGATGAATTTCCTTTTCTTCTACTCCAGAATATTGTAAACGAGTTGTCAATTTAGACAAATCCATATCTTGAAAGTTAGGTTCAAAAGCACGCCAAAATTTCCATTCATTTAGATTAGTGCCAATAATTAACTCGATCTCCTTTGCATATCCTTCATTAACGGCTTTTATTGGATGTTGTGGTACAATTTCACCGTCAACCCAAGGTCTGAAGTCTATATTAATATTTTTAACTATCCCTTTTTTTTGGACTTTGATCATTGCTTTGATGATTTTTTCAGAGGAAAGTTTTCGAAATTCTTCTAAATCCCATGGTTTTAACTTAAGCTCTTTTAACATCCATTCTGTAGTTAATTTTCTATCAGATAAATTAAAATCTTTCGGAGTAGGAGCTGCACTTTGAATAATTGCTCGTTTAAATAGACCTTTTGCTTGAGGCATTGCCATTAAAGTACATATAGAAGTGGCTCCAGCACTTTCTCCAAAAACTGTAAGATTATCGGGGTCTCCCCCAAAAAATTCAATATTAGCATTAACCCATTTAAGTGCAGTAACTTGATCTAATTGAAGAAGATTGGCAGGTTGGTCAGGAAAATATAAATTACCTAAAGCCCCTAAACGATAATTGATTGAAACCATTACGACATCTCCGCGACGAGCTAGGTTGTTCCCATAAATTTGACCTGAACCATATATATGGGAACCGCCGTGAATCCAAAACATTACGGGACGTTTTTTATCGTCAATTTTGGGTGTCCAAATATTTAAAGTAAGGCAATCTGCTTCACTTTGTGGTGGTGGTGGAAAATAACTAGTAAATGGAGGTGGTTGTGGGGCAACTGGACCAAATTTTATCGCTTCTAAGACACCATCCCAATAAGTTTTCAAAACGGGAGTGTTTAATCGTAATTCTCCTATTGGTGGTTCTGTATAAGGAATTCCTTTAAAAATTGATATATCTTTATCGATATAACCTTGAATTTTCCCAACTTTAGTTTCTATAATTTTAGTTTTCTTTCTAGCCAATTTTGTAATCACTAATATCCTATTTTAAAAATCTAAGAATTTAATTTACCTATAATCTTCAATATTTATTCCATATTTTTGAAAATGCTTTTTGGTGCCTTCATCATGCATATCTTGATAATTAAGCAAAAATTCCTCATATTCTTTCATATTACTTCCTTTGAGAGATATGATATCTTTTGTTCCTTGACTATCGAAAATATATAATTGATCCTTTTTGATCTGTCTAATATATTTTCTTACCGCAACATCAGAGGACATGGCTACGCTCATTAGGTTATCCAATATTGAACCATAAACCTCATCAAGTTTTTCCTTTCCGTAATCTTTAAGCATCCTGGGATTATAACCGTCGCTTTTTAAACCTGAGTGAAAAATATTAGTTCGAATAAGTGCTGGAGTTATCACTGAAACATTTATCCCGTAAGGTTTAAGAAGAGAAAAGATACCTTCTGAGAGACCTACCACAGCAAATTTAGATGTGATATATGATAGAGGCTCAGACGAACCAAATAGCCCAGCTCCTGAAGCAACATTGACTATATGTCCTGATTTTCTTTCTAGCATGTGTGGTAAAAAAACTTTTAGTGAATAGATCACACTCCATAAATTAACCTCAAAAACTTTTTTCCAATTTTTTAAGTTCATATTAGCTATGTTAACACTTCTACCAATACCCGCATTATTTATTAAAAGATCTACATCTCCTAATTTAGAGTAAAAAGATTTTGCGGCATTTTCAATATCATTAAGTTTAGACACATCACACTTCATTGAATGAATAATTGTTCCTGTTTTCTCGATATCCTTTTTGACTTGTTCTAATCCTTCTTTGTTAATATCCACAATAAATAAATTCATGCCTTGTTTTGCAAGCGAAAATGCAAATGAGCGGCCAATACCACTTGCTGCACCAGTAATAAAACAATTTTTGTTTTTTAATTCTTTCATGCAATCCCCTTTTTTGATATTATAATTATCAGTAAAGTTTTATTTTTTCTTGTTTAAAGCTAAAATTTCAAACGATTATTAAATTTTACGTATGATTACGCCGAGGAAGTAGCATTCTGACGGACTAGATCTTTATTGTATTTATTCTATAATCTCCTTTTTGGTTTAGGTGGGCAATAATAAACGGAAGGACTTACTTCCGGTTTTAATTGAAAAGTTTTCCTCTCAGATATCATGTGTGCTACTTTACTATTTGGATCGTTTAAATCCCCAAAATGGATTGCTTGACCTTCACAGCAAATCACGCAAAACGGCTCAAGTCCTTCATCAATTCTATGTGAACATAAGTTACATTTCTCGGCAAGGTTACTTTTATCATTAAAAACAATTATCTCATAGGGGCACGCGGTTAAGCAAGCTTGACATCCCGTGCATTCCCCTTGATTTAAAAAGACAATTCCATTATCTAATTTTGTAAGTGCTTCTTCAGTACAAGCCTCAACACAGGGAGGGTTATCACAATGATTGCATAATTTTGGTAGAAAAGAGATCGATAAGTCTGGAAAAGTTCCCTTAGGCGTGTCTTTTTGTGTTCCTCCTTGCGTCTCTACATTTATCCAAAAATTGGGAGTTTCATTTTCAATACGACACGCTACGCTACAAGCTTCACAACCTATACATCTTTCTTGATCGATAACAATACCTAATCGCTTCATCATTTTTAGACCTCCTTATACTTTACTATTTCAACTGCCACATCATTAAAATGCATGTTCGGCTCATAGACTTTTTCTTGTACTGGATTAATGATATCATGAGTTAAATGATTTACACTTCCTTCTTTGAATTGATTTATCCACCAACCTTCAGTGATATTGATAACGCCAGGACCTACACTTTCAGTGACTCTTGCTTTTAGTGTGGTTTTTGCTCTATCATTAAATACAGTGACGTAATCATTATCTATTATTTTCCTTTTTTCGGCATCGATCGGATTTATTTCAACCAATGGTTCAGGATTTAATTCTAATAGCGAATCTACATTGGCAAACGTGGAATGCGTGCGAAAGCGGCTATGTCCTTGAATGAAAGCTAATGGATATTTTCCTTTTTCAATAGTTTCTGGAGCTTCTATAGGTGATAAATAAACCGGTAGCGCTTCTCCATCTTCAACCAATTGTTCAGCATAAAGTTCTATTTTTCCTGATGGTGTTCCGAAATTTAATGGAAAAGAACCTCCATCTGGTAATTTCCGTAGTCTCATTGCTTTATCTTTTAATTTTTCTCGTGTTACACCGGCTAAGGATGGATTATCCAGTATTATATCGATCATTCCTTCTTCTCCTCCTTTAAAATAATCTCCAAACCCGAGTCTTTCTGCTAACTCTGAAGCTATGGTTACATCAGATTTGGATTCATAAAGAGGTTCAATTACCTTTTGTTGAAGTTGTAAGTATGGATAGGGCATGAACATGAAATCAGAAAATTCTAAAAAACTACATACAGGCAATATTAAGTCAGCATACTTAGCACTTGGGGTCATGAACAATTCTGTTTGAACGATGAAATCTAAACTTGGAAAAAATTCTTCAATGATCTTTTTAGAGTTAGCACATTGATTTAAAAAATTAATGAATGAAAACCATACTGCCTTAATAGGGTAAGGTTCGCCTTTTATAACGGCATCATAAAGATTTAGTATTCCAAGTCTATGGTAGCTGGGTTTATCGGGAATTGCCTTGAGGAAAGGTTTCCAGTTTAATGTAGCAGGTATGTATCCTCCAGTCACCGCAGTAGTCACGTTTCCAGTTATGGCAGCAACTGATATTACTCCTCTCAATGAGATGTCTCCATGGTATGTTCTCGTGAATCCCATGTGAGTTAAAAATATTACATCATTAGCAGTACCAATCCTTTTAGCCAATTTAACAACTAGATCCGAACTAATTCCTGTAATTTCAGCGGTTTTTTCCGGAGTGTATTCAGCTGCTAGATCCATTAATAACTGAAGTACTGGTTTGCATTTAATGCCATTTACTTCAAAAGTACCTGTAAGACTCGCTTCCATCACGTTCTTCCTTCGGACTTTCTTTTGTGATTTCGATTGTTCATGCCAGAACAAGTACGCATCAGATTTCTTATCTTCAATATCTTTTTCACGGAGGAATTTACCTGTATCAATCCTAACCAAATATGGTCCATTCGTGTGCTCAGCAATGAACTTTTTATCGTGTAAATTATTTTTAAAGATAACATTCATTATTCCTAATGTAAGTGCACTATCTGTTCCCGGTTTTAGACCTATATATTCATCAGCCTTTGAAGCAGTGATTGTAAAACGGGGATCAACGACTAAAAATTGAGTCCCCTCTTCCTTTGCATCCATGATTTTTCTCATGTTATGAAGAGGCATTGACTCGGCAGGATTTGTACCCCAAGCTATCAGTAAATCAGGCCATTTTCTTTGCCAAAATGTACCATGGAGATGAAGATATGGGAAGTGATGTCCTAAAATGACTCTGCTTCCACATGGCAGACCAGCATCACCATATCCCCATGCACTCACTCTAGTGCTCTGTGTTAAACTAGCAAGCCTTAAATACGCACCAAATTTTGTGGTGCCTGCTCCAGGACCCCCAAGTACCCACCCAATTGATTTCCAACCATATTTTTCGGATATTTTTGTGAAATTTGAAACGATGATATCATGAGCTTCATCCCAAGAAATTCTCTTAAATTTACCTTCTCCTCTCTCTCCAGTACGTTTCATGGGGAATTTTAATCGTTCTGGATGATAAGTTATATCTAAGCTAGAAAGCCCTCGAAGGCAAATCCTACGATCTCTTTCGTAAGGAAAATCAGCAGGTTCCAATTTAATCACCTTGTTATTCTTTACATGTGCTAAAATTCCACAACAATCAATTCCACAATGTTGTGGGCACGCAGTTCTTATAATCTTTACTTCATCAATGTTTCCCATATTTTAGACCTTATTCATGTTTTCATTCCTAACAATTTCAATAAAACAATCTTTAAAAATTTTAATTTTATTTAACTTTTTTTTCTTCCGTAAGCCCCAGTACAAAACTAATGAAGAAATTTACACTGGGTTTGAAAATCGATACTTAAATTTCCCAAAGATGGGATTTCATTTCAGATATATACAGTTGACATTTATAATCTTAAAAATATGGTGAATAATACTCTCTCTATAGGATCAATCAAAAATAACTATTTCAAAGTGTCGAAAATTTTAATATACAGTTGTCATTTATTATCCTAAATTATATGGTGAATAAATATTGAAGGAAGTATACTTAATCGATTATGCACGTACTGCATTTTCGCGATCAAGACCTACTCAACCCGAGAGAGATGTTTTTGGCGAGATCAGGGGAGATGCGTTACTTGCTGAGTTGCTGGTAAAATTTTTTGATGGGAGATTGGCAGATAAAGGGATTGAAAAAAAAGATATTGATGAAGTATCAATCGGAGTTGCATCGGGCGTATTAGAGAATTGGACTTATGGTGGACGAAGTCCGCTATTTTTAGCGGGATTTCCCTACGAAGTTCCATCGTTCTTCATAGACAGGCAATGTGGTTCAGCTGGGTCTGGAATGCATGTTGGAATTATGGAGATTATGACGGGACATAGTACGAGCACGTTAGCTGCTGGGTTTGAACACATGACTCGCGTTCGAGGTAAAGGAACGGAACCAAATTTATCAACAGCAAATAAGAAGAGTCAATTTTATAGACCTGATTTAGATTTGCAAACTTTATTCAACATGCTCCAAACAGCTCAGAAATTATATGAACAAGAAGTACCTACGTTTACTAAAGAAGATTTAGATAAGTTTGGCGTAAGAAGTCATAATTTAGCGGTCAAGAATCACGAAGAAGGATGGTTTAAAGGGGAAATTATTCCTATTGAAGGTCACGCTCCTGGTAATATTGAAGAGAAAATGATGATCGATAGAGACATGAACGCGAGAAAATCTACGTTAGAAGCAGTATCAAAATTACGTCGTTTATCCCAACCTTTTTACTTAGAGAAAAATGGGGGAAAAGAAGGATATATAAAAAGAGAAGGCACAGAAGAAGGAGTAATTACTGCTGGAAATTCGTCACCCTTAAATGCGGGAGCAACAGCAGCAGTTCTCATGGAAGCTGAAGAGGCTAAGAAAAGAGGAATCGAACCAATGGCAAGAATTGCATCAATTGGTTGGGCAGGCGTGGACCCTACAGTGATGGGTCGAGGTCCAGTTCCAGCAACTCAAAAAGCGTTAAAATATGCGGGATTGTCTGCTGATGATATCGATTACTGGGAGATAAATGAGGCTTTCTGCATTGTTGCATTAAATTGCAAGGATAAATTTAATCTTTCCGAAGATAAAGTTAACATCATGGGAGGGTCTACTGCTATTGGACATCCATTAGGATCAACAATGGTACGGTTAACAGGAACTCTAGCGCGCATCCTAAAAGATAAAAAGGCTAAGTACGGCGTTGCAAATGCATGTTGTGGTGGCGGACAAGGCGTTGCTACAATAATTGAGAATTTAGATGCTTAGAATATAATTTAAGCGAATTTTTTTAATTTTTTTTTTAATTATTTTACTATTTTCATATTCTGACTTTTAAAATCGATACTTACATAACTCAATATTTTTATAAATTTCTTCTGCAAGAAGTGTATACTCTTTACGATCAGGTAAAATGACATAAATAGGATCAGCTATCTTCTTAATATCAAATCCTTCCTCTT
Organism: Promethearchaeota archaeon; assembly: GCA_030667705.1. Lineage (GTDB taxonomy): Archaea > Asgardarchaeota > Lokiarchaeia > Sigyniarchaeales > SOKP01 > SOKP01. The sequence goes on along the minus strand of DAOUVJ010000091.1, from coordinate 3,361 downwards.
TCATTTTAGACTTCTTTATTTTGAATGTGCTTGTTGTCGATAATTCACAAATGAAGCGGATAAATTTAGGAATCGCATACGAAGGTAAATTCGTCGTTAAAACTGATAAAAAACCTTCAAAGTCAAAATTTTCACAGTCTCTTGTAGTGATAATCGAAGCCATACCTGCACGCCCATTAGTTCCCGGAATTTCTACACCGTAAACAGATGAGTGTTCGATTTGTTTAAATGAAGAAAGGATATCTTCAACTTCTGAGGTAGATACATTCTCTCCTTTCCAACGGAATGTATCCCCTAAGCGATCAACAAATTGAGAGTGATAATACCCTATATTTCGGATCATATCACCAGTATTTAACCAAGACTCTCCATTACCAAAGGGATTTTTAAAAATCTTTTTCAAGGTTGCATTTTTGTCTGTGTATCCAGCAAAAGTAGTTTGATCAAAGATTTTCATGAGTAACAATCCAGCTTCACCTTCCTCAACCTTTTGAAAGAAACCATTTTCATCTCGATAAGGTTCATTAACATCAATATCATACTTAACAAGAGCGTAAGTGGCAAAATTAATTCCTATAGTACAATCTATATTAAAATAATTACAAAACATTCCCCTGATCTCTGTTGCTCCATAATGTTCGTAAACTCCTCGAATACCAAATCTCTCCTTAAATTCTTTCCAAATCTCAGGACGAAGTCCATTCCCACAAATTTTATAAACGTTATGGTTTCGATCTTCTATACTGGGGGCTTGATTTAATAGATACCGACATAATTCACCAATGTAATTAAAACAAGTAGCTTTATGTTTCCTTACATCATTCCAAAAATTAGTTGCACTGAATTTTCGTGCCAACGCTACTGCTGAACCATTAAACAAAGCACTGGCCAATCCTATATGCATTGCATTGCTGTGAAATAATGGAAGAGTGATGTAAATAATATCTTCTGGTTGCATGTTCAGCGCCATCCCCCCCCAAGCATAGATAGAACCTATCATATGAACGTGTCTCATAGGTGCTGCTTTGGGGAGCCCCGTTGTTCCAGACGTAAAAATGTAGGCGTAAGGATCCATTCCTTTAATTTCTTTTATAGCGGATGGCGTACTTGTTGCTTGATCTTTAACTTCCTCTTTTAAATTTATGAACCCTTCAGGTATTTCCATCTCACTTTTATCTGCTAAAAAATAGAGTCTATCTGCTCTTGTTAGTTCTAGATCCGTCATGACATTCCGAAAAATTGGATAGAGTTCTTCACCAATTATGTAAGCTTTAACACTATTAACTTTAAGGCTATGAATAAGAGATGCGGATCTCTGTCTTGTATTAATTAATGATGCGATTGTCCCAATTTTTGACATTGCCCCGATAATAATCATCAATTCTGGTCGATTTTCTAATAAAACATTTATCACATCTCCCTTTTTTAAACCGATAGAAAGAAAAAAATTGGCATACCGATTCATCAACTCATTTAACTCCTTGTAAGTATACTTAATGTCTTCATATAGAAGAGCAGGTCTATTGCCGTAATGTTTTGCGTTATAATCTAAGATATTCCCAAAAGACATTTTTTTGTCAGGATTTAAATCGTTCGCCTTGTTTCCTTCGTTAAACATCTCGGTTAAACGCCAACTAATTGAAAATAGACCCAAAACAAAATCCTTATAACTCAGAGTGTATCCAGAGGCGGATCTAGAAACGATCTTCTTGTTTATTATCGAACCTCCAAGTAACGCATCAAAATTTGCTATAAGACGATCTCTGAGCAGTCTTAGATAAACAGTATTCTCAATACGCTTCATAAACTCGTCTTCGCCTTCTTTAGTTATTTTATAATAGATTTCATTGTCGAAATTATATTCTTTAATTAGATTACTGTTTTTTAATTCACTTGCCCATTTCTGAAATAGATCCTTGTCTAATCGATTTTCAAGAGAAATATCAGGATCGTTTACTAACTCTTTCATTTTATGTGATCCATAAACTCCTAAAGCAAAAAGAAGAATATTATCATACTTTTCTTTTTTCAACTCGCGTAAAAGTCTTCTTGGAATTTTATCCGGGATGGTACTCGCTAGGGTCATAAATCATCAATTTTTCTTATTTTACAGATTTTGTTTATATAAATTGAAAATTTAATAAATATTTCTAATAATAATTTTGATACAAATAATCAATGTTGTTAAAAACAACTTATTTCATGAATAAAAAAAAAATATGAATCAATTTTATTTTATGTAACTTGCGGCTTTTTTCAATCGCTTTTCTGCATCTTGAACAATTTCTGTAATGATATCTTTGACTTTCTTCATATCTTTGATCAAACCAATACTCTGGCCTAGTAAAACAGCACCAGTGTTAATGTCGCCCGTGTAAGCTGCTTCGTATGCTTTTCCTTCCTTAATTATGTCTTCTTGAGTCATTCCCGCTTCTTCAGCCATTTTTGCTTCTTTATCTGATACAAGACCGTGATGTAGCGAATATTCGTTTTTCCATAACCGAATAGGTCCAAGTGCTCCAGTTGCTAAGATAGTATCTTGAGCTTTAGCATTAGTTGGAATTGTTTTATATTCCTTGGAAAATTCGCTTTCTTCTGAAGCTATAAATCGTGAACCCATAGCTACAGCCCCTGCACCTAACGACAACGCAGCAGCAAGACCTTCGCCAGTAGCAAAACCACCACAAGCAATTACCGGAAGATCTGGATGCTTTTTCATGACTTGTTGAAGTAAGACTAACGTGCTGACTTGTTCGTAGGATTGGTGTCCCCCTCCCTCTGTTCCTGTAACGACGACACCATCGACACCAGAGGCTACACACTTATCTGCGAGCCATAAAGCAGGAGCAACGTGGAAATGCTTTATTTGTGATCCACTTTCTTTTAACTTCTGATAAGATTTAGATTGTGGTAATGTTTTTGATGACCCTGCGCTGGTGATGGCATAAACACACTGTTCTTTTAATTTTGGATTTGACATTATGAATTTAGGAATCTCTTTTACCAAAATTGGTGCTTCAACTTCTCTTCTAGAAGTTCTTATGTTAAATCCAAAAGGCTTATCCGTATGTTCAACAACCTCTAACATGTTATCTTTCAAAATTTGAACGGGATTTTTTCCGCTCATGTAATCACTTATTAAAGCAGAATGGCTCAGTACGCCTAATCCTCCCGCTTCAGACACAGCGATAGTTAATTTGGTTGTATAGAATGGACCCATTGGTGCTGAGACAATTGGAACCTTGATCCCAAGCATTTTAGTTATATCAGTTTCTAAGACCATATTATTCACATCATTAGTTTTTTAGTTTTTAGATATTGACACAAATCAAGGAAGATTAATAAAATTTTACTGGGGGAG
>DAOUVJ010000198.1 GCA_030667705.1 Promethearchaeota archaeon | reverse complement strand
TTCCTATCGATCTTGATTTTAAAAAAAATAAAAAATAAAAATAAAAATAAATATCTGATATTAGAAATAGAACACAACAATTTGATAAGGGATTGTGAGTTCTTCTTCCTTGTTTTTACATGCTATTAATTTAAGTTTCATTGATAAAGCAGAAGAAAGCAATCTCTTAGTTAAGATGCCATCTAAAATTAAAATTTGAGTGTTTTTATATTCTTTAATTTTATCGAAGAGTTCTCCTACAGGAATTTCGAATAATTTATCCATGCTCTTAGAATAGCCAAGACCTTGCCCTGAGGGTACCTTTTTAATCTCCTCTATTATTTCATCGTGATGTTTTAATTTGGTGCCTTTTAAAAATTTCTTAAGGTTCGCATCTCGTCCTTTATATTCTTTTTCAGAAGATTTTTCTTCCATAAAACTTGTGGATTTTTTATTTTGTAAAGATTTAATCATTTGTTTTCTGGTTAATTCTTCTACTTCATAACCTTCGGGAGCACGGGCAACGTAATCTATCTTTATTAGTTGTTTTAATTCATTGAGTATTATTGTGCCGCCTCTATCTCCATCCAAAAACGCAATTATGGAGTTTTTGGTCTTTGCAAGATCAATAATTGATTTCGGTATTTTAGTTCCTTGGACGGATACAGTATTTTTCACATCAATCCTTAGAAGATTTAGAACATCTGCTCTACCTTCCACAATTATTAATTCCCGATTAGATTCAACATTTGGACCTGCCGGAAGCTTTTCTGGACCCCAAGAGATAATTTCACCTAATTTAATATCAGCATCTATTTTCTCTTCTATTTCACTTGGTTCTAATGAATTTTGATCCCATTTTTTTAGAAGTTCTGCTGCTCTTTCGATTATTTTCTTTCGTTTTGTTTCTCGTACATCTCGAATTTCAACTAGAATGATTTCTGCTTCACAAGGACCAACTCTCGATACAGATTCTACTGTCGCTGCTAATAGTGCGGTTTCTTTTCGTGTAAGGCTACTAGGGATCTTGATAACTCCTTCGGAAACTCCCTCCTTGGATTCATTATCAACCTCAATTCGCCCTATTCTTCCTGACTTTTGAAGATCTCGTAAGTCAAGATCTAAAAGAAGACCTTCGGTTTAGCCGATCATGCCGAAATGGCTTAACGCTTTTATCTTTGGCCGAATATCGCACCGACAATATCAGACTTCTCAACCACGCCCATTATCTTGAAATTTGCTTCTATAATATATTTAGTTGTAAAATCAACTTGATTTGTTATTTTAATCACTTCTTTTCGATTATTATTACATTTTATCTAATTTTGTTAAATTAATTGATTGAATAATTTTGATTCGATTAAATATTTGTTAATTTTATTCATTTATTCATATGAAAACTCATCAAATTTACAATGATGATAATAATTATAGGAATTCATAGAATTTATTTTTTTTTAAATTAGATATCTCGAAATAATAGATAATACCCATGTAAAATAATCTTTTTTCAATGATTTTTCTAATAATATTTTAATGAGTATTTATTGGAATAATATCCTAATAAAGCGCCTTCAAAAAACAGTTAATGTAATAGATAAATATCGTCTATCCACAGATATTGGGCGATTCTATTTCTATTTCAAGGAATGTAAAGATGATGATTCAGAAAAGTCCGTAAAAATAATATTCTTCCCAAAAAAAGAAATTTCCAATAAATAAGATAATAAATAAGAAATTTTTTTTTAGACTTAATATGATTTTAGTTTATAATTATTAACTTTTAATTTTTATAATGATAGAGAAAATTTTGGTATTTGGGGGTAAAGGAGGGGTTGGGAAAAGTTCTATCAGCGCTGCTACTGCTGTTGCATTATCAGATCTTTTACCAAACAAAAGAATTTTGATTTTATCTTTTGATATTGCTCATAATCTTTCGGATCTTTTTGCTTGCGAGATCGGAAATAAAATCACGCCATTAAAAACAAATTTATGGGGGATTGAGCCCGATCCTAATGAATATGCCGAACGCTATACAAAAAATTTGATCGATAAGATGAAACAGTTAATGAAAGAAATGCCTATTATAGGAAAACTCCCACAAATCGAAAAGCATATTGATGAAACGTTTACTAGCGACTCAATACCACTCGCTTTAAAAAATGCCATGTTCTTTCAACAAATATTGAATGCTGAAAATCTTGACTCTCCAGAAGGACAATTTGATTTAATCATTGCAGATTTTCCCCCAACTGGTAACATGGTTGCTCTTTTTGAAATTCCTGAAGATCAAGCTAAAGTCATGTTAAAATATTCATTGAATTTCTATAATTCTATAAAAGATGCGATGAGAAATTTTTCTAAAATGTTTCATAAAATTCTTAAACCATTTGATGATTATGAAAAGAGAAAAGAATTAGGTAAAGAAATAATCAACATGATGGTGGAACTTGAAAAGCGTGGAGAAAGAATAACTGATCTCATACATACTGTTGGGTCATTACGATTAGTCTCAATAGCTGAGAAACCTAGTTTCGAAGAAATTAAGAGAGCTCGAGATTTGACTCGAAAGTACATTACACTTGAGGGTGCTCACATAAACTTGTTGATTCCAATGAAACATGCAAAAAAGTGCGATTTCTGCGGGAAGGTATCAACTATTCAACAAAAATATCTTTACGATATTAGAAATGAATTCCACAGTTTAAAAATTTGGGAATCTGATAGACTCAAGGAAGAACCCATAGGAATGGAGGGATTGAGAAAATTAGGGAGAGAAATCTACGGTGATACTTCAGCAGATGGAATATTAAATCCACACCTTTAATAGAGCTATTTACAAAATCTGGACATTGGTATTACCCTTTTATAAAATTAATCTCAAGTATTGAGCCGAATTTTTCGCAACGTCTTCAAAAGATGGTTTCATGATCGTTTCAAGTGAAACATGTTGATCATAACCCGTTTCTTTAAGAACCGATAAGAAAGTTTTGAAATCAAAATGTCCTGATCCTGGGTCTCTTCTCGTGGTATCTGAAAGATGAACATGTCCTATATCATGGGAAATTGATTTTAACTCATCCCACACGTATAGAAGATCTTCTTCTAAATTTGTATGAAAAGAATCGATTAATAATTTTAAATTATCTGAGCCAATTTCTTCTAATAATTCCTTTGATTGAGAAATGGTATTATAGGAATCAATTTCGAATCGATTAATTGGTTCAAATACTAATTCAACTCCATAATTTTCTGCCGTCCTGCAACATTCTTTCAAGGACGATATAATGTTTAATTTCTCCTTTATGGGATTACTATCATGTTTATACCGCCCACGAATCAAACCAATGATGACTTTTGATTGAGTTTTTTGTCCAAATTCGATATATCTCCCGATTCTTTCAATTGCTTTTTTTCTATTCGACTCTTCTAAATCCCCAAAAGAAAAACCGAATCGGATAAATGTTAGACCTGTCCCTAATGCAGGGATTTCCATTTCATAAGAATCCATTATTTCTATGATTTCATCTACATCAATCTTTTCGGGTTCAAGCAAGTTCAATTCAATTCCATCATAATTTAGAGGTTTCAAAAAATGGCACAATGATGAAAACTTTTTGATAACTTCATCTTTTTTGCTTTTTGATTCATTTAAACCGGATACAATGCTGAGTAACATTTCTAGTACCTATTATCTGCTAGTTAAGTAGATTAATTAAAAAAATTTAACAGATAGGAGATAGTTTTACTAATTATATAAATTTAAAACTAAAACTAAAATTGTATTGTGAGTGATCAAATGACAAAATGGAATTTACCTCCCTCTGGAGGTCATATGGATTTACCAGATGGAATATACCTTCAAAACATGTCAATCAATGAAATAAAAGAAAGAGTTAGCAAAAATGATGTCATTATCATACCCGTTGGATCTACAGAAAATCATGGACCTGCAGCTTGCATCGGAGAAGACACTTTTTTAGTAACTAGAATGGCAGAACTCGTTGCGGAGAAAACGGGATGTACTGTGGCTCAACCAACTTGGTATGGAAGTCACCCATACCATCATGTAGGAATGCCTGGGACGATCATCGTACCTGAAGATATTTTCAAGGGATTATTAAGAGCCATCATGGCAGGATGCTGGAACATGGGATTTCGTAAGATGATATTATTAAACGGGCACGGTCAAGAATACGTCATCCCAAGTGCCATCCATGAATGGGCAAAGAATTATCAATTACCAGCGGTTATCTGTAATGTTAATTGGTATCATGCCATTCCAGAACACTGTAAGGATCAAGAACATGGCGGTCCATTTGAAACTCCTTTTATCCATGCTGATGAAGCAGAGACTTCCTTTTCAATGACCTTGTTTCCTGAAATGATAAAAAAAATAGATGCAAGTGAAGATAACGAAGTTATAGGATGGATGCCTGAAGGACATGTCGATAAAGCAGGAAATATCTATCAAAAACCAATACGATGGTATGGACAAGTAGGTTTTGGACCTATCGAAGTAACCGCATATCCTGAGGGTCATGTAGGCTGTCCAAGTAAAGCAACCTTTGAAAAAGGAAAACCTGGAATGGAAGCATTCCTAGATTACTTGGAAAAATTAGTAACTGATATTTTAAATACATTTCCTCCCGGTAAATTACCTCCGATTGAAGAAATAACTCAACGCGATCCCAAAGACATCGAACCATATATCAAAGGACCATTAAATGGAGGTAAAAGCATATATGAATTAAGATATCCACCATAAAAAAATATAAAATTAAAAATTATTTTACTATTTTTTCATATCAAACCTTAGATCTTAGATCTTAGATCTTTAAAGATATGCTAATCTTACAATTCAAAGTTTAAAAATAAATAAAAAATAAAAAATTATAATTTAGAACCGCAATAAGCACAAAACATTGCTGAGTCTCGCGAAACTGGTGTACCACAGTTCGGACAAAATAGATTTTTCTCTTCAACTGGTTTTTCTGATACTTGAATTGGTTTAGGTTGAATAACTTCCATTGATTTACCTTCCCCAGTAGAAGTTGAGAAATTACCTCTCAATCGGCCATCTGCTTTTAAGTCTAGTATAATAGCTCTTATATCTTTTACTGAAATTCCCGTGTTTGCACTTATTTCCTCAACCGAAACGTTTGGATTTACCGTGAATTCATGAGACACGACATTTCGAAGCTTGCTACGATTGACTAAGGCTTTAATTTGACCAACAACAATGGCAATACCTATCCCTAGCCACAAATATCCCCACCAATTGAATAGATATTTGGTTAGTATATTAAAACTCCAATAGAAAAATATACCTGCAAAAATTAAAGAACAGATAGAAAAGCCTTCAGAGTATTGATTTCTTTTATATTTCAGCCATCATCACATCATTTTTATTATATACTTCTTAGAATAAAAGTTACTACTTATGAGTTGAATAGTCCAATAATTGAAAATGATATTAAAATAATATTAATAATGAAAGGTAATAAACATGAGACCAATTTTTATTGGCTATATAATTTAATAATAAAAAAAAGAGAAAAATTCATAACCTCGA
>DAOUVJ010000015.1 GCA_030667705.1 Promethearchaeota archaeon | reverse complement strand
CGTTCCCCATCCATCAATTTCTCAACACGGGATTTCATAATTTCAGATAATTTACTCATTTTCAACACTTCATTTGGTGATGTTTTCAAAAAACTTTTACATTTTAATCTAAAATAAACTTATTAATAAATGATTATTTATTTTTAGATGAAAAATAATTCATTCAACAAAAGAAGTATCATTCAAGCATTTCCCAGATCATGCTGGAAGAATCTCGATCGTATCATTTGCATTAATTACAGAATTGTAATCATCTGATCGCTTTCCATTCACATGGAATTTATGAGGGGGTACCTGACTAGGAAGATTTAGCTTTTTAATAATAGAATTTAAGGTACTTCCATCGGGAACTTTTAGATGTAATTCTGGTCTTCCATGTACTTTAAAGTCTGCAAGAATTTTAACTTTGATATGAATTGAATTGAGATCTGGGATCTCAGCAAATATGAGCGCCATATTAGTAGGGAATATGCCAATTCTATCACCATCCTTGATTTGCGTTCCTGAACCCATATAAACACCATTCACAAAAATATGACTTATCTCTTTTTCATCGATTTCTAACGTGTTAAGAATATCGAATATTGATCTTAAACCTTCAACTTCGATATTTAAAGTCGCAGGAAGCCCTTCCTTTATACTTGTTTCTTTTACCCGTTCTCTTAACTTACCATATAACTTTACCGTGATCGACATCTAACAAACACCTATGAAATGTACTTGCTTAAAAGATAAAAATATTACGCTTATATATTAAAATAAAGAAAAAAGAAAAAGCTAAAAAAACTATTTTTTATAATCCAAATAACAAGATGTTATCAATCGCTTTATGGATTTGTTTAAGATTATCCTCTCCAAGCGCCTTATCCAAACCGATCTTTAAATCCAAAACCGAAGAAAAAGCCTTAAAGAATGTATTTTGAAGCGTGCTGTTAAATCCACTCTTCTTTTCGTTCTGTTCCTTGAAATATTCCACTCGCTTGAGCATGGCCTCCTCGAAGTCTTTCGCGGTCGAGGTATTTAACTCTGCCAATTTTCGCACTTTAAGACCGTCCTTGTTTACTATGACTTCATCAGACATCAGTATCTTCCCCCTCTACTTTAGTTCCACCATTCGGCATGACTTCAATTTCAATGTCTTGGCGTGCTTGACCCACTGTTGTATCAAATTCGTCCCGTACTTTTTGCGTTATCGTTTTGGCTACTTGCTTCTCGATATCTGATCTATGCAGCGTGTTCATTGTGCAAAACGGGATCTCTTTAACCTTCCCGTCGATTGCTACACCAAAGTGCACAATACAGCGCTTTGTTCTTTCGATATCCATGTTATAAGCATCTTGGAAGTGCATGCTAGAGATTAAAAGTGTTCCATAGCTGAATGAACTTACACTCTCCCAGTCACCATTCATCAATAATCTACTAAACATGTCCATTAGTTTCCCAGGTTTCTTCATGTATTGGAGTACACCTAAAAGAAATCGTGCTCGAAGTTGGGTTTTATCAAGGAAATTCAAGCCCTCATCAAGTGTCTTGCCAAAATCTCCAAGTATATTTTCAAAAAATTGAATCGATTGTTTCTCTTTATGCTTTACTTTTTCCCAGAATCTATTTGCGAAATCTATTACATCCAATGGATCAAAATATTCCATTAGTGGTACCATCTCACCGGTATCTGGATCCACCGCCAAATAAGTAGCAAATCCACAGTCCGGATGGCAAGTAAATTCTGCAGGCTCAACATCTGCTAAGTAAGCAATTAAACGTCCAAACTCCGTGATGGTGGAAAGGGGGTACCAGGAATTTTCCATACTGAGCTTTCCACCAGTTTGCTTCTCAATTTCTTTTATGACATCTGCATTTGTAATTCTTAATTCTTGCATTTCCTCTGCTGAGATGCGCCCACACAGCGAAACGGGCTGAAAGGTAATCCCCCGTACAATATCTATGTTATTAATGGCAAATTGGATGATATTTCCGATTTCAAGATCGGTCACGCCCTTGGCAAGTGTTGCTACAAGTACGATCGAATCAAAGCCAGCTTTTCGACAATTATCTATTACTCTCATTTTATATTTCATGAGTCCTTTGATACCACGCGTTTTTTCGTAGGTGGCATCATTAATTCCGTCGAACTGGAAATAAAGCGTGTCTAATCCCATATCTCTGCACTTTTTTGTCCATTCTGCGCCTCCAGTTTTCCTTTGAAATCCGTAGCCATTAGTAGCAACGATGACTTCTTGAAATCCATGATCCTTTGCCATTTTGCAAATCTCGGGAAAATCTTTCCGTACTGTCGGTTCTCCCCCTGTGAACATGATAGCGGGCGCGGGGATCGGTTTGCTTCTGAAATGGGCCATTATCCTGTCAATTTCTTCTAAGGATGGTTCGATCCAGTATCCTGATTGCTCTACATTAGCATAGCAAAAATTGCATGAAAAATTACATCTATTAGTCAAATCGATTAAGGCAAGTGAGCACGTGGATAGATGTTCATTACATAAACCACAGTTATAAGGACATCCTCGATCGTCAGTGGCGCAATCAGGAGGATTAGCTTCTCCATTCTTTTCAAATTGCCACACAACATTTCCATTTTTATCCTTTTTTTGATAGTGTGTCCATTTATAATATTTGGCGCTGGAACTGATGACATCTTCAAAATCGCCATGTTCTTCACACGTTTTTCTCATGTAGATTTTTCCGTCATCTTCCTCAACTACAGCTGGAAGTCGTTTCAAGCATTCTGGACATACACTAAAAGTCTTACGGTAATATAGTTCGTTTAATATATCTGTTCCGTCTAAGTGATACATAAAATTTTAGCACCTTTCATTTTAAATAAATAAAAATTTATTTAAATGGTTAGTTATACAATTTAACGACTTGGTGTTTATAAAAAGATTCAGATTGATTATCTTATGTTTAATATTATTAGTTGTAGGAATTGATCTTAAATAGACACATGAAGCACTCTAACTTTAATTATTATAAATAAAACAATTTCTATGATCAAAAAATTACTAACTAAACATTTTCAAATTTATAAATTCAATATAAACGGAAATAGATTATGATTTATAATAAAAACTTTTTATTACTTGAGTTCAGATATTTTAACTTAGCATAACGAGAAAAGACGAAATAAAAGAGATATGTAATGTCAAAAATTCGAGAAGTAAGAGTAACTAAAAAAAGTAGATCAATAATAGAAGGAGCGGGGGTTAGGTTAAAACGAGCGTTTGGATATGCTGATACTACATTAGATCCGTTTTTGCTATTAGATGATTTCCATTCAGATGATCCTAACGATTATTTAGCAGGATTTCCATGGCACCCTCATCGAGGAATAGAAACGATCACTTATATGCTCCATGGGCAAGTAGAACATGGGGATAGCATGGATAATAGCGGAGTTATTGGAGCTGGTGATGTTCAGTGGATGACGGCGGGGAGCGGGATAATACATCAAGAAATGCCGAAGAAAAATGTAAATGACCCTGTCTTAGCTGGTTTTCAATTGTGGGCAAATCTTCCAGCGTCCCATAAAATGATGACCCCACGCTATCGTGATATTACAAAAGAACAGATTCCAGAAGTTATCGTAAATGATAATGTGAGAGTAAAAATAATATGTGGGCAAATTAATGGTGTTAAAGGACCTGTACAAGACATAATAACCAATCCAGAATATTTAGATATCTCTATGGACACAAATTCGGAATTTAAACACTCAATAAATAATACTCATAATGTTTTTGCATATGTCATTGAGGGAGAGGCTATTTTTGATTCAAGTAAAGATACTTTAGTAAATGTTGAAAATTTAGTGATTTATCGAGATGGAGAAGAAGTAGTCGTGAGATCTAAAGAGATGCCCGTTAGATTCCTTTTAATATCTGGTAAACCGATCGGAGAGCCCGTGGTATGGAGAGGTCCAATTGTCATGAACACTGAAGAAGAATTAAAAATAGCATTTAGAGAATACTCTCAAGGCACATTTATAAAAAATTAATAATGTTCTTACCTTTTAGTTGTAAACCTATAAAGTTTTAAATATGATAAGGACATAAAATGTAATTGAAATCTAATACTTTATTGGATGAGTTAAAATGTCAAAAATAAAAGTTAGTGATATTGAAATATATTATGAGATTCATGGTGAGGGTTTCCCCGTGGTAATGATTCATGGATTTTCAGCCAATCTTGATTGGTGGCCACAATCCTTAATAAATGAACTCTCAAAAACTTTTAAAGTAATTCTTTTCGATAATAGGGGTGCTGGGCGAACTGATAAACCAGATATGGAATATTCTATACGCTTATTTGCTGATGACACAGCGGGACTAATGGATGCATTAAATATTAAGAAAGCGTTTATAATAGGGTTATCTATGGGTGGTATGATTGCTCAGGAATTAACACTCAACTATCCAGAAAAAGTAGAAAAGTTAATTCTCTGTGGAACATCTTGCGGTGGTTCAAAAGCAATAACTCCATCTGCAGAAACCATGAAAATTATAATGAGGGATAGGGATGCTATAGCACAAGAGGAAGCAATTAGAGAATGGATTCCAATATTGTTTTCAAAAGATTTTATAATGAATAATCCTGGATATATCGAAAATTTTGTACAACGTGGTATAATAGCTCCAATTCCTCCATATAATTATCGACTGCAAACAAAGGCAGTTTTTCAATTTAATTCTGGAAGAAAACTTAAGGGAATCAAAACTTCAACTTTAGTTTTGCATGGAAAAAAAGATATAATGCTCCCTCCCGAAAATGCTGAAATAATATCCAAACTTATATCTGATGCGAATTTGCATATCTTCGATGAAATTGGTCATCTAATCTTTTCAGAAAATCCAGAAGAAGCCCTAACAATAATTATGGACTTTCTAAAGTGAGAGAAAAGTGCTAAAAAATGTAATCTTTTTTTAATGAATTTGTCAAATCGCTTAGCTTTTCTGAAATTTTTAATTTAAATACATGATTTTCATCTAAGGTTTTGTATTCGCCTGGTAACTTTTTAATATTCTTTAGATAATGCTGCTGAATTTCCATTAATTGAGGTGTTTTGCTTATTAAATTCCCTTTTTCCATTATTGGAATTAATAGAGCCTCTGAATTCGGCGGCGCTTCGTCATCATCTAACATTAAAATGTCTTCTTTGAAAACTCCTCGCCCGTCATAAATCCTGTAAATTTGCTTCTTTCCAGGGTAAGTTAATTTTTCTTCACTTATTTTAATTTTAGGTTGAGCATTATATTCTATTAGCTTATACACGCCTGCAATAGTTGGATCGTCTCTAGATGTTGCTAACTCGGTTCCAATGCCAAAAGCATCAATAGGAGCGTTGTCATCAATAATTTTTTTAATCTTATACTCGTTTAAATCAGAACTAGCAACGATTATAACCTTATCGCATCCATTATCATCTAAAATTTTTCGAACTTTTTTTGAATGTTCTATAAGATTTCCTGAATCAATTCTCACTCCCAAGATATTATTTCCGTACTTGCATGCTTTTTTAGCGGCTTTTTCTGTATCGTAAGTGTCTATCAATAATATTGAATCTTTTCCATAAATGTTATAATAAGCATCAAAAGCTTCTTCCTCGGTTTCGAATTTCTGAATAAAACTATGAGCCATTGTCCCACTTGAGTTAATGCCAAGTTCCAAATCTGCAATGACATTGCTTGTACCATTAAATCCGGCTATATAACTTGCTCTTGCCGCATAAACACCGGCTAGAGGGCTGTGAGATCTACGAGTTCCAAATTCAAGCAAAATTTTATCAGGAGCAATACTTTTTATCCGTGATGCTTTTGATGCAACTATAGTCTGATAATTAATTACATTCAAAATGTAAGTTTCTGCTAGTTGAGCATGAAACATTGGTCCTTGAATTCTCATGATGGGTTCATTAGGAAAGAAAAATGTACCTTCTTTCATCGACCATGCATCTAATTTAAACTTAAAATTAGGCAAATATTCTTCAAAAAAACGGGGATCTATTTTTTTAAAAACATCTTTCGATTTCAGAAAATTGATGGTATCTTCTGAAAATCGAGCATTCAATAAGTAGTGAATTACTTGCTCTAAACCCGCAAAAATCAGATAATTACGGTTTTTTGGATATTTTCTGATAAATAATTCAAAAACTGCGATATCTTCATTTTCATCTCGGTTATTCTCCAAATTATATTGATAGTATGCTGCACCCATGGTAAGCTGGTAGAAGTCTGTAGCAAGAATCAAGTTTGTATCGTTAATTAATTCAGAATTTGATTTTCTAGTCATTTTAGCAAATTATATCCATAGTTTTATTAATTATTTGGATCGGTTAATGCAATAATAAATCTTAAATTATCTTGAATTAGCTAAATCAATTCAATTTTCCTAATATTTTTAACAATATATAGCCTTAAGAAATTGTCTCTTGTTAATTTTCCATTAACTTTTATCTTATCTCCAATTTTAAAGTCATTTTCGTCATGTAATTTCTCACTTATCCGAATCGTAAGTTCATCCGTTTCTATAATATCTTCTTCTTTATAATCACTCTTTTTTTGTGGTCTTGGTCCGATTCTAACATTGGTTAGAGAGATCAAGTGATAAATAGTGGTAATTTCTTGAAAAACCTGTTCTCTTCGTTCGATATTAGCGATTTCCCCTTCATAAATCGAGATGCTTTTTCCTTCAAGATCTAAAAATTGGGAGCCATCAGAGGATACATCAGTTAATCTTAGTGGAGTATTCGGGGCAGAAATCTTTATATTCCTTATTATCCAATCAAAGTTGTCAGGTAATACCGTCAAGTTCCAATCAGATAACTTGAAATAATCTTGTTTTAATGAGAAAATAAAACCAACCCAAAAGTGAACACAAAATCCCATCTCTGAACCGATGCGGCAATCACAATCGCGTTCAGGATTTTCTATATTATTTGTTGTTATTGAAAGAAATGACGTTGTTTCCCAATTCATCCCTTTAAATTCTAATTCAACTTCATGGTCATTGGGATTAATTATTTTAATATCCTTAATACTCTCTCTAGTAGTTCCTTTTATCAGTTCTACAGCGGATTGGATTCCCCCAGAAATAAGGTCTAATTCTTTTTCTTTAATTAAAGAACTAATTTCTTCCTCTGCAAGGGAGTCTAAAAGAAATTCTACTAACCCTTTCTTTTTAAACTTAGAATATCCCTTTATTCCAAATTCCTTACAAGTATTTTTCAATTTCTCTATGTTGAAAGATTGTAACAGATAAGAGAGATAAGTTCTGTCATCTATTTTTCTGATCTTGCTCAACTCCATCAAAATTTTTTTCAATTGGAACATTCTAATTATATCATGTTCAGTTTTATTTCTTATCATTATTTCAAAAGGAATGAATTGATGTTTATTGAAATCTCAAAAATGAATGATCAAATCCGATCATTTTTCACGCTTATATATTCAAAATGGGAAAAATATCCCTTTTAGATTAATAAGAATTGCATTGTTATTTGTATGAATAAATTTAAATACTTAATTCTAAATATTGTTTATAATTAAACAAAGATTTAATTATTTTATTAAACAAAGATTTAATTAAAAATTGTAGTCAAACAATAGGTGAAAAATTAAATGAGTGATACACTACCAGAGTATTTGAAGTATTTTGGAGAGATTAAATTCGCTGAGGAAAAAAGCATGAGCGCTAGTGACTTTGAGAGGTCTTTAAACAAACATTTCAGTAGTAAAACTGAAAAAATTCCTCGTGGTCGATATAAATTCGCTGAAATCAACAATCCCTCAACGGATGATTTTGAAGAATCCTTCAATAACTATTTTGAGTAATTATATAATATTTTTTAAATTCTCTTCATATTTTAAAATCTTTTAATTTAAATTAATTTTTATCAATTTTCAATAAATATTGGATCTAAATCAGAATAAAATGATGGTTTTTATAAGATAAGATTTAACAGTTGTCCATAATTACAGTTATTGATAAACTAACTTTTATTTTACCATGTCCGAATCAGATATTTGGTCTTTCCAACTTGACTGGTTAAACATAATTTCGCTTTTAGGCTTTCATTCTATAAACCAAATTCCCGAATCAAAAAAACTGAAAGCACTTAAAAAGATTACTAAACTCTATGGGACTGAGATGCTTTTAACTTTAAAACCGAGTGAATTAGATGAATTGGTTACTGACGAACTCAGAAGTCTATTGAAAAGAGAATTAATGGATGATGCTAGACAGAAATAAAAAATAGAAAGAGAAATTCGACAAAAAATGCTTCCTTTAAAAAAGGGAAAGGTAATTGGCATAAATATGAGTGATTTACGGGATCTAGATCCTAATGCCGATATGGAAGAAATAATGAAATATTTCTCTAAAAAATTCCTCAAAAATGAAGAAGATGACGAAAAGGATGATGATCATGAAGACATCGATGAGGATAAAACGGGAATTTATATTTAAGATTATATAATAAAAAAAAAATTAAAGAAATTTCTTTCTAATTGAGGTTATATTTTTCTTTTTCAATCTCCAATAGATTAAAGAGAATAGAATATAAGCTCCTGAAGACCAAGCTATCCAAGAGATGACTTGAAACACATCAGCATTCAGCATGTAATTGATAAATTCATCAAATACATAAAAACCAATATCATTTAAATCATCATCAAGATTAAAAACACTCGGAAAAAATTCAATTGCTACAACTTCGTGAGTGTTATTTCTCAGAGTTCGAAATATATTGTCAATAGATTTATTTGTTGGGTCCACTAATCTCATTTTTATAAACGTGTTAAGGTCCTCATTAATATGGATGTCTGATCCGCCCATGCAAGTAAGATTATTGTCTAAACAGAATTGACGAATAGCTATGTATTTTCCTTGATAACTTCCCCCATTAACGATTTCAAAGCCATCAACTCCCCAATCACGTAATTGTTCTAAAGAGTACGGAACTCCATTTCCTCCATTAGGATTTGGATCATAGTTATAATGATTAACTGTAATATATCCGCCATTAGATTTTACATGATCTATGAGATCCGAAGCATTCATGGCCATGGGTCCTCCAGGAGTATAGGATTCTAGTGGAACGATCTCTTCATCAAGACCATAATAATTAATGTGAATGTCATTTTCGTGGTCTGTCCACTCCTCTGCTGTTAGAACTAAAAAATCCAGATTATAATCATTCACAAATTCCCGAGCTACATGAGCCCCCCTAAGATTATCATGATCGGAGAAAGCAGCAATAGATATGCCTTGATCAATATACCATAATACTCTTTCTTCAGGAGTAAGCCACCCATCTGAAAACACGGTATGAACGTGTAAATCAATCAAAAATTCATCATCTGCGAGTGGTATTGTAGGCACAATTTTGTGAGGGGGAAATGGAGTAGATATTAAAACAACATTTAGACCAAGTAATAAAACACCAATTCCCATAAAATAAACTATTTCTCTCTTAATCGTACTAATTCCTTTCAATCTCTTAGATGATTGTTTTTTACCTTTTGATCTCGTATATGATAACGTCAAATTAGGATGAACTAATTTGATCATGATATAACAAGTTTTAATCACAATGAGTATTATACTGGAATGCACAGCAATTTGAACTGGAATCATGAAATATCGACTAACGAAGAAGAAACCTTGGATGAAGTAACCAATTAATATTATCACTAAAACAATTAATACGGCTGACACTAATACTTTAAATGAAAATTCGATAATATCTCTCAAAATTCGTAGAGTTAAACCTAGTTTTCTTGATTTAAATTTACCCATCTTTCTTGCAAATACAAAGAAAATTCTAATAATAGGATAAATCATAAAAAATACAAACATCCATGTGAACTCCATTTCTAATATAAATGCTATTATGGCAAATGGTTCTAGGACATATCTAAACACGGGGAAAACGCTACTATAGTTATAAGAGACATCAACTTGTCCGAGTACATCATAGAACGTGACTTGTCTAACATTGGTCAATAAAAAGATTAATAAAATGCTGAACCAAGCTAAATAACCGATAGTAATAGTGGTAAACCATTTATTTTTCATTATCAATGATTTTATACTCATAATACTAAATCATTCTAACTTCTTTATAAATATTAATTCAGTGATTCAAGTAAAGAATAATTTTTCTCGCAAGCAATTATTTATTTCCTTTAAGAGCTGTCTTTCAGTTTTAGGATCTAATTCTAAATTTGCTTGTTCTACGAATTGATTTAACTCTTCTTTGTTAATAGTTGATTCATTGTTTTTTTTTACCCAATTTACGGCTCTCTGAACTAATTCTCCCTCTTGACCCCCAATAATAAATGAGGGTAAATAAAAATTAGCCGAAATTTCTGAAGAAAAACCAACTCTTACGTAAAGCCCTTTTGGATCCAGATGCTTGTATAGATGAGGGACATTCTCAGGCAAGGACTCCATTATTACATTCTTCCCAGCTTTTTGAATTTTCTTATAGATTGGCATCCATTCGTCTGATCCCTGTGGATGACGTCCTGCTCCGGGTACCCATTGAATACCAGTTAATTGATCAATCGCCAAAAAATCGTCTAAAAAGGGAATTTGGTAAGTACCATCCATGTGATGTATGGCATAATCCATGTGTTCAATTTGTGTTATCAGGTCTGGTAAAGCAAATCGTTTAAACCATTTAGGGTTAAGCATTGCAATAAAATCACATTGTACAGGATACCAACTCTTAGGACACCATACATTTAGCCAAGCATTAAAGCCATTACAATTCTTCTTGATGATATCGTACAAATCGTCATAAATTTTTAATAATTTCTCCAAAATTATTTGTCTACACGTATCTATTATTTGAGGCTGACGTTTCATGGTAAGAATTAAATTTGTAGGCCCTAAAAATGAAGATAAAATGTCTAATACCCCTCCAAGATCCGTGATTGAAAATTGATATCCCATCTCTGCTGCCCGTTTAGATCCTTGAGTCGTTATTTTCAATAAACGGGCATACCACTCGTTGTTCTGGTTTAATTTCGCGCTTTCAAGCAGTTGAATTATATCCTCAGCTTTAGTTGGTAGACTAAACCACATTGTCTCTGACTCAAATTTAGGAATAACTCCAAAAACAGCAGCGACAATTCCTGGACCATAATTTGGAAGAAAAGAGGGTATAGCTTCACCGCCATAATACGTTTTTCTAGCTCGTTTTTCAAATCCATTAAGTGCCATCTCTACATCATCCAGATTTTGCGCTAACGTCCAATCCTGTATTATCGCATCCAAATAACCTCCAATAGCTCCACTCCTCTTTGGAAAATAATAGGAAATTGCCGGACGATCTATTAGTTCATGATCCCACCAAGCCGCCATTCGCGCTTTTGCTTCCCTCATGTCTTCTTTTAATTCCATGATAAATATCTCAAATGTAAATACTTGTGTTGCATGACAAAATTATTAATCTTTTTTGAATTATTCGAATCACAATCATATTTCATCCCCAATGTGAGAACATGACAAGTATAGATAATATTGGAGTTATCCATGGCCGTTTTCAAATCCTTCATAATGATCACATGAAATATCTCATGGCTGGAAAAAAATTATGCAATCATCTCATTGTAGGTATCACCAATCCAGATCCCTCTTTAACGAAAGATCACGACTCAAATCCCCATCGAAGCAAGGCGATCTCAAACCCTCTCACGTTTTACGAACGTCATGTAATGATTAGAGAAGCATTGCTTGAAGTAGGATTAAAACTATCTGAATTCTCTATAGTTCCCTTTCCAATTAATATACCAGAACTTCTCAAATATTACGTGCCCTTAGATGCCTTATTTTTTCTTTCTATCTATGATGATTGGGGAAAACAGAAAAAAACTTATCTTGAATCTTTAAGATTAAAAATTCACGTGTTATGGGAGGTACCATTAGAAAAAAAAGGTATTAGTGGTAGCAATCTACGTGATTTGATGGTTAAAGGAGGAGAGTGGCAACATTTAGTTCCAAAAAGTGTGATTAACTTCATTGAAAAGAACGGAATCATTGATCGACTTAAACTCCTTCAAAAAAAAAGAAGAACGGATAGAAAATGAAAGTCGTCATTCGCGATGTAAGGATCTCAGATGCTGAAATAATTGCTCGAATTAATGTTGATACGTGGAGGAGTGCGTATGCGGGCTTAATTGATGAAAAAACACTTCAAAACTTATCTTATTCTGATAAAGTTAATGGATGGAAAAATAGAATTGAATCCTTGGATGATCGAACCCAAATATTTGTTGCTGAATTAAATAATGAATTGGTTGGCTTCGCTCTTGCTGGTCAGGAACAACAAGATCCAAGCATTAAAAGTAAACAATATAAAGGTGAATTGATGGCTATATATGTGTCCGAAAAATTTCAGCGGAAAGGTATTGGAACACAGTTAGTTCTAAAAGTTGCTGATTATTTCATTAGTAATAATATAAATTCCACCTGTGTTTGGACATTAAAAGAAAATCCTTATAGTGATTTTTATGATAAGCTCGGAGCAGAATTAATCGATTCTAAACCCCACCTCATTGATCAGAAAGAATATACTCTAATATCTTATGGTTGGAAGGATAATAAATCTATAATGAATTCAAACCAATCTAAAATAGCTAATAATAAAAAATAATAAGAAAAAATATGGAAAAATTATTTCTTTTTGCGAGGCGGCTCAATCTTCTTGATTATAATTGTTTCCGCATGTATCTTACAATTCTTAAGGATGATCTTGAATCCGCCAGCGCCACCTACTCCAGGAACGGTAAATGATTGGGTTCCCATTGGAATCATGGCACCTTCGTCTTCTTCCTCTTCCTCCTCAGCTTCTAAAGCAGCCCAAGTTGCTACCATTGGATGATCCACTTCTTTTAACCAATCCTTCAAGGCATTAATGTCTTGGACTTCTTTTTCAGTCGCGATTTTTGGTACGAGATCTGGTGGAAGAAATTCTGCCACGCGGTCCTTTACACCACTATTCATCCATACGATTGTGTTAATACCACCATCATATCGTTGGTATTTTGGACTGCCGATGTATTGGATGCTGATACCATTGAATCCAGGCATTTGTTTTCCTCCACCTGTTTGATTGGCCATGGCGCTAAAAGGTAAACCGTTAATTGCTACGTCACCATAGTTTCGATCCACAATTCCATGACCATTCACTTCAGGAATGTAGAAATCAATCGCTTCGAAGCAGCCACACGAAGTATGAGGGAATTCCATTCCGGAATATAAGTAAATTCTCTCAATTTCTCCGAGTGATCGTTTTTTAATCATTTCATTGATGCCTGTGAATTCTCCCGCTTCTAGATTCAAGCACTCTCCGGGAGGAACCTCAAATAAGGGACCTTTTGGATCTACTTTTGCGGCAGCTCGAGCATCGAACCAATTGATTGAACCACACAAACTCGTTCTATCAGGTGTTATACAACAAGCATGGGTAGGTGCGAAAGATTGGCATAAAACACAACCATAAAACATGTCAACATCATCATCATGGATAGTTCTGGCTCGTTCATCCCTTTTTTCATAAATCCCCATAGCCATATCGTAAGGCTTCTCAATAGCTTTAGGATCAGTATAAATCGTTACTTGCGCTTGTTCTATGATGGGAAGTTCTGCTTTAAAGAGCCTAATGAGAACAGTACCAAGCATTTCAAGGGAATTAAAACCTTTTCCGACGGCTGCTTTGGAAACGCGCATCCAATTCGTATAACGCTGATTGAGATGCATTACTCCATTGATAAAATTACAGAATTCATGAACTCTGCGTTCAAAAACAGCTTCTAGATCCTCTTCTAATTCAGGACCGGCAACTTCTACAAAGATTCCTATTGGATGTCTAGAACCCTCTTCCATGTCTTTAATATCTGGACCGTGAAGAATTACTTGACCATCTTTAATATCCTTCGAAGAAGCGACACGAACGAGTTCGAAATGTTTCTCCACTTTTGGCCCCCCAAGCTCAACATACATCTGCTTCGCGCGTATGCGTTCTCCCTCAAAGACCGGACCAATTTCAACAGGTATATCGCTAAAACTCATATCTTTTTATTCCTCATTTATTTTATAATTTCAATATATTATTTTTATAATAACTCAATTAATTCTTCTAGAAATCGTTTCCAATCCTCATCGCTTATATTTGGTAAACTAAAACGAGCATTTGGATGAGAAAATTTATCTAAATCAATAGTTCTTACCCAGTTTGAGAAATTTTTAATTCTGCTCATTGTTTGTGATACATAATAAACTAAATGTCCACCAAAAATTGCCATGTTGTATTGACCCTTTCCATCTATTCCCTTCCAATCTTTATCTACCAATCTACCAGTGATATTAATGAGTGACATGTCACGGAGTTTATCTTTTTTTATCTTGTCTTTTAAGTACTTATAGACATGTCCCGTCGAAATCACTTGGCAATCTAATTTATTCGCGATGTCAATGTAATAGTCAGCGACCTTCTTTCCATCTAGTTCCCAATTTATTGATTCAGCACCAATTATTATTACTTTTCTTTTATCAGTTTTCAAGAGATTAGCCATTACTTTTGGATCATAGACTGTAGTGCCCATTTCTGGACCCGGGATGTTTGCTTTTTGATAAGGTCTTGCCATTTTTTCATCAATTTCCTTTGTTTGATTTTTTAGTTATAAGTTTTAATATAATTGCTATATTTTATTTTATTAAACGTGTTTTAAAAAATTTGGTTTTAGAGGAACAAGCCAAACAAATTGAAGAGTAGAATTGAATTAAAGTGAGATATAAGCGATGTGTGAATTTAAAATAATCAAGCAAAATGATGGCTCTCAGATATTAGAGGACATTGTAGTTTTAAACTACACGGATAATAATGAATTATTATTCAAGGATATACTAGGAATGGGTGAATCATTGGAATCGGCCTTAATAATGAGTGTAAATACGTTAAATCAACAATGTATTGTGTTAGAGCACCCGATAATCAAGGATTTCATGGGACTTTTGAAAAAAATACATGCGAATGAAGTTACGAATTCTGATATTGAAGAATTTAGTAATGAATTGACAAAACTCAAGTCCTAAAGATAAATAAGATTTTTCAATTGGTAAATATATGAAAAAGTTAAATATTCTTGCCATTTAATTTCCATTTTCCTCATTCTAAAAAATTATTCAAGGAAAATTAGTATTATACTCTCATTATTTGGTATAATAAGAACTTTACATTTTTGACATATTTGTCGAAAGTCTTAAATATCAAACTATAATTCTATATTGTGGTTAAATTTTAGGTTTAACCGTGGTGAAATTTATGAAAAAAATGAAAATTAGTATGATTTTTGTTATAGTTAGTCTTTTACTTATAGCAATCCCCCTTAATGTTTACGTTAGAGGGGATAAAATGGATACTGAAGGATTAAATTCTTCGGAACTAAGTGCTGAAATACCTATCCCAACCTCGGAGTTTATTGATTACGAAAATGGAACCACAGAAACCATCATAGATTATCATAATGGAACTCTCGACATCATAAGAAGTACAACGACTATTGATTATGCTCAAATAGAAATTGGGGAAGAAACTCTATCTCAAACTATGGATATTTCTGTACCTACTTCAACAGAAGAATGTACAGATTGGATTCCAGTGACACAAACTGTTATCTTTGATCCTAAAATTACAATGGGCTTTAGGTACGATTTGGTAAGTCAACGGATTGATATATTAGATGTTTATCTCCTAGTTACTTACTGTCGCGTATCTATTGTTGTAAATGTAGGATTTGGCCTTCTTCTACCTGTAGATATTACTATTGAATATCCTGAACAAATGACTGTGGAACACGATTATACGTGGTATGCTACTTTAACTCCAAAAGATGATCCTGCATTTGAAGAGTTCAAGTGTTCAATAGTGGCGGGTGTTTCCTTGGAAGCTGGTCTTTGGGTGATCTTAGATTGGATTGAAGTCGATGAATTTTTCGGACCACATTTAGATAAATCACAAAATTTTGTAACCCCTGTTGGTCCAAGTGATGCGTTTCCTATTGGTTCATTTGGTACTACCTTGTTAAACTTCTGGTTAATGCAAATTAAGTTAATGTTCGAACCTAAGCTTACCTCTCAAAAAATAACAGCAGCAGTGAGTTGTGACGGAGATTCAAGCGGATCACATATGCTTACATGGACCGATGGTGGTCAGAAGATACCATTTACAGTACATGCTGATGATATTGATCCAACTACTCATAATGCAAAGATAGAGCTTTCAGATTTCAGATATTACTTCACAGATTTTAAGTTAGGTCTTGGACTTAAGTTTGATTTCGATCCCTTGATCGACTGGCTTACTGGAGATCCTGAAATAAATCTTTTTACACTTAATTTAAGTTTCTTGTTAGGGGATGCTTACTTAGGAGTTCATCAAGGACCGTCTACTATAGACATTGATGTGTTCGTAAAAAAATTTGGTGTAAATATTATAATAACCCCCCTTTCAGAGGATATTGAACCAGGTCACACAGGTGTTTATAATGTATTCATACAGAATAATGGAAATGTTGAAGATGAGTTTATTCTTTCTCTAGCAGGACTTCCACCCCCACCATGGACGTTTGATTTTGATGTGAATTCCGTAGTTCTAGGACCCGGGGCTTCTACAAATATCCAATTGTCAATCTCACCTTATCGACATTATACTACGACCCCAGGAGATTATAGTTTTAGCGTTACAGCAACTAGCCAAGGGGCTATTCCAGAGGGATTATCAGCGGTAGATACAGAAGTTGCTATTGTACATGTTTTACCTTTCTATGATGTGGACCTTATAATAACTCCTGTAACAGATTCAGTTGTTCCTGGTGAAACTGTAGAATATACAGTAAATATTCGAAACGTTGGTAATGTTCAAGATACCTTTACAATTACACCATCGGGCATAGATTCAAATTGGTTATGGGAACTTTCTTCAGAATCGGTAACTTTGGACCCTGGTTATGAAACTACCGTTCAGTTAAGCATAATTCCATATAGGCATTATTCTACTGCTCCAGGTGATTATCCATTCGATGTAATTGTATCAAACCCAAGAACATCCGATACAGAAACTGCTATTGTGCATATTTTACCCTTCTATGATGTAGATCTTATAATAACACCTGTCTATGATTCCACTTTCCCAAGTGGTTCAGTTACGTATCAACTTGATGTGAGGAATTATGGTAATGTTAATGATGGTGTGATAATAGATTTTGAATTTATTGATTTTAATGGAGATTATCGAGTATATCCAACAATAATTCAAGAAAGTTGGGTTAGTATGCTTTTGCAGATTTCAGGAATTGCACCCGGAGCTATAGGTACAGAATATCTAACAATAGCAGCGCCTTTCGATTGGGCAGGCATGGAGGATGCTACATATGAATTTATTACCACAGTAAATAGTTTCGGTGATAGTTTAGTAACTGATAATGAAAATGCTTATATCACTTTTAAATCAACATTGGAAAGCAGGATTTACTACCTCAATTATGAAATGGAATTATTACAGCAAAATGTCTTAATGTCTAGTATCGAGCCTTCTATTATAGAGAGCCTCAATGACCACCTTGAAACGGCTATATATAAGAAAGAACAAGCTCATCAAAATATTATTGATGGTAAACTTGATCTTGTAGATAATCGACTAGTAACAAGTAGGAATGTCATGGAAGCATTTATAAACCTTATAGAGGCACAATATGACAAGTATATTCCCACTGAATTAGCTAACACTTGGATTGATACTGCGAATGCTATTATATTTGATCTAGACTCAACAATTTCCTACGTACTTTATGGACCTCCAACAACTACCAGCGTAAATCCTGAAAGCATTTCTTATTATGCATTAAATTTCTTAATGATTCTTGGATCCTTAGTTGTTCTATTAAACTTTCGAAAAAAAATAATTCTATTCTAAATTTTTTTTTAATTTTTATATTTATTTAGAGAAAAATTGGTGTAAACACACTTAATCAAACGTGTTAAACATGTTTTTTAACGAATATTTCTTATTACTTTTAACATGAAAGTAAGATTTTATGATGATATCTCTGAATTTTATAATTTAGCTATTCCCTTTTTACTTGAGAATGAGGCAGAAAATAATCTTCTTTTTGGGATATTGAATGTTATCAGAGAAGATCCGCATCGATATGGGGTGTCTATGCCTGTTCTAGTGTCAGTATTTGACGGTAATCAATTAAAACTTATATCTCTTAGAACTCCTCCATTCAATCAAATTTTATCATATACAGATGATTTAAGATCTATAGATTCATTAGTTGATGCCTTGAACAAGAATACCACTGATTTACCCGGAGTACTGGGGAGTAAGGAAGGTGCTGAAAAATTTACGAAATTATGGTGTAAGGAGAAAGCACTGAAGACTAATTTAACTATGAATGAACGGATTTACAAGTTAATTAAAGTTGCTGAAGATACTTTAGGAAATAGAAAGTTTATAAAAGCTGACGACTCATTCAAAGAATTAATTTTCAAGTGGGGAAGAGAATTTATGGTGGAAGCTCTTTCCGAGAGCGAAGTCAAAATTTGGGATAATTGGAAAATGCATTTTCAAAGGTCCTTAGATGAAGAAAGAATCTTCTTACTTTTAAATAATGGATTACCCGTATCGATGGCACGGAAAGCAGGGAAGACACCTAATGGAACCACTGTAAACTTAGTATACACGCCTCCATCGTTGAGACGAAGAGGATATGCTACGGAGTGTGTTGCAAAATTGAGCCAGCTCTTGCTTGACGAAGGGAATAAATTCTGCTTTTTATTTACAGATTTGCTGAATCCTACATCAAATAGCATCTATCAAAAGATAGGTTATAGACCTATAATTGATGTAGATCAATTTGAATTTATATTTGATAAGAAATAATAATTAAAATTAAAAAAAAAGCGAGAAAGTCTCCTGATATTCTCCATTAAAATAGAATTTGATTGGATTATTTCTTAGCGGGAAAGATTTCAATTTCAATGGAGGAAACGTTAGAAATTCCATC
Source organism: Promethearchaeota archaeon (assembly GCA_030667705.1). GTDB lineage: Archaea > Asgardarchaeota > Lokiarchaeia > Sigyniarchaeales > SOKP01 > SOKP01. The sequence goes on along the minus strand of DAOUVJ010000015.1, from coordinate 9,143 downwards.
TGCATTTTCCAGCGTTTCAGTTCCTATCTTAATTTCACCATAATGGCTTCCCTTTACAAATTTATGGATGGTTATTTCAGCGACGTCAACTGCCCTTGAGATTGACCTTCCACGTGCAAGTAGTTTTACTGGTCCTTCATTAAGTACAACCATGGCTGCCATTACATAAGCCATTGCTTTTTTTTTACCAATAAACACTTTTGAATCATCTTCATCTCCCATATTTTTCACCTATTAGTTTTCAGTAATTAGTTTCTTTCCTTTACTTTCTGCTTTTAACTCTTCCGAGTTATCATTTAAGCTAAACTAAACTAAAAAGCAAAGTTAGCTATTTTGTATTAACTTATGTAATCATATAAACATTTTGCAATTTTTTTTATCTTATTACAAGAGTAAGACAGAAGCATGTATATAAAAAAACGAGTGATTTGACTCAAGAATCAAATTGTTATTAATCAATCCAATTAAATGATTTTTGAAAGTCTTTTAGAATTTTTTTTTTATCTTTAAATTTATACCAGTCTGATGCAATTTTTTCTAATGGATAAGCATCAGTGAAAGTTTTATCCATTAGGTGGTTACTTAGAATTTTTATCGAGTTCATGACGGTTGAGTTTTTAGAATTTATGAATTTTGCTTTATCTAATGCAACTTTCATCAGTTCTTCTTGATTTTCTACAATTTGATCTATCAATCCAATTTCCAATGCTTTATTAGCATCTAATCTCTCTGAAAACATTAGAATCTTTTTAGTCCAATTAATTCCCAGGATTTTAGAGAAAAGCGTAACACAACCCGTGCCCGGAAAAATCGCAGAATTGATTTCTGGCATTTGAAAAAAACTATCTTTTACTGCTAATCGATAATCACAACAAACTAAAAATACTACTCCCTCACCCAAAGTGCGACCATTAATTGCACATATTGCTGGTTTTCCATTAAATAACAATTGACAAATAGAAGCTGCAAGATGTTCCAGTTCCTTTACATCTTTATAATCATATTTTGTTATTTCTCCTAGGTCCATTCCAGTACTAAAAGAATTACCATTGGCTGTCAAAATGATTCCTTTAATTTTCTCATTATTTTGACAAAATTCAATTGCCTTTTTCAAGTGTTTTAATTGATCAATGGTAAATGAGTTGGATCTATGAATTCTGTTAAGCGTTATTATTCCAAAACGCCTATTAACAGAAAACTCAATATATTCACCAAATTTTTTGAATTTCTCTTCCATAAATAGAATAACCATGTACTTCTTTTAATATCTTATAAATTAATATTTATAGGAAATAGCAAATTCTAATAATATTAGATGAATACCAGAAATATATTTCTGATTTTAAGAATTTAAGTGATTATTTTGCTTAGAAAAAAAGATCTTGTCATTACTCCAAACTTAAAAAGTACTTTTGAAAGGATTAATCAACACCTTTATGCAAAATTAAAACACATGGATACTGATACGAGGACAAGATCGAAAGAAATAATAAATCTATTATTATGCAAGCTTGTTGATGAAATTTCTAAAGATTCAGAAGATATTTTAGACTTTTCAATTAGGAATGAAGAAAATGAAGATCTCTTATTTAATAGAATTTATAATTTTTTTGAGGATAACGTTAAATCAAGATATAATGATATCATTAATGAAAATGAACACGTTGGTTTAAGTGCGAACTTAGTATATATTGTAGTTCAAGAATTACAGAATTATTCCCTTGTACAATCATCAAAAGATATTTTAAGTGATGCATTTGAAATTTTTGTTAGTAAGGTACTAAAGGAGGCGGGAGGTCAATTTTTTACGCCTCCAAACATTATAAAATTCATGGTAAACTACTTAGATCCTGATATAGACTCAAAAATATTAGATCCTGCATGTGGTCATGGAGGTTTCTTATTAGAAGTTAAAGACTATTTGTTGTCTAAATTTAAAAAAGAGGATAATGATAGTAATGTCCCAAAGATCATTTCTAATATCTGTGGAATTGACAAGGATTCATTTCTTGTAAGAATATGTCGTTTATATTTGGAGATTTTAAGTGGAGAACACGCTAATATTTTTTGTGAAGATTCTTTAGATTTTGAAAATTACAGAGATTCAACAAGAGCGAAGATCCAAGAAGCCAGCTATGATTACATTTTTACAAATCCCCCCTTTGGAGCACGAATCCCAATTAATAGTGAAGAAATCCTAAAAAATTATGAATTAGGTCATGTTTGGAAAAATACTCATGATAATGATTGGGTCATGCAAGATAAACTCATCAAGAAACAACCTCCTCAAATATTGTTTATAGAAAGATGTGTTCAATTATTGCGTGTGGGTGGAAAATTAGGCATAGTCCTCCCTGAAGGTCTATTTGGAAATCCAACAAATAGATATATTTGGGAATATTTACATGAAAAAGGCATGATTTTAGGGGTGGTTTCATTAGATCAAAATACTTTCCAGCCCTTCACATGTAATAAAACAAGCATTCTATTTTTTCAAAAACTAGACGTTATCCCGACTGAATACTCGGTTGATTTTGCAATCGTGGACAACATTGGACATGATAAAGATGGAAAAGACTTATTTAAATTGAATAAGGATGGTTCCTATAAACATAATGATGAGGGAAAACCAATCATAAACGATGATTTAATTGATTTACCCATTCATTTACAAAAAGTGGAGGACTTTAATTATCTAAAAGATCAGAAAACCTTTAAATTAAATAATAATCTCATTAAAAACAAAATCTATATTCCGTATTATTATACTGGAGTAGAAAAAACGCTAAAATTGTTGGAAAAGGATAAGAATTTCGAATTAGTGTCAATTAAACAGCTTACTGATGATAAAATCATTTATACTAATAAAAATGGATATATACCCCGAGGAGATGAAATTGGTTCCCAAGTTTATGGATTAGGTGATATTCCTTTCATTAGAACTAGCGATTTAAATAATTGGGAAATCAATTTGAATTCGAATAAGCATACATCAAAGGAAGTTCATGAGAAATATAAGCAAAAACAAAATATTGAAGTTGGTGACATTCTTCTTGTTAAGGATGGAGGATCAAATTTAATAGGTAAAACAGGGTATGTCAGTGATTTAGATACAAATATCATAATACAAAGTCATATTTTTCAATTTAAAACATTAGAAAATGATGAAGCAATCGATCCCTGTCTGATACTATATCTACTTAATCTTGAAATTGTACAAAAACAAATTCAAGCAATCACATTTATACAAGGAACAATAGCTAGTATAGGAAATCGTATAATGGAGGTGGTCTTACCTCTTCCGTCAGATCATAAAAGAAGAAAACAAATTTCTGATTATATTAATGAAATAATTGATTCTAAAACTAAAAATCGCAAAAAAATACGAAAATTATCACTTGATACTTTTAATGAGTAAATATATTCATATTAATAATTTTAACATAACAAATCGGAATTCAGATATTTTAGCTCAAGGGTAAAAAGTAATATGAAAATTGAAAACTTTTCTATGAAAGATTATGGTCAGATTATCCAAATTTGGAAGGCGTCAGGTATAAATGTGGGATCATCTGATTCTAAAGAAGAAATTGAAATAGTTTTTCATAGAAATCCGGAATTATTTCTTGTTGGAAAAATTGATGATGAGATAATATCTGTTGTAATTGGTGGATTTGATGGTAGAAGAGGGTATGTACATCATCTTGCAGTGTCTCCAAAATACCAAAGAAAAGGATATGGCACTCAGTTAATCAATGAATTAAATGAAAGATTTAAAAAGATGGGTGTTCATAAAGTACATTTATTTATTGAAAATGATAACGATAAAGTAATAAATTTTTATAAAAAATTAGATTGGGAAATTAGAGATGATTTAATCATGATGAGTTTTGTACCAGATAAAACACTATACAAGAGAAATTCATGAATCTTAACCTATTAGCCAATTTTTTAACTGAACATTCCAAAAATGAACAATAAAATTATATATAGTTTATTGGAAATAATACTATCATCTTAAAGTAAATTAAAATTGCGAGGAAAATTATATGAAAGACTATTCTGATTGGGAACCTGAGTATGATTATGATAATGAATCTCCATATCTTGAAACCGCGAAAAGACAATGGTTAAAATTCAGACCTTCAAATGTTCCAAAATCTATAAAATTTGAACCAATTCCAGTACATGAATTTATAAGAAGATCCGCCAGTAATTTTCTAAATAACGTCTGTGTGTACCATAAACCAGCTAATAAAAAATATACATATCGGGAATTTTTCTCTTTCTCAGATAAAGTTGGAAATGCTCTGTTTGAATTAGGTATAAAAAAAGGAGATGCTGTTGGCGTATTAACAGGAAATGTTCCTGAATTCTTATTTTGTTGCATGGGTATCATGGAGTGTGGTGCTGCTGTTACACCCATCAATCCATTATTGAAAGAATCTGATGTTATTCATATCATAAAAGAAGCAGGTAATATTAACACGGTGTTTGTTCATAAAAATCAGTATAGAACTATTAAAAAAGTAATGAGACAAATTGAATTAGAAAACGTTATTCTGTTAGGAGCAGATGTGGCTAAAGAAGGAACCATCACATTCGAAAAATTTATAGAAGGTAAACCAGCTAAAGCTCCCGAAGTAGAAATAGATCCAATGAATGATTTAGCGGCATTATTGTTTACTGGAGGTACTACAGGCTTACCAAAAGGGGTGATGTTAACTCATAATAATTTGGTTGCAGATGCACTTTCTGTTCTTCTATCAAATGGGGAACCAGAAGAAGACGAGGATTCATACGGTAAAACAGTCGTTTTATCCATATTACCATTATGTCATACATTTGGTTTTGAAGTTGTAATCATTTCTTTATTCGGAGCCGCAATGATGGTAATGTTTGCTTCTTTTAATGCCTCAGAAGTTTTAGAGGCAATAGAATATTATCGAGTAAGCAATTATGTTGGTGTTCCTGTAATGTTTCAAATGTTGATTAATAACCCCGATTTCACAAAACGAGATTTATCTAGTTTAGAAGAAGCAAATTCAGGTTCAGCTTCACTAGCTCCAGAATTAGCAAAAAAATGGGAAGAAGTTGTTGGTACAAAAATCGGACAGGGATTTGGATTAACAGAAACTTCTCCAATAACACACATGCCACTAAAATGGATGCCTGAAATAAAATCAGAAAGTATAGGAGTGCCAATAATAGATACGGACGCAAAAATTGTTAATCCAGACACTTTGGAAGAAATAGAAACTGGTAAAGTAGGAGAATTACTCCTCAGAGGACCTCAAATAATGAAGGGTTATTGGAAACATCCAGAAGAAACTAAGAAAACGATAGTAGATGGATGGCTAAGAACTGGTGACTTGGCTCGCATGGATGAAGAGGGTTATTTCTATATTGAGGGGCGTACCAAGGACATCATTAAGTACAAGGGTTACAAGGTCATGCCAAAAGAGGTTGAAGAAAAACTCTTTGAACATCCCGCTATTTTGGAGGTAGGTGTCGTTTCTGCTCCTGATCCTGAAATAGGGGAAACCATAAAAGCATATGTAGCATTAAAACCCGAATTTTATGATAAAATAACAGAAGAAGAGATTATTAATTGGTCTAAAGAAAAACTTGCAGGATATAAATATCCTCGTCAAGTAGAATTCGTAAGAGTATTACCTAGAACAGCTGTAGGGAAAATTTTTAGGAGAAAATTAAGAGAAAGAGCAGCAAAATAAAGATATTTAAAAATTTAAATATATTTTTTAATTTCAGCTAACCTATTAAATATTTCTTTAAAATGTCCTCCTATCCAATAAATTTTATTACAATCCTTATTGGTACACACCCAAAATTCATCAATATTTTGATAAACTGAATCAGGAATTTTTTCTCTAAATTTCTTCTTATCTTCAATTATTTCAATATTAGAATTGCATTTGGAACATCTAGCTATTTTAGAATCATAATTTAAACGAATATTAAATTTTTTAAAAATAGCAGACATATTTTCAGCAAATTTAGTGGAGTTTAATAATATGCAAGGAGTCAGAGAAGGATTTATATCAAATTTTAAATATATATCTGGATTTTCTTGTATTATTTTTTTATACTTCTTTTTAAATCTATTCACCATTTCTCTGTCTCGAGTAATTAAAATCCTATGTTCTATAAAGCATTGCTCAATTAAATCATCATCAGCAACAGGAGATCCATAAATAGATTCGTAATCCTTAGCATATAGTGTATTATATCCCAAAAATCTCAACCATCGTGTTAAATTTCCTTCCATCTCATCAGTAAGAAAATTCATTTTACGTGCTGTTTTTTAATTGGATTTAATAAAATAGCATTATTTGGACATCTATGGAAGCAAACTGAACATCCTCCACAAGATTTATCTGAATTTATAGTAATTGCTTTGTTTTCAGAATTAAATTTCCTTATATTTAATGGGCAATATTTGACGCAAGTTCCACAGGATTGACATTTTTCTAAAATTGTAATAGCTTTATACGATCTTTTAGATATATCTTTAATTGCTTCTTGTAAATCACGTGAACGTGAAACATCCATTATAAAATCAGTAAAAAGGTTCTAATATTTCAAATATTCTAATATGTAAAAAAGAAAAAATGAATAAGAATTTATTCAAGAAATATTTGAACAAAGATTTTTCAGAATTTTCTCAGCTTCTTTTGTATATGTTGTGATGATATCATCCACATCTAAGATATCGTCAATCAATCCACATGTTTGACCTACAGGAATTGCTCCATCCTCCACATCTCCTTTAGTATATACAATTTCGTAACGATATAATTCATCTAAATATTCCTCCATGTTAAAAGCTTGCTCTTGATTAATTTTATCTTCTTTTGAAATAACTTCCCCGTGTTCTAAACAGAATTTATTTTTCAACAGTCTTATTGGACCAAAACCTCCGGTAGTAAGCATCGTGTCACGAGCGGTGGCGGGTGGAATTAAAGCTTTATAATTTGGATGAAATTCGCTTTGATTTGAGGCTATAAATCGTGTACCCATGGCAATGGCATCAGCGCCCATTGCTAATCCTGCAGCAACACCCTCAGGGCTTGAAAAACCTCCGCAAGCTACCAATAACTTATCCGGATACTTGCGAGCAACTTGTTGTACTAAAACTAAGGTAGAAATCCCTTCATAACTTTGATGACCTCCTCCTTCTGTTCCAGTTGCACAAATTCCGTCACAACCTGCATCTACGATTTTATCAACAAGCCATAGAGCGGGACCAACATGTAAATGGCTCATATCAGGAGCTCTCTCTTTCCATATTTTAGAAGCCGTTCTTGGACCTCCTGCGCTCGTCAACCCATAAACTAACTGTTCTCTAATTTTAGGATTTTCTTTACGCCATTGAGCTATTTTACGTAGCAAGATTTTATGATCTGTTTGAATCCTTGCAGTTCGGACATTTAAACCAAAAGGTTTGTCAGTGTGCTCTACTACATATTCAATTTGCGTTTTGAAATCTGAGACTGAATTTTTTCCTCTTAGAGTTGCATGACTTAAAACTCCAAGACCGCCCGCTTCAGAAGTAGCCACTGTAAGTTCCGTTGTATAAAACGGACCCATAGGGGCACTCATAATAGGATATTTTATCCCATATAATTCGGTTATTTTAGTTTTTATCATATTTAATTTTTTCCTATTTTTAAAAGTATGATAGTTAATAATACTTTTTTGCTATTAAAAAAGATATTCTAATTGAGATTAATAAAAAAAGATGCTTGAATCTGAATATAAAGAAGTATATTAAAACTATTTTTCTATGTAATTGGTTTTAGAAGTAATGATGTTTGTAACACTTCCATTGGGAGTTAAATCAGAGTACTCCACTGATACTTCCTCATTTGTATATTTTTCAATCATCGCTGCCATAACCATAGCCATTGGACACACCCCTTTAGTACCTGCAACTGTATGAGCAGATCTTGCCATAAAACAATTATTCAAGGAAAAAACATATGAACCATCAGATTTTTCCTTAAAAGAAGCGTTATCAACCAATAGTGAAGTTTTTAATAACTCTATAAACCTTTTTCCAAAATCTTCAATATTTTCTCCTAATACGGGCTTAATACCCAATTTTTCAGTTGTTTCCATGGCCTCTTTTATTGCGGGAAATACATAATCTCTATATCCAATTTTTCCTAAAGTCTCATTAATACTAGATTGAAGAGTAAAAACTCCCACGTGAAATAAACCCGAGATAAATCCAAACTCCTTTGGCATCATTTTATCCATTAATTTACGCTTTAATCCTATTTTTCTTCACCTCTGAATTTCTTAATTATATATTATTCCATACACTATTAAAGATTTCTTCAGTTTTTTCTATAATCATATTATGTTCTATTACTTTTGTCATAGGAAATAAGATCATTATATACTTATGTTCCCTTTTTGAGATTGAAATCAATTTATTTTCTGAAGAAATAACAATACTATTTACCTCACCAGCTTCAAATTCATTTGAAAATTTTTTGACTAAATTTATTAACATTCCTCCAATTGAGATCTGACGTGGCGAAGAAAATTTAGGAGGAACTTCGGAAAAAACAATTTTTTCTTGTATTTCATCAAATACAATAATTCCTTCTGCTTGCACTTTATATTTAATTCCTCCAGTTAATTTTAAATCATTTTTGTCTATATATTTAAAAAATCTTATAAATTACTTTTATATTTTTCATATAATTCTCTAATTATATGTTGGAACGCTTCCGTCACCCCTTGATTTGTTTTCGCAGAAGTTCGATAAACTCCAATAATGTTCTTCTCTTTAATGAAGTTTTGAATAAATGAGTCATCTAACTTATCTTCATTAATTAAATCTACTTTATTTGCAAAAATAATGACAGGAATATCACCACAACCCTGTTTAAGGTCCTTATACCAATAATCAATGTGATTGAGACTTTCTTTACCAAGATCATTTTCCTCGAGGGAACAAACAATAATTGCAGCCCTACTTTCTTCATAAAAATCAGAACGTAAAAATTCAAACTCCTTTTGACCAGCAATATCCCAAAAATATAATTTACATTCATCTCCATTTATTTTCTCAACATAAAAAGAGAATTGGGCGCCTATAGTAGATATAT
>DAOUVJ010000219.1 GCA_030667705.1 Promethearchaeota archaeon | reverse complement strand
TCCTCGCAAAAGAAGTGGGTACTGGGATTAACCAAGATATGGCATTAATGCTTGATGAGCTAGGATTTGATGGATTCGATGTTGGAGGGACCGGTGGCACGAGTTTCGCTGCGATTGAGTCAAAACGTGATAATTTCGATAATGATAAATATTCCCGAAACCCAGCAGATGTATTTAGGGAATGGGGTATTCCTACACCTGTTAGTATTGTCAATGTTCGATCTGTTTCTCAAAAATTAACTATTGCTACCGGTGGATTAAAAACTGGAATTGATATTGCAAAATCCATTGTATTAGGTGCTGATATCGGTGGATTTGCTTACAAATTCTTAAAATCCTCATGGCAGGATAGAAAAAACAACACGATATCAAATACTGTCAGAGAAATAAGAACGCTAAAAAATGAATTGCGCTCGAGTTTGTGGTTAATGAATTTAGGTAATTTAAGTGAATTAAAAAACAAACGGGAAAAATGTGTTATAATTGGCAATTTATACCGCTGGTTAAATCAATAGAATTTCCTTTTATTTACTTACTTCCCCATCGCTTGATTCCGCTATCAACACCAATTTGATCAAGAATTCTCCCGACGAAATATTCGTTTAATTCTTTGATATTTTTAGGTTTGATGTAATAAGATGGGATTGGGGGGGCAATAACAACTCCTAATCTTGATAGTTTCAGCATGTTTTCTAAGTGGATTGCGCTGAATGGACTTTCTCTCACCACTAAGATAAGTTTTCTTCGTTCTTTGATTATCACATCAGCAGCTCTGGTAATCAAGTTATCAGCATAACCATTAGCGATTGCTGCTAAAGTTTTCATGGAACAAGGAATTATTATCATTATGTTATTTTTATATGAACCACTTGCAGGACCTGCCGTCAAATCATCAACATTGTAATATTTATCTGCTAATTCTATTATTTGACTTATTTTGTAATCAGTTTCAATATCAATGATTTTCTCAGCTATTTTAGTTATAACAAGTTCTGTTTCTAACCCATTTTTCTTCAATTGGTGTAGCAGAATTACAGCTAAATCCACACCTGAGGCTCCTGAAATAGCAACAAGCACCATATATGTTCACCATAAATTAAGATTATACATGGCTTTTAGAATTTTCTTTCCAATACAAATTTTAGTAAATTTTCAAAAAATTCTTTCTCAGAATCATTTATGATTGGTGTCAATTTCTCAAGTGCTTCTTCTGCTTCTTGGTAATATTTAGCAGCAAGTTTTTTACTTGTATTAATTACATCCGCTTCCATGAATAATTCTCTTACTTCTTCTACTTCTTCATCACTTATCTTTGAGTTCGAAATAAGTTTAACTAATGAATTTCGTTTTTTTTCATTTAAATTGTCCAAAGCTTCAATTAACAAGCAAGTGTACTTACCTTCGCGAATATCTCCATCAGTAGGCTTTCCGGTTACTTCTTTATCCCCAAATGTTCCTAAGATATCATCTGTTATTTGAAAAATGATTCCCAAGTTAATTCCAAGTGTCGATAGAGTTCGATTATACTTATCACCCATACCAGCATAATTCGCACCTATTAAAATTGATTTTTCTAGCAAAGATCCCGTTTTTAATGAAACCATTTCGATATAATCATTCATTTGTAAATTTTTTCGATTAACCATGTCTGTCTCAATCAAGACTCCATCAGCAATATCTACGAATGCTTGCTGGTAATATTTGATTGCTTCTAAATTTAAATTTCTATCAAAATCATTAAACAAAAATGGTTCCAATCCCAAGAAGAAGGTCGAGTCCCCACCGATAATACCAATAGAATTACCAAAATCTGTTTGACTCATTTTTTTAAGAATATAATTGTCATGATAAATTTGAAATCGATAATGAAAAGCAGGATTTCCTCTTCTAAAATTATCTTTATCAATAATATCATCATGTATTAGCGAAGCATTATGGAGGAATTCTACTCCTACACTCGGTGTGATGATTTTATCATTTTTTTCTTTATTAAATGCGTTAAAAGTAGCAATACATAATAAAGGGCGAATTCTTTTCCCACCTGCTAGAAGATAGGATTTTAACTCTTCGTAATAAGTTTTTAAAAATGCATCATTGATGTTTTCTAATTTCTTATCAAGAATCGTTCCAATAGCATCATTTATCTTTGAATTATATGTTTTTACATAATCGGTAAATTTCATTTAGTCTCCACCTTGGTTACATCAATTTTCTCATTACAATTTCAGAACTGCGATGATTCTCCCACAAAGATAAGAATTTCTTTAATGAGTCATCATTTTGATATATTTTGTCTCGTGCAGTTCTTTTTGCTTTTAAAATCCTTAAAAATTTCTTATCCAAACTGCGTTCATACTGTATACCTATTTTGTCAAGTTTCTCTTTCTTTTCACAATAAATTATGGATTCGATAGCTATTTGTCCAGACATCATGGCATAAGGTATGCCTTTCCCGCTAATTGGATCAACAATTCCACCTGCGTCTCCAACAGCAATGACATTATCATCATAAAGTTTCGGTCTTAACCCAACAGGAATCAGATGAGGTTTAAAAATCTCTGATTTTGCGTTTTGTAGAGCATTTTTAACAAAAGGTAAGGATGTAAATTTACTAAACTCAGAACGAGAATTTTTTACTAAATTAATTTGATTACCCCATCCCACCGTGATCGTTTCTCTTTTTGGAAATAACCACGCATATCCAATAGGAATGAAATTTTCTATTCCAAAAAAGAGATGGACTGTTTCATCACCAAGGACTTGCTTTATGTTGTCCTTTGTAGTTTTCATCTCTTGTGTGATCGTTAATATGAGATCCTTTTTAGCAAAAAAAGGCCATTTTAATAATTTTAATGTTGTGGAGGTTACACCATCGGCCGCAATGAGATATTTCGCGTTATATCGATCTTTATCGGTAGTAATTTGATAAGAATTGCTTAACCTTTCAACATGGATTAATCTCTCTTGATCTCTAAGCTCTGCACCGCTATTTATTGCTAAATCGGTTAGAAATTTATCAAACTCACTTCTCCATACTACTGCCCCTTTTCCTTTTTTTGAATAGTTTTCACCATCGATATGATGAAGCTCCAAAGATTCAATGACACGACTAATTTTTTCTTCAGGATAGTCAATTTCTTCGACTAACTCCCAGGCAATAGCGCCCCCACACGCTTTATATCTTCCATTTTCTGCAAGTGATTCTTTTTCAATAAGGCACGTGGAATATCCGTTTTCAGAAGCTTCTTTAGCAGCAACAGAACCTCCTGGACCCGCTCCAATTACAATAACATCATAATTCTTCATGTGAAATTCACTAAATTTTAATGGATTTTTGTTAAAAAATAAGAATGATTTAAAAAGAATTTCACATAAAACACACTATTAATTATTGAGAGTATCAAATGTATGATTTGATGATTTAAGAAAAAAATTCCTTCTATAATTCATTCAACAAAAATTTATATACTAAATCCCTTACCTAAGGTTATGAGTTATACTCCATTTAGTACCAATATTTTTCCAATATTCTTCTATTATCTTGGTCTTATTGTTTTCAGCATCGTCATGACTATTTTAATGATAAAGAAGTGGAGAGAGAGAAAAGTGAATCCCCCGCTCTATCTTTCAATCGTATTTATATTACTTACGGTTGCTTTAATAATTCTTACGATAGGTTTAGGGGAGGCGGTTTTCTCTGGGTTTTTTAAGGAGATATACAGAATATCTTTACCTTTGGCCTATTGTATGATAATAGTAGCAGATATCTTCCTTTTTGTCTTTGCGAAAGTAATTACCAGTAAAGGAAAAAAAGTTCTAGTGCCACTAGTAATATTTGGAGGCATAATAATTGTTGTTTTATTCCTTCCATGGAATTGGTGGGGGGTTCCCCCTGAAGATTATACAGGACTATTAAATATTCGGCTCTATACAACGCTTTCTGTCATTCTCTATTCCTACGTAGTTTATATATTCATTGCCAGATTTTGTAGAAAAGCAATGAAACAAACAGAAGATACTAAAGTAAAAGCAGGTTTAACGTTTTTATTTTTAGCTATGATTTCTATGATAGGCTTCTTTCTTATGTTTGTATTTGATACTTTACTCATTACTCTTACTGATCACCCAGGATATTCAGAATTTATATATATAGCGTGGATTTTTGCAATACTCTTCTATATCTTTACCTATATCTCTTTAGTAATGCCAAAGTGGGTCTTAAAAAGAATTGAGAAATAATAATTTCCTTTTTTTATTTTATTTTTTTTATTATGAATAATTAATTA
>DAOUVJ010000088.1 GCA_030667705.1 Promethearchaeota archaeon | reverse complement strand
TGACTGCGGTTGGGTTCAGAACTTGAATTGGAAAACTACGGTTTTCTAACCACCACCGAAACTCGGATTTCTTTGTATTTGCTGTTGTTTTTTTGTGCCATTTATCTTGTTGAATTTCTGTTAAGACTCCTTCAAGAAATGGATGATTAGGTTCTAGAATTTGACAACTTACCACAGCATCCCCTGTTTTATCACCATTCCATCTAATGAATCCTGGAAAAATTACTTCAATAATATGTTTTATCGCCCAATCAGTTGTCATTATCCACCCTCCATGTAAATTCACGTATTCGCTTATCTTTGGAAATGCAGAATGAGGAATTTCATCTCCAGGACACCCAATAAGTACGACATCATAGTCATTTATATTATATTTCAGGATGTCACGTGGTTTAATAGTCTCATGTTTGGCAGCATACATGTGATCTACAACTTTCTCTGGTTTTTCATATCGACCTTTTACCGCCAGAATCTTTCCATGTTTTTCAACCGCTTTGACTACTTCTTTTTTGTCGAGTGCTTCCATCTTGCGTTTTTTAACTTCCGAATATAAATCTTTCCAGTTACTCATTTTAAAATCGCTTAAATTAGTAATTTGATGCTATTTTTATAAGTAATAAAACAATTAGGATATATTTAATTTAGTAATTTGATGCTATTTTTATAAGTAATAAAACAATTAGGAATATATGATTATATTTTCATAGATGCGATTAGAATGGAGAATTTGAAGGATTTAGGTGAACCCCAAGAATTTTGGGATTATTTATATCAAATTTCTAAAATACCTCGGTGTTCCAGAAAAGAAGAGCTGATGAGAGCCTTTATTGAAAAAGAGGCTTTAAAGTTAAAATTTGAACATCAAACAGATCAAATTGGGAATATTGTGGTAAGAGTTCCCTCTCAAACAAATACAGAGGGTGAACCCTTAAGAATAGTATTGCAAAGCCACATGGATATGGTATGCGAAAAAAACGAAGAGATTGATCATGATTTCTCAAAAGATCCATTAAGATTAAATGTAATTGATATTGATGATGAAAAATGGTTAACCGCAGAAGGCACTACACTTGGAGCAGATAACGCCGTTGGTATGGCATATCAATTAGCATTAATGAAAAAAATATATAGTGGTGAATTAAATCTTGGACCAGTGCACTTGGATTTGTTATTTACTGTTGATGAAGAAAGAGGGCTTTCAGGGGCTTCAAAAATTGATCGGGATCTCATCAAGGGTAAATATTTAATAAATCTTGATTCTGAGGAGGATAACGAATTTACCATTGGTTGTGCTGGTGGAAGAGTCTTCAAGGTTGAAATCAAAGATGAACGTGTATCGATTGAGAAAATGAAAGACCAAATTACACCATTAAAATTAGATGTAATGGGTTTAATAGGAGGGCATTCTGGTACAGATATTATTAAAAGAAGAGGTAATGCTAACAAAATTCTCGCAGAGATAATGTGGAAGCTAAATAAAGAATTCACAATTTATTTATGCGCTATAAATGGAGGAAATTTAACTAATGCGATTACTCGAGAGGCACATGCGATTTTTTATGTAAAAAAAGAAGAATCTAAGAATATTAAGGAAAAAATTGAATTCTACAAACCTTATATAAAATCCTTATTTGAGGGGATTGATTCAAATTTATTAATTAATTGTGAGGAATATCAAGAGAATTTAAACCACCTTATTATTGCGAATGATTTAAAAGATAAATTGCTGGATCTATTCTACTTAATGCCAAACGGTCCTTTATCCATGCATCCAAAAAATCCAAAGTTAGTACATACTTCCGATAATTTCGCCGTTATTAAAACAAAACCAAATTCAGTTAAAATTAAAATAAGTACTCGAAGTTTGAATGAATATGGGAAGGAGGTGATTTATGAGAACATAATCACTTTATTTAATGCTTTTAATTTTGATATGGATTTAACAATTATAACTGATTATCCGAGCTGGGATCCAGATTTTAGCTCATCATTAACCTCTAAAGCAAGAGAGATATATAAAGAATTATTTAATCAAGAAGTAAATATTAAAGCTATTCATGCTGGTTTGGAATGTGCTTATTTCTCGAAATATTACCCTAATATGCAAATGATTTCAATCGGACCTGACATAAAAGGAGGACATTCTCCTGACGAACGATTGAAAATAAGAACTATTGAGAAAATCTGGAAATTTTTAATAACTTTAATGAAGAATTTACAATGAATATCTTGATTTTTAATTTCTTTTAAAAAAATATTTTAATCTAATCAAATTTTATAAATTAGAAGGTAATTACATTTAAAATAAAACCATGGAAAAACAAGTACAAGGGCAAGTTAAAACAAAAAAGGAAGACGTTAGTGGATCAGAAACGGTTTTTGAACGAGTAAAGAGTAAAACGCCTTGGATTTTCGGAAAGGCTTTAAGAAAACCTAAAATAAGATTCCCTGATATGTCACTTCCAAAAATGGATATGCCATTACCGGGAAAATCAATAGGAGTCATATCAATATACATAATCTTATTTCTTCTTCAAACAGGAATTGTATATCTTATATATACTGAACCTCCAGCATTGGGAGGCGATAGTCAAGGTAATCCTATATTTCTATATCCTTCTATTCATGATGCTTTCATAGTAGAATCAATCGTTGCTTCTATATTCCTTTTTCTATGTTCTTTGGGTTTTATCTTCTTATACCAAGCCTCCAAACACGTATATAATAAAAAAATTGCTGTTAGGATCCTTTCTATAGGGATAATGTTAGTATTAATCTCTTATACGGCTTTACAAGCAATGATCGCCATTAAATTAGGACAAAAACTATTTGGAAACGTTTAAAGAGTTTTTCATTATCCCGGTTTTATTTTGTCATTCTTCAGTGAATTAGGTATTTCAATCCAAAATAAAAAAAAAGAGAAAATTAAAGTATTAGCCATTAATTTCTTCTAAACTTACTAAAGAGATGCTGTATATTCTTTATATGCAGCTTCGTCTAATAAATTAGCCTTTTCAGCTTCAAAATTAGAAGCATCAACCTTGAATAACCATGCTGAGAAAGGCTCTTCATTGATTTTTTCTGGTTCATCCATTAAATCAGAATTTACTGCAGTAACTGCTCCAGAAACGGGGCTATAAACATCCCCAACGGCTTTACTTGATTCCACAGTACAATCTAATGGATCGCTTGTTGGTTCATTTCCATCTAACTTAACTTGTTCAACCGTCGAACCTTCAAGTGCGTCTACATCAACAAATGAAATTTCTCCCAATTGTTCAGCAGCAAAAGGTGTAAGACCAACTTCACCCGTGTCATGATTATACCATTGATGAGTCTTAGAAAAATAGATTGCCATAATTTATCAAACTCCTATTTATTTGTAATAATATAATTGTATTAAATAAGTATATGATAAAATTAATTATATAATAGATTTAAAATTTTACTATCTAAAAATGAAGAAATGCTGTTAGAGCTTAGAAAACAGATTAATTATTATCTAGAGTTTAAAGATTGGTATGGTAAAATCATTAAGGATTTCAAATTTGATTATGAGAAAGATAATGAAGCTAAAAACATCTTATCTAACATTATTAAGATGAAATCAAATGATTGGGATTTTGTAGGAGTTCTTCTTGCTTTTTGTAATGCAGTTAAAAAAAAAAAAAACATCTTTATTTTTGGAGGTGGTCCATCGCTTGAGGATACAATCGAGCACATAATTGACATCAAAGGGAGAACTTTATTTAAACGAAGTTTAACTCTAGCTGCTGATGGAGCATCAAGATATTTAAAAATGAAGCAAATTCCTATTGATGGAATATTCACTGATTTAGACGGAATTACAAAAAATGAATTTGATTATCCTTCTTTCATGATAGTTCATGCTCATGGAGATAACATTAATAATCTTTGTTCATTTAAAGAGGAGATAATAAAATTTAATAATTTAATAGGAACAACGCAGGTAAAACCTAATGATCTCCTATTAAATCCAGGAGGTTTTACAGATGGGGATAGAATTTTATTTTTTTTGAGATCTTTGCTATCCCCTACCCAAAAACTCTATTTAATTGGCATGGATTTTGAAAGTATTGTTGGGAAATATAGTAAACCTCACTTTCAAGGTAATATCGTGGGAAGTAGCACCAAAATAAAGAAATTAAAATACGCATTTGATCTCTTGAAGTGGATCTCTAAAAAAATGGAGAATGAAATTATTTTGATAAATAGTAACACTAAATCCAACTTTTTTCGAAATATTCCATTGGAGAGGATCCAAGATTATAATTTTACATAATCCTCAATTCCCCTTGTAGTGATCATGTAAGGAAGTTTATTTTCGGGCAAGGATTTTGAGTTAACTAGATGAACATAATTTTTACCAGAATTTCGAATTAAATACAAAAACTCCGAAAAGAAGTGGTTTAAATATTGCAGACCTACTGGATTTTCTTTAATAATTGGTTTTTCAATGAAATTTGGAGAAATTTGTGCGGTAGCTAATAATACTACATTATGTTTTTGTGTAATATCACTTAATTTTTGAAGGATTTTAAGAAAGTTTTTTTTTAATTCATAGTGAGAAGTATTAATTGCTCCTTGATCAGCTCTGAAGTGATTATTTATAGAATCAATTATCAGAAGTTTAGTGTTAGACGTTTCTAGTTTCTTATCTACTTCATTTAATTTCAATAATAATGTTGAATTACTCAAGACTTTAGCGACTAAAATACTTTTCATGGCTTGTTTTTCATCCACTCCTTGAGCGGTACATAATTCTTTAATTCTTTCTGGGCGAAATGTATTCTCAGAATCAATATAGATAGAACTTGAAGAGGCAATATAAGCTTGTAAGCACATTTGATGACAAAATTGCGTCTTTCCCGTTCTATTTGCCCCAAAGATCAAATACATACCAGTATGGAAACCTCCTTTCAAGATTGTGTTGAAATGAGTAGAACCCGTGGGAAGAAGAAATCTATCATGATTTTGAATTCCTTTTAACTTACTTACTAAATCAATAATTCTTGAAGAAAACATTTTTATAATTTTTTTTTATATACTTCACTTTAATATAATTACATAATAAGTATAAAATCTAATAAATCATTTTTGAGAAATTAGAAAAATCGAAAAATTATTTTTGAAGGAATCATACAATTCAATATATTTTTCTAAAGTATTTAAAACTCTTTCAAAATAAAACAATGGCAAAAAAGAAAAAGGAAATATGTCCTTATTGCGGAAATTCTTTTGCTTACCTTAATCGTCATAAATGTAAAGTAAAAGAAAGAGTAGAAGGTCCAGAAGAACCTGATAAATCCCAATTAGAGAGAAGAATAGAACGAATTGAAGAAAAAAAGAAAGATTCAACTCGTCATTTAAAAAAGGATGAAAGAATTGTATTAGATATAATTCAGAAGAAAAAAAACATGTACTTTGAAGAATTACTAGAATTAACAGACATGACACGTAATGACCTTGATGATATACTAGAACTCTTGATTCTCCAATCTAAAATTAATACCAAACGAGAAATGGTAGAAGCATCATGGACAAAAAGTCTATCAATCATAGAGGGTCTTGGTGTAAAAGTTGAAGAGAAAAAAATTGATGTAAGTAAAAAAGATTTCATTTTAGATTTTTTCTCATTTCAACCGTGCTTAATTTGTCCTTTTTCAAGTAAATGTAACGATACAAATTTAGATCAATTTAATCCAACTAGATGTCCTTGGCTCACGGAGTGGATATATACTTCTCTTTCAGGTCAAGTTTACAAATTTAAAATGGATGAGCTACTAGATGGTAGTGCCCCCTAATCACTTTTTCCTTAATCCAATTAGGTAGACCTCATTACTTACTTTGTAAGATGTCTGAGGTTTAAATGCTTTAACAATTTGGAATTTTTTTTTCAGTTGATTTAAGAAATTTTTATAATCTTCTCCTTCGAAAATTTTAATAACGAAATTTCCCTTGTATTTCAATAAATCTACGAATACGAGAGCTGAATTACAGAGTTTAACTTGTTTGACTTGATCACTAAATTTGTTACCGGATTTATTAATACTTGCATCGGATATTATTAAATCGATCTTAGGTCCTTGAAAAAATGATTTTACATGATCGAAAAATTCAGGTTGTGAAAAATCCATCTTGATAAAATGAATATCATCTATAGCACTAATTTTTTTGATATCGACTCCAAGAATCTTAAAATGATCTTTATGGTAAAATCCATCTTTGTATCTATCTATATTTTCTATTGCGAATTTTTTAGAAACTTGTAACCAAGACCCAGGGGCGCACCCTAAGTCTAAAATATAAAAGGTTCGTTTAAAGATGTTAAATTTTTTCTGGATTTCAAATAATTTAAAAGCAGAGCGAGCTCTATAACCTTGTTTTTTTGCTTGTTGATATTGTGAATCACGTTTATGTTCTTCTGTTCTTTTTGACATAATTTATCCATTTATGTTATTTTTAATATAATTTTCTTCAAGTTCTCAATATCGATATCAGTTTTAATTGATAGAGGATCAAAATGTGTTCGAGTTGCTTCATGTTCAAACTCCTTAATGGTTTGAATTACTTTTTCAATTTTTGGAACAGATGAACATTTTAATATTCTACAAAGCTTATGTAAATTATAATATGAGAGAGGCATTGTATTTTCTTGTAAGGCAAATTTAATTAATTTATCAATTTTTTTTTTACACTTATAATTTTTTACATCATTTTCTGTTATTATTTGACGAAGAAAAGTAGAATCATGAATTGTGCCGACCCAAAGAGGCCCTGCATACGAGAGACTATTCGTATTCTCGCACGAAGGGCACTTATTTATTGTTTTAATCGGACTAATAGATTGTCTTGTTCGGAATCCACATTCTCTGCAATGTATGATGTAGCCGTAGTTCGAAAATGAATTTGTTATTTTTTCTTTGCTTTTAAATGTTAATGCAAATATTCTAACAAAATGATTAGAATAGAATGATAATAGTGGAATTATTCCTAATCTATTGATGTTTGCAACTCGTGAGATGAAATATAATAAGATCCTAGCCCCAATCTCCTTTGTGTATTCCACATGAAGGGGTTTTGACATGTACTTTCTAATACAAACATGAGGTCTGATTCCAAATAAAACCGCTGTATCAGTGGCGGTGACACATATCAGTCCGCTTTTTTTCTGAATGGCTTTAAAAGCAGCATCAACATATAAGTTAGGTGTTCCAAAAGGATCAATATTAATTACATTTGGATTATCACATGCTAATTCTAAGAGTAATTGATTTGCATCTTTTTGAGTAACGATAATCTTCTGAGATTCCTGTTCATTTAATATCAGATTATCCTTTATGAGAGCTACTGCCAAGGGGTTTATATCATTAATAACTATTTTTTCAATATTTTCACATTCTTTTAAAATTCTTAATGCTCCAATCCCTGAAGCAGCCATGCAATCTATTATTCTTAGTTTATCTTTATTAAACAGCTTATCATAAGCGAGTATAGCCAAAGACGAGATGTCCCTATTTAATACCATTTTATCATTGTAAAAGACGTTCATAGCCTTTGAAGGGATGACTTTTTCATCATCCTTATAAATAAAAAATTGGACGTTGCCTTCGGTTTTTTTCATCATCAGTTTATCAGGATTTTGATCAAAAAGATTATTCGAATTTCTCATTGTTATTACGTACACTATTGAGTTATTGAGTTAAGAAAAGATCAATTATTTTTTCACTACCTAGTATCCCTCCACACACTTTAGTGTGAATCTCTTTTACATTCTTCCTTTGAAGTGGTTCAATTTCTTCCATCAATATGATTTTATCTACATCTTTATCATCACCAATCGCAACAAAATTACCACCTAAGGTCTTTACTATAAAAGCTAATGGAAACCATTCATAATAAAGCCTAATTTTTGGTTTTGGGGAAGGAAAGTAACCATATAAACCTCCAAACTTAAGAATAGCATGAAAATCTCCAACAAAACTTCCACTATAACGATCCTTTAATTTATGTTCAATTAGCTTATTTTCATAATTCTTACACTTAGCAGACCACATATTAGGATCGCCCCCAAGACATCTAATTCCTCCCTTTTCCGGATTTGGCATTTGCTTAATTTCTTGAAATACATAGTGATAAAATGTCATGCTATAAGGAGATGTATCTAAAATAAATTCTGCTACAATACCATTAATTGCGATCACAAGATTGGTAAATATCCCATATAATGCATAAAAGGCGCAGACGATATTACCTTGTTGGTTATAAATCCCAACTATAGTACCGACGGTTCTATTTACTGCAACATTGGAAGAGCCATCAACAGGATCTATAGTTATCCCAAATGTACCATCACTCAGAATTGGTTCCGCCTCTTCAGAAGCAACAAATGAATACTTTACATCTCTTTCATTAAGTGCTTGAATTATTATCCCATGGGTTAATACATCTTCATGTATTTGTTCTTCATCATATAGATTGATACTTTTATTTATAGGTTTCTTAATATTCATTCTATGTGAAATTTCACGAGAAGTTATTCCTCTTTCTAATAATCCTCTAATTGGTATAGTTGCTTCAGCAATATTTTCTATTATTTCTATTAACATTCCTTTATTAGGAAAATATGCAGGTATGTTCTTATCTAACCACTTTGAAAGTTTTAATTTTTCAGTTTTATTACTCATAATTTAACCAATATTTTGTTTCTCATTTGAGAAGAATGATTGATTAAAAATATGTCTTGCTTCATTTTTTAAAATCTGTCATTGAAGGATCTATCAGAATAAAAATTTAAAATTTCAGTATCTTAGCAAAATCAATATTGTACCAATTTACATTGTAAGAAAACCTTTTTCGGATAATGTTGCTAATAGTTCAAATTGAATTTGGGAGTTTTTATAAAGATAAAGTCTACGTTTATTCATAATCTCACTTCGAGCGATTTTAATAGAAAATGGAAACCAGTATCTCATTACTTTTCCACCACTTTGAATTTCATGAGAATGATCTTCTAAACGAAGATAGCTTATTTCATTGACGACCAAAATATCTACTGAAAATTTATTATGAATATGGGCTAAAGTACCCAATAGATGATTCAATTTATAATTCAAGATTAAATTTTTTTCTTTTTTATCCTTATATAAATCTAATCTATAAAGATCAGTTAGAGAATCGATAATTATTAGTTTTGGATAATCCTGTTTTTCTTTTTTATATTTTAGGATATTTATCTCTAAATCTAATACAATTCGGTATAAATCATTAAAATTTTTTATGAGTATAGTTTTTAGTTTCTTTAGTGAATTAGGATCCGTTGTAGGAAGGAGTGATTCAATCTTTTCAAAAGGTAATCTTGGTTTACTATAAAAATAATAAACACTATCACCAACATGAATGTTATTCAACGCGATTTGAAGAGCAAGGGTAGTTTTTCCTACTCCCATATCACCCCAAATTGACACAATTTCTTCAGAATCTATTCCTTTGTTGAATTGGTCTAGTGGAAATTTCATAATTGGAAATTTTTAATTTATAAACGTTATTTATATAATTAATTTGAGATTCAAACCTATTTATATATTAACAGAGAACTTAAATTTTTTCTATAAGATAAATAATGGTCTAAAGGATAAAAGAGTTCAATTTAGAATTTTAACTTTTTGGGACAAAATCCCTAACATCCCTTCAGTTATACTAACAACTTCTAAAGAATCAAGTCAAATTGAAATAGTTAACAAAGACATTAATCTTTTGGAATTTATCGATGGTGCTGACATTGATCAATACATTTTAAAGGTTTTAGCAGTTTTTAGGTTAGGGTATCAAGATTATGATAATTTGCTATTTTCAATTGATCCAGGACTAAATCATATAGGAATCGTTGCATTTTTAGATGATTACTTCTTTGATTCAAGCACTTTAACTGATAATTCACAAGTTATTAACTATATAAAAAAATATTATGATTCGATCCAGCAAGATAACACAAATCCATTAAGTTTAGGAATTAAAATTGGAAGAGGTCTCCTAGAAACAACCCAAAATTTAGTAAATCGTGCTTTTTCAACATTTTCAAACATTTTAAATATGAAAGTATGTTTAATTGATGAATCTAACACTTCCAAAATTAAAATTTCCTTTCTAGGGAAAAAATTCCCGAAACATGAAGCTGCTGCCTTAATACTATCCTTTAGAGAGGGATTAGATGTCAATTATCAAAATTATAGAACAAAATTCGAAACGAATAAAACAAATTCACTGAATAGAGAGCTACTTTCGAGATATATTGAGAGTTATACCAAGGATTACGTTGTTAGATTTTCTAAAATTGCAGAAGAGGTAATAATGGGGGGAAAAACTCTTACAGAGTCAATAAAATTGATACAAAATTTAATTAATTTTGAGTAAAGTTTTTCCCGAATAATTCATATTTTTAATTTATTTCATGTTAAAATAAGATAGGGATATTATATGAGAGTACAAGCATTAGATATATTTCGCGGACTTTGTATCTTTTATATGACGTTTGGTCATTTGGTTAATTGGTGGGTTATATATGCCGATTACTGGCTCTATGAAATAATTTGGAATTTTGGAGCATTTGTGGGTGGAGGTGGCTTTTTATTCGTTTCGGGAATGAGTGCTGCTCTTTCATATAGGAGAAGAAAAGAAAAATCTCAATTATTAGAAGACTCCAGTGAAAATTTGATAAGGAACGAGTATATGCTTCGAGCTTTACTGATCTTTTTGATCTCTACTATATGGAATTTAGTTGGAACTATATATTCCAATATTCCGGGGGTGTGGACTTGGTTTGTAATACAAACAATCTCAATATCTTTGTTACTTGCTTGGCCTTTTTTAAAAACCTCAAAACAATTTAGATTATATGTTTGTTTTTTTATTTGGATTAGTAATGAATTTCTCATTATCTGGTTATCAGCATTTCGAGGTGAATCAAATTTTCTTGGATTTTTATACTATTTTCTATACAATGTCCCTGAACAAAATGTTATATTAGCTTATTTCCCTTTTCTGCTCGCAGGAACTATTTTTGGAGATTTATTCTATGAATCATCATTGAAAGAGGGATTAGAGAAGCAACGAGATTATTTGCGAAAAAAGGTAGTTAGACCATCCATTATTGGGGGTATTTTTTTAGTGATATTTGCCATTTTATTCGAATTCCCTAATTTTACTACTAAAGAAACTTTTTCTTCTCACATGTTCACTTTTGGATTAGAATTATTATTGATTTCATTTTTGGTTATCATTAAGGATTTTGGTAAAATTAAATTTAAGAAAAACTATTCTGTTATTAAATACTATTCATATTACTCATTTACCATCTTTTTTGCCCATCAGCTTCTCTATTTTGTCTTTCCCCCTCAATTCAATGCGTTAGAGATATGGATTTATATCGTACCGACCATGGTATTGGTAACTATCTTATTCAGATATATTTACATAAAAGTAGGAAAAAATGCTTCGCTAAAATTCTATATTAGTAAATTTGCTACTTTCTTGGCAGAAAAATTAAGTTAAGGAAAAATGATGATTAGGTTTAAGAGTATTGATATTTTTCGTGGAATATGCATGGGTTGGATGTTCCTTGGTCATTTATTAGAATGGTGGATAAGACCTGAATATGCATATGTAAATAATTTTACTCATGTAATTTTAGACTCAGTAGGAGCTTCTGGTTTTTTATTTATTTCTGGTGTAAGTATAGCACTATCTTACCGGAATAGGATTTATAGGGTAGAAGTTTTAAAAGAGTATACAAAATCTCGGGTAAGAAATTCTTACATCTTAAGAGCTCTATTTTTGCTAATTATAGCAATATTCTATAATTTATCTATCGCTTTAGCTATAAACGATCTAACTTATATCTGGTCATGGTTTGTTCTTTTAACGGCATCTATCTCATTATTAGTGGGGTGGCCTCTTTTGAAATTACCAAAATATTTCAGAATTGTTATAGGTTTATCTGTATGGATCCTAAATATATTTTTGTTTGAATTCTTGGTAACTTATAATGGACAAGTGAATATTTTTGGGGGGGTTTTTCATTTGCTATATAATAAACCTCATCTTGACCCCATATTAATATTCTTTCCATTCTTTTTGTTTGGGACCGTTGTAGGTGATTTAATATCGGATTTAAATTTTGATAATACTGAACTTAGTAGAAAGAAAACATTTAGCACTGTAAAAAAATACATAATTATAGGTCCTATTTTGATTATTATTGGTATCGTTATTGGGTTTCCTGATTTTTTGGTAAGGAGCTCTCTGTCTTGGTCAATCTTCTCGTTAGGGATTCAGTTGACATTATTGATGACGTTATTCATTTTTGAGATTCTTATTGGGAATAAGATTAAAAAAAATTATAAATTCTTGTTTTATTTCTCTTATTATTCTTTCACCGTATATTTAACCCATAGTATACTATATTTTCTTTTTTTAAAACAATTGGATTATATCAGCATTTGGTTTGCGATTTTAATTACTTTCTTAATGTTTGGAATGCTTTTAAGAATAATATATCGTTATTGGAAAGAAAAATTTTCAATTAAAATCCAGTTAGGAAGAATAAGTTCCTATTTTGCAGATAAATTAGAAACAAGAAGAAAAAACATCTAAATTTAGGAATAAAAATGAGAGAAAGATTAGATATTCTATTAGTAGAAAGACGCCTCGTAGAAAGCAGGACTAAAGGACAGTGGCTAATCAAAAATGGATATGTTTTAGTAAACAATGAAAAAGCAACCAAGTCAGGAAAAAAAATAGATAATATGGCTAAAATTGAACTAATAAGGCAATTTCCTTATGTTGGTATGGGTGGTTTGAAATTAGAATTTGCAATAGAAAAATTCTCTATCCAGATCAAAGAAAAAATATGTGCAGATTTGGGGGCTTCGGTGGGGGGATTTACAGATTGTTTATTA
>DAOUVJ010000188.1 GCA_030667705.1 Promethearchaeota archaeon | reverse complement strand
CGTATTGTGAACAAACTCAAAAATGTGCGATTCGGTCAAATAGGGACAAGGCCAAATGCGTTTGAAACCGTTCGTTATAGTGAAAAAATCTTAGAATTTAATGGCATTACAATAGAACCAATTGACATGTCTGAAATCTTTGGAATGATTAATCTCCTACAAGAAGATGATCCAAAAATTCAACAAAAAATACGATTTATCAAGGATTACACTCCAACATCGAGTTTTCCTGAAGATGGATTGCTCAAATTAGCAAAACTTGCGGTAGTTGTCGAAAATTGGGTCGTAGATAATGAGTTAGATGGGTTCGCTTTTCAGTGTTGGCCTTCCATACAGGATAATTTCGGCATTGTACCATGTGCTGTCATGAGCATGTTTAGTGAAGGATTGGTGCCTGCTGCTTGCGAAGTTGATATTTCTGGTTTAGTTGGAATGTATATTTTGCAAGTTGCAACCGAAACGCCTTCAGCAATTTTAGATTGGAATAATAATTATGGAGAGGATCCAGATAAAATGGTTTTATTCCATTGTAGTAACCTCCCAAAATCATTCTTTAAAGACACCCGCATGACCATACATCCCATCATAGCAGATCAAAAAGGAGCAGACGTAACTTTTGGTGCAATTCAAGGGAGGATAAAATCAAAGCCTTGCACGTTATTGAGAATAGAAACTGATGACATGTTCGGAGAAATTAAAGCATTATTAGTTGAAGGGAATTACACCGATGATACTTTAGAGACTTTTGGTGGTTTCGGTGTTGTTGAAATACCTCGTTTGCAATCCTTATTAAAAACTTTATGTAAGGAAGGTTTTGCTCATCACGTAGCTGCTACATTAAATGAAGTAGGAGATATTATTTATGAAGCGCTCTTTCATTATTTGGGTTGGAACGTGATATACCATAACAATGATGAGTAAAGAACCATTTAATGTCTTTTAAACTTTATATTTTTTTCAAAAAAGCCTGAATTGACGGTTTTTTCCTTCTCTTCAGTCAAATGTGTTAAAATTCTAAATTTATTTCTAATTTCTTCCCCATTCCTTCTATTTTGTTGATGGTTCATCAATCTTTTCCGGGTAAGATATATTGAGAATTTTGAGACATCAGATCCAATCCATCTCCGATTTAACTTTTCTGCTGTTAAAAGGGTTGTTCCAGAACCACAAAAAAAATCTGCAACCAAATCTCCTTCATTACTACCCAAGAGAAGTATTCTTTCTAATAATTCATGGTGTTTTTGAGTAGGAAATCCAGTCCATTCTTTTGAGGCAGGTTGCATGCAAGGAATCTTCCATACATCATCCAATTTTTTATCTGACACGGTTCTATAGATTACATGGCCATTCTCATCCTTTGCATTCTTTAATACACCATTTACCATTACTCTTTTTAACTGCTTAATCGGTTTATCACGATTTATTCTTATCTCATTTAGAGTATAATTTTTCGTTTTCGAATATACCAATATATCATCATGGGCCCTTGGTAAATTTCGCTTTCCAGCAGAATATTTGTTATAATAATACCATACAATACTATTGACAAATCGTTTTTGTCCAAAGATTTCATCCAACATTACGCGTATATAGTGGCTAGCGTGCCAGTCAAGATGCACAAATAACAACCCTTTATCAGATAATAATTCTTTAAAAAGTACTAATCTCTCATAAAACATCTGTAAGTAGGAATCTAAATCTTTATTCCAATGATCATGATACGCAATAGAATCATGAGTTTTTCCATCATGTTCAATCTTTACACTATAATTAGTACCCGAAAAGAAAGGAGGATCTATATATATCAAATCTATTTTCTTCTTAAAATCGAGAATGAGATAATTAAGAACTTGTAAGTTGTCGCCCCAAAATAGCAAGTTAGATGCATTTATATCTCTTTTAGAAACAATTTGATTCTTTTGGGCGTGTATTTCAGTAAAATAATCATCAAAATTTTGTGGATGTTTGAAATCATCACCAATTTGTTTATTGTTCCAAACTAACTTTACCATGATATACTCAAGATTTATATTTCAAGTCATAAAAGGGGGAGATTGAATATAATAATTGTGAAGTAGGTCATTAAAGCCAACAAGGTTATTGTGATGATTATATAGAAGATTAGATGGATTAAATATCCCTTTTTGTTTTTATCCGGACTTAATGACTTTGTAGAGTAAAAAATCTTATTGAGAATGGCAGCTGATAAGCCAATTGTCAACATTATTAATGCATTACCTTGATTTACTAAATGAGATTGGAAAGATGTTGCAACAAATAAGGAGGATGCTCCACCTGATAATAAACCAATTACAAAAACAACGATATAATATATAAATATGTTGAGATCTACGAAACTTAATAAAATTGATACGATGAGAGCTAGCATGTAAGTACCAGCAAAAACTAAAGCTCCTTTTAATGATAATGGATTTTTAACTTTTAATAGATCAATTTTGGTCTCTTTTTTTCGGAGAATTAAGAATGAACCTAATAAGCCAATAAAAGATGTAATCAAAATTGGATATATTGCGTAATTCAATAAGGTAGGTGTAATTAGTAAAACAATTAACATTCTTATTAACATTGTCTGAATTACTAACCATACTGATGAAGATGATGCCCCCGCTTCAGCTAATTCCACTGTTGTTGCCTCACTATGAGCAAAGCCTCCTAATAATGAGACGTAGTATAAATTTTTCTCAATTGAGCTTCTAAGTATGAAGTAGCTGAAATATTTGACGATCAATATCGTGATAAAAATGATGATTATTGGTTTTATTAGAATTCCAAATATTAAAAGATCATCAGGGATTAAAATGTAAAGCAAAACTACAATTGCTATAAATTCTATGGTTCCCGTCCATTCAATATCTTTCAAACTCCTGATTTTATTAAATTGTTTTTTAGTAGAAAGAATAATTAAGAAAATAACAGAGATCGCAATCGCCAAGGATTCAGTGTAATATGTTAAAATCCCAACAATTATCGATAAAAGCATGGATAAAGTTGAAGTATATCCCGCATCATTCTCGCGAAATAATCTATAAATACTACCTATTAACAAAAAGAGTAGCATCCCAGCAAAAAAAATGATGATAAGTATAAACCCTTCAGACGTAAGTAAGAATCTCTCATACAATAAAATCAAAGTAGTCGATATCATTGAAAAGAAGATATGATCTCGTGCACCATATTGAGCATTAACTCTCGTTCTTTCAATTCCTATAATAAATCCACAAAAAAAGGAAATGATTATTTTGAAAAATAACTGGTAAAAATCTTCTAACGTGAGGACTTGCAAGATCATGATAAGTTCAACCTGTTAAAATGAAAAGAATAAATATAAAATAGAAAAGTGTTTTAATAAATGATTTTCTTTCGGTTTATTACTCATTTAAATTTCGGTTCAATATATCATCCAACTCTTTATCACTGAGGAACCCCTTGACTGACATTGTATCTTTAACTTCCTCAACCACTTTAGGGTAAGATTTTGATTCTTCAATGAAATCTTCTAGAGATTTAATTTTCAGGCTCAACGCATCCGTTTCTTTCAAATGAGTTTCAATTTGACTCTTTAATTCTAAAACTTCACTTTCCTTTTCAGATACAGCTTGAGTATTTTCATTTTTTAGACTTTCAATTTCAATATATTTATCCGAAATCGTTTGTTGTAAGTCTTTCTTGATGCTTTCAATTTCTCTCTCTTTCTGTTCGAGATCTTCCTTAGTTTTAACTAATGTTTTATCTGAATCTCTAAACTTTTCCAAGTCCTTTTCTAAATTACTAATTTTTTCATTCGCATCAGTTAATTTTCTCTCTAAATCCCCTTTATTTGATTTAAGATCAGTAACTTCCGTATCTAATTTGTCCTTTACTTCTTTTAAATTATTTTGTTCTTCTTTAAAATCATTTTGTTCTTGTTCTTTTGCTTTTTCAAGATTAGAGAATTTATTTTTTTTTTCAGAAAGCGCATTTTCGGTAGTTTCTAACTTTTGTTTAGTGTCAGATAATTCTTTACTCGTTTTTTCTAACTTTTCCATTTGTATTTTTAGTTTCTGTTCTAAATCATTTATCTTAGATCTCAAATCTAATAGAAATCTTCCTTCAACTTTTACATGTTTTTCAGGGCGGGATTCCGCTAAGCTCCAGTCAATACTAATTATTTTACCACCTTTTTTTCACTTCTTTTTAATAAGATGTATTTTTTAAAGTTTTTTATGTTTATTAAGTTATTTTTTAAATAAAATCATTACCAATGATACTATTAATTTTTCATAATTTACTCATTATTCAAACTCCTTTTTGATATCGGAAAGTTCACGATCTGACAAAAATCCTTTATGTACCATCATTTCATTAATTTTGTTTAGTATTCTAGGAGACCCTTCAATCTCAGATAACTTTTTCTCAAGTATTTTAACTTTATCAACTAGTTGTTGTGTTTCTTGTTGTGAAATGTTCAATTTTCCTTTCATGGAAGAGAATT
This sequence comes from Promethearchaeota archaeon, assembly GCA_030667705.1. Lineage (GTDB taxonomy): Archaea > Asgardarchaeota > Lokiarchaeia > Sigyniarchaeales > SOKP01 > SOKP01. Next base: position 1,400 of record DAOUVJ010000188.1, on the reverse strand, counting down.
CTTCCATTTTTTCGTCTACTTCCTTTTTATGAGTTTCAACTGATTTGCTCTTGAAAATTAATTGTTGATCTAATTCCGCATTTTTTTCATTTAAAAACTTTAATTCACCTTGTAATTCAGTGATTTTTGCGTTTAGTTCAGATATCTGAGCACCAAAATCTGCTTTTAACTTGCTATTTTCAGCTTGTAAATCGTCAATTTGAGGTCTTAATTTTGTTAACTCAATATCTACACTTAGTTTTCGTTCCGAAACTAAATCCAAGTTCTTTTTTGATGCTGTAAATTTTTCATTCATTTTTACTAAGCTTTTTTCTCGACCTTGAAGTTTAGTATATGTGGTTTTTTTTTCTTCCATTGTATTTTGCAATTGTTCCTTTGTTTTAGCTAGTTCCTTTTCCAGTTCAATGGTTTTAGCGCGAATATCTAATAATAATCTTCCTTCAACTTTTAAAGCCTTCTCTGGACTCATTTCAATTTTATTCCATGGAATCACAATAATGCCCTCTTTTTTTATCTCGTGACTAATATCTATTTATATATTGATTCTTTTAAATTTCTCTTATCTATATAAGAAGTAATACAAATTTATTATTTTATACATGATGGATTAATTCAAATTTGCAGAGATTTCCAGAATAAAGGAATTTAAAATGGTACATATACATATTGGAACCGCAGGATGGGATTATAAGGATTGGATCGGTCCGTTTTATCCCAAAAATCTTGATAGAGCTAGACACTTAACGCATTATTCCAATTATTTTGATGTAAATGAAGTAAATTCAACTTTTTATAACCTTCTATCTATTAATACATTTGAAAATTGGATTAATAGAGTGCCTTCTAATTTTCAGTTTATCTTAAAGGCATGGCAAAAAGTTACACATGAATATGATAATCCAAGTTTAGGGGCTGATATTTTTGAGTTTCAAAGTCATGTTGAACCTTTTGGAGACCTGTTAAAAGGGCTTTTATTACAATTTCCTCCTTGGTTTAAATATTCTGATAAGCATTTCCAACATTTGTCTTATATCGTGAGAAAACTTGTAAAAAAACACCGTATCTTTATAGAATTAAGAAGTAATTCATGGTTTGAAGAGCCTGATCTCGCAAAACTTATTGATGGTAAAAATGTTATATTAGTAACATCCTATCTTGAAAACTTTAAACCTCACTATTTTCCTAATCAAGAAGTATATTACATTAGGCTAATTGGTGATAGAGAAATAACTAAATTTGATCAATTACAAAAATCTCAAGATATCGCTTTGAGTCACCTCTATTCAAATATTAATAAACTCCAGGGAACTCCTAATGTCCGTGAAATTTTCATAATCGTAAATAACCACTTTTCCGGATTTGCTCCCGAAACAGTCAACCAAATAAAGCGGGATCTAAAT
>DAOUVJ010000041.1 GCA_030667705.1 Promethearchaeota archaeon | reverse complement strand
CATTATTATGGATTTTAAGGTTTTTCATGATGGATTAGTATCATCCTCACTTACCCTTTTACTTTTCTCTACCACATTGATGATGGGGGCCATCGTATTCAAACCATATTTAGCATTAGAACCATATGATCGAAATTTGATAGTAATACTATGTGCTATTAGCATGGTATTTTCAGTAATTTATTTTATTTTTGGTCTCAAAACAAAAAGTGTTTTTAAATTAGAATTAAAAAATATCTTGAGATTTGTGAAAACACTTGGTTTCATAAATATCATTTTTACACCCCATTTGTTTTTTATGCTGTTTCTATTTACAAAGGATTTACAAGATCTGCAAATATTAATTATTATATTGAATATCTTTATAGAACTTATATTAATTGGTCTAGTCTACAAGGAAATTATTGATTTATTTTTTAAACAAGAAGCAGAAGTTAAATTTGAAGTTGAAAAAAACCAAAAGTTGTATTTTGAAAATAGATAAGGCAAGTTAAAATAAGGTCATTATTTTACTAATTTCTCAATTGCGGTTTCTATCATTTTAAGTCTTACAGAATATTTTTCCATTAGTTCAGCAAATTTTTCGATTGTAATCTCATTTCCTTCTCGTAAAGTTTTCAATTCGTTAATTGTCCGAACTATGCCAGCTTTTTGGTCAATTAACTTTTCTTTTTTACTGTAAGGAATTTTTTGTTCTAGCTTTTTTTTCGTGAAAGTCTTGAATCGCTTAATATTTAGATCTTTTGGAACAAATTTTGTAAGAAAAATAGTGCTTTTGGGAACAAATGGAGCCAAATTTTCGGGTATCACAATAATGGGTTCAGGATCTTGAATTCTTTTTATTTCTTCGTAATCTAGGACTTCTACATTATTCTCTTTTATTAATGTTTCAACAACTGATAAATTAACCTTAAGATTGTTTTTTTCTTCTTCTGAGAGATTAGTTAAACCTTCAAGCATTTCGTTCCAAATAATTTTTGATTTGTCATAATAGAAATTTGCTTTCTGTTTAAGACGAGTAATTTTCTCCATATTTAATGGAGTTATTGAAGATTCCAATGATGCTTGAGCTTTAAGTTGACACGCTTTTCCCATATCATAATGAAATTGAGCCCTTAACTGTTGTTTTTTCTTCTCATCATGTTTTTTAAGATAAAAGATTCTTTTTGAAAGCTGTGAAAGCCCAGCATATAGTTTTGAAGCAAAATATTTGTTCCTTGTATTCTCCTCCCTGAGAGCCGCAATACTTTGAGCTAAAACTCTCGCTTCTTCAGAGTTCAATTCTAAATTCTCAGATGAGAGTGTTGTGCCAATATCATTTTGATACGTATTTGCAGCGCTGAAATATGCGGCAGTTTTATACATTTTACTGCATTCTACCATTGCGATAACAGCACTTTCCCAATCCTCTTCTTCTTCGAATTTTTCAGAAAGAATTCCGTAAGCTCTTGCCATAACCCATAATGATCTAGCACATTCAATCATGAGATCCTTTATTTCTATTTCTCGATTGTTTTCACTGGGATCAATATAAATTTGCGTGATATCTAAATCTCTTAATATCTTAGTATGGTTTTCATTCATGTAATTGATATTTAAGATCTTGGTATATTCTAATACCAGATTTAAATCATCCAAAGTAAAACTTTCTTCTTTTCTTAGTGCGTCGTCTAAGTGTTTTGATTTGAAGTGGAGGTAACGAATTCTTTGCATGACCTCTTCGTTAAAATAAGATGGCATTTTTTTAATTTTTTTTTTTTAATCTAGGTTATTTAGAATAATTAGTGGATTCCTTTAAAACTAAACTAATCAAATTTTAAAAAAATTTTTGCTTTCCATTAGTCATAGAAATGATTCATGGAATTCTACATCAAAATCGCCGACAAACCCGCCTTTATCGAGAATTGCTTTTTTTTTTGAGGTAGAAATACCTTTAAAACTAATCTATATAAAATTTATAATAACCACTTGCTTTATCAATTTCAAGGATAGATGAAAGTAAGCAAAATGGAAAATGATCGAATTTTTATTTTTGAATTTATATCGGGTGGTGGATTCAATCACGTTGATATTCCCATATCCTTATTTACTGAAGGATTTGGAATGTTAAGGGTGATAGTTGAAGATTTCAAAAATCTTGGCTTCCAAATTAAGACGTTAATAGATTGTAGAATTCAACACATGATTAGATATTTAAAAACGGATTTTAGCAAGGAAATAAATCAAAACATGGACATCTTTCTTGAAGTAAAGAAGGCAGTCAAAGATTGTAAGTATGTGTTCATTATAGCACCTGAATTTTCTGGTATCCTATATAACTTAACTAAAATAATGAAAGACCAGAATAAAATAATTCTAAGTATGAACTTAGAAGCAATTAGATTAGGTTCTTCCAAATTTGAAACTTATAAATATTTTAAAGCTCAAGAGGTATCTACTCCACTAACATATCATCTTCCTTCCCACTTACTTCACAAAGATCATATTATTAAAATAGTTTCAAAATTCAAATTACCAGTAATAATTAAACCAGAGGATGGTGTTGGTGCTGAATCAATTTTCTATTTTGAAAACAAATCTCAGATATCTTCTTTCTTCACATCCAACCAAAGCCATTTTGAATCAGATAGAGATTACATTATACAGCAATATGTCCCGGGAAAAGATTTGAGTGTATCGATTATAGGAAATTCCCAGGGGTCAAATATTTTATCGATAAATGCTCAATTTGTTGAAATTAGTAAATTAAACAGTAATTCATCTTACTTGGGAGGATATACTCCCATATCGGATTATGAAAATATTAGAAAAATTTTAAAAAAACAATTTCGGCAATTAAATTTGATAGGATTTACAGGATATTATGGAATTGATTTTATTCGAAAAACCGATAATTCTTTAAGTTTCATAGAAATTAACCCGAGATTGACAACATCTTATATTGGAATTAGAAATATCACCAAAAAGAATCCGCTTTTATTAATTTTACATCCAGATATGGATGTGAATAATGTCGTAGATCCTAATCATGAGTATTTATCACATTTCTTTCACTTACGTTTAAGATATGTAGGGGAGCTCCCATTCACTGAAGTAAATGAGGGACTAATTCCTCAAATCATAAAAGAAATTCCTCATATTGTATCACCTCCATTAGCATTGAATGAAGATCCTTTGTTTGCATGTTTTATTGCCACTAAAGCAAAAAATTTGAAAGATTCAAAAAAACAGAAAAATCGCTTAATTAGCGCTTTAGAGAAAAAAGAATTCAGAGTTGTTAAATAGATAGTATTAATATGATAGAAAATCCCCCATAATGCAACAGCAGAGAAATTATGAGTGAGTTTTCAATTTTTAATCGTTTATAACTAGTTATACTGTATGTAAGTAACCATAATGACCAGACCTGGAATATTATCATGATTATATTGTCGAATATTCTTATAAAAGTAAATTCAATAATCATTAGGGCAAGAAAAAAATAATGTATTAACAGATACAATACTGAAGGGAGAAAAATAATAGCAAACGTGTTCAGGAATTCTTTTGAACTTCCTTTTTTTTTGTAAAAAATCCGGCAGATTGCTTCAATAATACAGAAGAAAACAAAAAAATTGATTATAAAGAAAAAGAAATTAAAAAGGGGCGCATATTGTATTTCTGGAATGGTTCCAAATAATAAAAAGAAGGGATATAATCCATTTAAAGCACAAAATATCCCCCCTAAAATTAAGATCATTAAAGAAAATATGATAGCAAGAAGATTTGGTTTGTTCTTGGCAACCAAGATTCTTTTTGGTGTGAGATGCATTAAACCTTTCAGAAGAAATGAGTTGAAATCTTTTTTCGAAATATCAAATGATAAGGATCCCATATTGCTCCTAATCGAATCATAAGCTCGTATTCCCAATTCTGTAAGATAATATTTTTTATCTGATTTTTGTTTGATTAAAGTTGAAAGTGTATCAAGATGGTGATAGATTGTACCTGTACTTACATTTAATTCTTTTTTTAGTATTGTAAATGAAGAAAAACCATTTTCACCAATTAGCTATATTATTCTTCTTCTTATTTTATGACCTAAAGCATAGTAGAAATTTGATTTAGAATCTTGGTTTCCATCTTCATTTTTCGTTGATTTGTTCTCCGGATTAATTTTAACTCCCTTCCTCAAGATTATTATTCAATTTTAAAACATTTATTATACCTAATAAGATTAAAAAAGCTCCAATAATCGCAAAATAAAAACCTATCTCTGCACTAACAATATAAGGGAAATCCTTAGGTACAATTTCAAATATAAAAATTAAGAAAAATCCGAGCCCGATAAAGTTGATGATTACTGAATTGAGTTTATACTCTAATTTATACAAGACAAGAAATGTTCCAATAAAACAAATACTTCCACTGATTAGAGGAAATAGATATAGAAATGAATCCTCAATAGCTACTGATGTCGTGATCAAATATATATTGATCAAGGTTAATCCAGAATACCAAGCTGAAAATTGAGATACTATCAAGAGACAAGAACCAATTATTCCTATAAGTCTCAAATCAATATACTTTCTAATATTCATGCTACTCTCCAAGCAGATAAAATTTGAAATATATAAACATTCAAATAGTATAAAATCATAAGATAATATTAATTTAAGTTCTAAATTTTAGTACAAAACGAATATAGATAGATTCTCATGTCATCAGAAGATCAAGACCAAAAGGATTTGGATTCCATCCCTCTGTCAGATTATTTGAAAACGGTAATCCCTGTTGAAGAGATCCGGGACTATGCTTCTCTTAAAAGGATCCATAGTATTGATTTTGTGAAGGGTATAGCAATTATCATGATTATGATTGCCCATGCCGGTGGATCTTGGTTGAATTCACAATGGATATTTTTTTATGGAGCATGTTATACTACAATGGATATTGTTGGTCCCTCCATGTTTGTATTTCTTTCAGCTTTAAGTGTTGTTTTCAGTATTAAAAAAAAAAAAAAAGGAGCATTATCTGAAAAGGTAATTCGGAATCGAATTTTGAGTAGAGGCGGAACAATCATATTCATTGGAGTGCTATTTAATGTCTTTTCATTTGAATTTACAATAGCGGGATATCCATTTCCTTTAAATTTATGGGGTTGGAATATCTTGATGTTCATCGGATTCTCTCAGATTTTTTCTTTTTATGCTCTCAAATTAGGTAAACTTTCAAGAGCAATGATTGGGATACTAATCATTTTCACATCTGATGGAATACGTGAATTTTTATTTATCGGAAAAGAAGCAGGTAATCCAATTATCACCTTTTTCCATTACATTATTGTGTCTCCCTCTCCAATGACACCTCTTCTGCCTTGGCTTGCAATATGTTTCATTTCCACAATCTTTGGAGAATTATTACACGATGCTATGATTTCTGGACGAAAAAAAGATTATTTTTCCCTATTCCGAGTTTTCATGCTATGGGGTTTAATTTTCCTAATTGGGGGAATGTGGTTAGGTAGAGAAATATATTTGCCCGGAGATATATGGGATAATGCTCATTTTAACTATATTGGAACCTTACCTTTAGAAGAATATCCCTTAATGTCATTGCTAGCTGATATTAATTCCCAAATGTTTCTTCCAGACGTAAGATATCCCGGAATGTGGGAGTTTCTTATTCGTGGAAGAGGACCGAATATGATTTATAATCTGGGAGCAGCACTACTCTTGATTGGAGTTTGCTTCTATTTCATTGATATAAAAGAGAAAACGAATTACTTTATCAGCATGGTAAAATATTATGGAAGGGTCTCGTTGAGTCTTTTCTTAGTACATTTTATATTTGTCACGTTATTTTTCAATTCTCTTGATGTTGTACTATTTGTATTTCTAGTTATTAGCTATTTGGGGTTCCTGGGATTATTTATGTTTCTATGGAATGAGTTTTACGAGGGAAGAGGATCACCAGAATGGATCATGATACAAATCGGACGTGTAGGGCAAAAAACAGGGCAAAGCATTAAAAAGGAAATTCGTGTTATTGAAGAAGATATCAAAGAATCTGTCCAAAAACTCAAACATAAGCACGATTAATTTTTTTTTAGGTTAATTTTTTTGCCCCCGCGCTGGGACATAGGAGGTCAAGAACAATTTGCGGAAAAATCCACCGAAGGATTCAAATTTATCCAAACAATCTTGAATAAATTCTGCTGATTAGGTAAAAATTGGTAAAATAATAAATATATAAATATGGTAAATATAATATATCAAATATACTTGCGATAATTCTATTAATTTAATTAATTATATAAATTAGGTAATTAAAATTTCTGATACATATAAATTCAAAATAACACTATTCGGTGGAGGAGACGTAGGAAAAACATCCCTATTGATAAGGTACATAAAGGATTATTTTAATACTGACCTAAAACAAACCATTGGATCTAATTTTTTAATTAAAGATGTTGAGTTTGAGGAAACTAACGTTCGACTACTAATCTGGGACATAGGAGGTCAAGAACAATTCGCTAAGCTAAGAACGATTTACTTTAAAGGAAGTAATGGAGCTCTTGGAGTTTATGATTTAACCAATCCCCAATCCTTATTAAAATTACCTGGATGGATAAGTAGTATTAAAAAATCAGTAAAAAAAACCATTCCGATGATAATATTAGGTAATAAGTCCGACTTAGAACGTCAAGTGGAAAGGGCAGAAGCGGAAGATTTAGCAAAAAGATTAAATTGCGACTATCTTGAAACTTCTGCCAAAACAGGGGACAATGTTGAATTAGCATTTGAAATGATTGCTAAAGCTTGTTTACATGGAATGACAGAATAAGATGTTTAATCTATATTATATTAATATTTAGCTCATGTAAAGATTTAATTAGCTCATCAATGTTAACAAAACGAATTCCCTTTATCCCTAATTCTAAGGCAGCTCTGATATTATTAAAACCATCATCTATAAATACAATCTCTTCAGGGTCGCATCCCGCTTTTTTAATTGCTATTTCAAATATCTTGCTATCCGGTTTGGTTAAGTGAACTTCATGAGATAAGATGAATTCATCAAAAAGGTCCCAAATTTCCCACTTTTTTTTCTTTATATATTTCCAATGACTAGAATTGATATTGGATAAGCAGATAATCTTGAGTTTATTATTCCTTCTGATATTCTTAACCAATTCAACCATTTCTTTATTTATTTCTGAAATGATACTGTTAAAAGCATCATAAAACTCTTTTTGATTTAGATTACACACCCGTAGCAGATCACAAGCTTGAGTGTAAAATTCTTTATCACTTATTTTTCCTTGATGATATGTATCAGATTGACGAAAAAATTCCAGCATGATAGGCGTTTTAGGTTTATTCAATGGGGATGGTGTGATTACCTCATTAAAGAATTGACTAAAGTCCAAATCAAAGATAACATCCCCTAAATCGAAAATAATGCATTTAATTGTCATTTTCTGAAATATACCTAAATTGATGAAAATAGTAATCGAATATGTAATTAAAATATAATCTTTATTCTCTTATTTTCTAAAATATACCTTTGTTGAAAATCTCCGTAGCGGTTTTGGTAATTTATATTTAGGGAAGCTTTTCGAGTCATTTTCTAGCATTTCTAGTAACTGGCTTAATTTCCAGTTCTTGAACTGTTCGACAGTAGCTTTTTTGGGACCGAATGGTTTTCCTATTAATCTTTTTCTTACAGAAATCTCTTGATTTTCTTGTTCTCTTTTACCAATTATAATAACATATGGAATCCACTCAACTTCAGCTTGTCTAATCTTTTTACCTATAGTTTCGTTACGATCGTCAAAATCAGCTCTATATGACTCCTTATTAATGATATCTAATATTTTTTCAGCATATTGCGTTTGTTCATCACTAATAGTTATGATTCTTACTTGAATTGGAGATAACCAAGTTCTAAATCCTGGTACTATTTTATCTTTATTTCTTATTGCCGATTCAATTAAACCCCAAAGGATACGTTCTACTCCTCCAGTTGGTGAATTATGAAGAATAATAGGATATTTTTGTTTTCCATCAACATCCGTAAACTTGATATCATATTTCTGACGTTTTATTCCCTCATTATCAACCATGTATTCTAAGGAACTTTCTACATCAATTTGATTAGTAGCTAATGTTGCTGTTCTATTTTGTGCAGATAAAACAGTTCTTTCAAATTTCAAGACAAAATAATAGTATCTATCTTCCCATAATTCTAAAAGAGCTGATTTATTTTCAGATTTTAAAAGTTTTACAATCCATTCCTTATTATCCTTATAGAATTCTTTAGTCGTTCTAAAAGCTATATTTGATTCAATTCCTAAATCACTTTCTAAATCTCTGATTAATTTATACTGTTTGATGAATTCCTCAACTGCTAGATTTAAATCTTTACATAAAGTATGCAAATCAGGCATGGTAAATCCTCTAAGCCTTCTCAATCCGCTTAATTCCCCTTCCATTTCTCTCCTAAAATCATATTGTTCGAACTCATATAATCTTAAGGGAAAATAGTGTGGTTTGAGAATCATTTTACTTACCATATCAAAGAGTAGAAAATCAGATGCAAATCTTAATAAAAATCTATCTCTCCCAGACTCTACCCAATAAGTTCGTGCTGGAAAGCGAGCAGTTTGAGCAGTTAGCTTCTTATTTTTAACCGTATACATTATCGGAGTATCTATAAGTAAAGCTCCATAATCAATTAACCGGTCTTCGATAAAATTTTTAATAAGATTTTTCATTATCATTCCTTTTGTATACCAACGAAAAATACCTTTATCGCTATTAGGATCGAGATCGACCAATTCGAAATCTTTCATAACACTTAAATGAACCGGTTCTATTGATTTATCTTCTCTCCTTGACCCGAGCTCAGATTTGATGAATAGGAAGAAATCTTCATCTTTTATATTTTTTAAAGGTTTAATATTTTTATTATCATCAAATTCTATGTTTTCCTCTTCTCCTGAAGGGAATAATATTTTATATTCAGTGTTGGTTATGTGATCTTCTGGTTGAATATATAATTTTACATCTCTATACATTTCAGCAATTTCGTGTCCGATACAATTAATCTTGAAAGATTTATACCATCCAAAGGGAGAAAAACCCGCCTCAATACCTCTATCATTTAGAATTTGGGCAATTTTAGGACATACTTCCATCGCAATAGCTTCCTTACTTAGAAATTTACTGAGATGTGCGAAAGGATAAACTAAAACTTTATCGACTCTATACATTTCAGGGTCTTTAATTAATTCTTTTAAATTCCTTAGATTCCCTTTAATCGTTTTTGATTCTATTTTCTTATTATGTGCCCTTATTTCTTCATTTTCTTGCCTTATTTTTTCTGGAAACCCAGAAATTTGCAAAATTGCATCTTCAATTACTTGAGCACCTTGTTTAGCAATCATATCTGTATCATAAGTGTCTTGGTCTTCTACAGATACGTATGCAACAAGGACCAAACCATCCATCTTTATGACTTTTTCGGGGAAATCCTGTGGATTGCTGGTAGCTTGTTTATTCTTAACAACTTCTACACCCTCGGAGTGAATTAATAAAATTTTCATGATTTTCTCTCTTCTTTGCTTCTCTTATCATTTAGTTATAAAAAATTCTAAATACTTTTGATACTTACCTACAATTAATGAATCTTAAAGTAATTTTCTCTGAATTAATAGAAAATTTAGACAAACTAGATAATGGTAGGGAAGAAATTCTCAAAAAATCTCGTCAAATAATTCGAGATTGCAGTGTTGCAATAAAAAATATTCATAGAAATGAAGTTAATCTCTATCAAGATAAAATTAATAAAATTCAAATTAATTTGACAAACTTACAACAGCTAACAGCTAAAAATATTGGAGTTTTTTCCAAATATCTAAAAGTGCCAGAACAAGAGTATGCTGAAGCAATTTCATTACATGCAATTATTAAAAACAAAGCCCTCCCCTCCCCTAGTGATTTAAAAATTAATCCTCTTAATTACGCATTAGGATTAGCTGATGTAATTGGAGAACTCAGGAGATATGTCTTAGATAATATCCGCAGTTCAAATATACAAGATTTAACAAGAATTTTGGAAACTATGGATGAAATATATTCGGATCTCTTTTCAGTTGATTATCCTTCTGGGTTAACTCAAGATTTAAGGCAAAAAACAGATAAAGCGAGAGGAATAATAGAAAAAACACGAGGAGACATATCAATAACGCTCCAAATGAATAATTTAAAGGCATGTATAGAAAAGAATATCGAATTCAAGAAATAGAATACAGATTAAAAGTTAAGACTTAAAGATGGAATTTATGAATAAAAAGGTATTAATTGCTGGTACATTTGATTTAATCCATCCCGGACATCTTTTTTTAATCAATGAGGCCGCTAAATTAGGAGATGTTTTCGTCATTGTATCAACAGATAAAAACCGTGAATTATATTCTGGTGAAGCTCCAATTGTTCCTGAACAGCAACGACTGGAAATTATTAAAGGAATAAAAAATGTAAAAGCTGCTAGACTTGGTAGAAGTGATAACGATACTCTTAAAACAGTTGAAGAAATTTATCCTGATATCATATTATTAGGTCCCAATCAGAAGTATGATATGGCTACCTTAAAAAAGGGATTAAAAGATCATGGTTTAGAACATATAAAAATTCAACGTCTTCAGTCATATTACAATAATTGTGAATTAAATTCTTCAAGACTAATTAAGCAAAAAATATTAGAAAGATTTCGAAGTAAAAAGCTCTGAATAATAATGGAAAGTAATGAAGAAATTTCCCCTGATAATTATGCTAATTGGTTTGCTTTATTAAAGCTATGTCAACTAGCAAAACACAAAAATTCAATTCAGATAAGTAGTATGCAGTTTGGAGAATTACTTAAATTGAGCCAACAGACGGGAAATCGGAGAATCAATGATTTAGAAACCCTAAAATGGATAGAAAGGAAAGGTGAGGGAAAATCTCAGAGCATTTCAATCACTAAAATAGGATCAACAGTGATGCTGAACATGTATAAAAACCTGAAAAGCCTACTTGAATCAATCTTAGTTGTTGGTGTAGTTCGTGAAGGCATGCATGAAGGTGGTTATTATGTATCGATCAAAGGTTATTATGATCAATTTAAAACTAAATTGGGATTTGAACCATTCAAGGGTACTTTAAATTTGGAATTGAGTGATACTGGTATCTCAATTTTAAGAGAGAAATTAGATAGTGTAGCTCCTGTAATTATTGAAGGATTTAAAGATCATAATAGAGAATATGGACCAGTAAAATGTTACGATGTGTTCATATCACGATTAGACGATAGAAACCTACGAAGAAAAGCAGCAATATTAGACATACAGAGAACACATCATGATAAGAATACCATTGAAATTTTAGCAAAACCATATTTAAGAGATTTATTTAACTTGAAAAATGGAGATAAACTAATCATCGAATTCTATAAAAAATGATATCTATTCCTATTTCTTTTCTGAGTTTAATATTATAGAATGAATTTTTAAAAATCTAAATATTGCTGTCGCGATAACTAAGAGTAAGAATAACAGGATATATTCATTAAAAAAACCAAAATAAAATGAGATTAATGTAGTGGCGAAAATATAGAACAGTCTTTCAGATCTTGCCATGAGTCCAATATCATAGTCACCATCGTATAAAATTTGGGCTCTGGCTCTTGAGTAACTAATCATTATTGAAGTCAAGTAAGAAAGGGTAATTACCAACTTCATATCGATAATAATCCATAGATTTTCATCCCAACGATTTATTAGAAGAGCAAGGAATATAAAAAATTCACTTAGCCTATCCATTGTTGAATCAAATATCCCTCCAAATCGAGAAGTCTTATTCCTCAATCGTGCTATAGCACCATCAATTCCATCAAAAATACCCGTTAAAAAGACAAAAATTGAAAAAAACACATAATTGGAAAAAAACACTAACAATAAAAAACTGATAATTGAACATGTCAACATCGTAATAGTTGCTCCATTCGCAGATAATCCAATTTTACTTAAAGCTCGAGCCAAAAAGTTGACAATTGGTTTAAAAAGCCTTCGCAAACGGAATTTTGAAGCCATAATAACATAAACTCTTCTTATATCTATTCTTCTTCTTCAATAGTATGTTCGACTTTTTTAAATCCAAGAATACTCATTATAAAACCGATAAAAAGACCTATCATGTATAGAATAGCAAGGGTTAATACAAATAAAGTGAAGACATCTATTCTGATTAAAATTATTTGATAGTTAATTTCGAAATAAATAATATTGGTCCAAGTACTAATCATATAAAATGCAATGAAAATGAGAATGCTCCCAAATATATTATAGGTTGCAACAATTTTTTGTTTGAGAATTATAACGATTAAACCCGCAAATAAGAATAATAAAAACGAAATCAATGAGAGTAATGATAAAAGGAAGAATATCATTTCAAAATCAACTAACCTAATTGAAAAATGCATAAAGTTCTCATGAATTCGAGTCCCACTCCCACCTATTAAGAGAATAATTATTGTAAGAGATACAATGATAAGGAGATTACCAAATGCATTTAAATAGAAATATGTCCGAGATAATTTTGATATATCGACATTTAGTTGTTTAATTGTTGATGCAAAAAATTGTTCTTTTAAAATCTGAAGTTCTCGTGTTATTTCTCTAGGAGTATTACTCGTTATCTTTTTGAATTTGTATGTTGCATGCTTATTTTTAAGATCTCCTAATAATCCTCTTGCATTATTACGTTTTCTAGCAGAACTATTCCTCCCTTCCAAATACCAAATTATATTCCTAGATGAATCTACGATAACGACAATATCACTTTCATTGATATCATCAGCTTTATGCCATTGGTCATTTTTGAATTTATACGCAAATAGATTAGAAGACATGTTGAAATCTTGAAATTCTTTTTAATTTATATAATACTTTATTATTTAATACACTAATATATTTTTTTTGATATTTATAATTTAAAATTTAGGATTAAGCACAAATGAAGTTGCGAATAGTATTAAAAACATCAACTAAGAGAGGTAAACCCGTTTTAATTAAATTCAATGTTGCTCCTTCCAAACATTTGGGATTTATTAATTTTATTAATCTCGCTTTAACTCAAAATAAACCTGTAAAATTGTCGCTTGAAAAAATCGATACTTCTGGCAATAAAGAAGAAAATTTAATAGAAGGTAATTTTAATCTAAATAAAATTGAAAGCTAGGTGGAATGACCATGAAATTACGATTAGTTCTAACGACAACAACTAAAAATGGAAGGGAAGTTTCTATCAAATTCACCATTGCTCCTTCTAAACACATAGGATTAATTAATTATTTAAATCTCGCGCTCACACAAAAAGAACCTGTTAAACTTTCTTTCGAAAAAATAAGTAAATCCGGTGATAAAGAAGAAAGTAAAGTTGAGGGTGTTTTTAAACTTGAATGTAATGATGATCAAGCATTAAAAGCTCTCACGGAGCTAATCGAAGAAAAAATGCGTAAGAAAAAAAAACACCATCAAAAAAGAATTAACTAACAATATATTAGTCTATTGATATAAAACCTAACTTAATGAGGTTTTTACAAATATTAAATACGTTTTCATGGGAACAGCCAACCAATTCAGCAATTTTTTCAATTGAATTTACTCCATTTATTCTATTAAAAACTTTGTATGAAGTTTCACCCGTAAGGTAATGTTTAGGGTTGATATTCAAGGAACTCACGTTTGTTGGTACTTGGATGCAATATCCTGGGACGGTTGGAGATTTTCTATTATCCTCTCTTAAAGATATTAAATTTGATTCTTCATTTAATTTTTCTTCTACATTTTTGAAAAGATTCATTACTCGCTCTTTGAAGTTTAAGTCATTTTCTTCGATTTCTTCATATTGATAATTTTCTAAAATCTCATCAAAAGACTTAAAAGCATTTACCCTTCCACTCCAGTTCAATATTTGATTGATATTATATTTCTGTAAAAATGTACGAGATACTTTTCGTAAGATCCTTAGTACATTTGTGGCTTTAGATTTTTGGTCATAAGTTGCTAGGTAAATTAAATTTGGAATACTGTTATCCTTTAAAAATGATAGCTTCAAATCATTATTTGACAGTTTTAATTCACTAATAGTACCTAAATCCTCAAATGAATCAGAGAAAGAATTTAAAGCAGTGAAAAATCCAGAAATCATGATTAAAGAATCACCGTGACAAAAAATATTACTCGGATTGGAAAAATTCTTTACTAAAAGTGGTAATCCATCTTTTATAATTATGAAGTCGTGTATCATGGGTTATTTTCCAATTCAATTTGGTTCATATGTATTTTTAAAATATGTTTAAAAAGTGAAATAAAACCTAATACCAATTTAATTATTAAATTTTACGTTCTCATAAAGAAAAAAAAAAGTAATATCGTGATAATATGAAGAAAAATAAATTAAATATATTTTAATTTACTGGAGGATATTCTCTTTTTTTATTTAAGAATTCTTATGCTAGCATTACTTTGAGATATTCTTATTTAAAATCGAGTCTTTAAATTGCATATCAGACTCTTTTAATTATTGTTTTATGATAAAAATAAAATCTCCCGGTCGAATATGCCTTTTTGGCGAACACCAAGATTATCTGGGTTATCCCATAATTTCACTGGCTATATCTAAATACATCTACATTGAAGCAAAAAGAATACAAGAACCAAAATTTATGATTAACTTACCGGATACCGATGAAGATATTGAAATTATCTTGAATCAAAAGGAATTAGAATATGAATCAAAAAGGGATTATATCAAGAGTGGATATAATCACTTTTTAAGAATGGGAATCAAATTTCAGAAAGGGTACGAAATATCAATAAAAGGGGATATTCCAATAAATGCTGGAGTGGCAAGTTCTTCAGCATTAGTTATCGGTTGGTTATATTTTCTTGATCATATCACTAACAATACACTAAGTAAATTTCAGTTAGCTCTTGATGGATATAATGTTGAGGTTAAGGAATTTAATGAAGCTGGGGGAATGATGGATCATTTTACTGCTACATTTGGAAAATTAATATATTTAGAACAAACAACATCAAGCCCCAATCTCATTACGTTTGATTTATCACTTAACGGTTTTGTCTTGGGAAATTCTCTTGAAAAAAAGAGGACTGTAGAAGATTTAATTAACGTTAAAAAGACGGCTTTAGATAGTTTTCGCACATTAAAAGAATCAATGCCAAATTTCAATCCCTTTAAAACCTTGGTTGATGATGTTATTCCCTTCTTACCAAGTATAGAAAAAAAATACAGAAAAAAGATAATTGGGAATTTAAGAAATAGAGATATAACTAAAGGAGCTTTTAAATCAATCAATGAGTATTACCAAAATATGAATGTAGCAAATTCTAATCAACTGAAAGACTTTTGTACTCAATTAGGTAATCTATTAAACTTACATCATCAAAATTTAAGGGATTATATTCAAGTTTCCACGAAAAAAATTGATGACATGATATCAGCAAGTCTTAAAGCAGGTGCGTTAGGAGGAAAAATTAATGGATCTGGATTTGGAGGGACAATGTTTGCTGTAATACTTGATCATAAAGATGCTTTAAAAAGTGCAATTGAAAAAGTTGGAGGAAAAGCATATATTCTTAAAACCAGTAATGGCGTGGAGATATATTAGGTAATTAATCCTTTCTATACTTTTAAAAGTTTAAATATTAATAAGTACAAATAATTAACATAACTCTTTATAACGTGATTAACATAAGGATTCGATCCAGAAAAAATCTAATTTATAAATATGTGGTTGTTTCATTTCTGTTAGCTCTTCCAGTTATTGGTTTTTTTTCTTATGTGGGGTTTGCTTTTTATATAATTGATGACGTAGCATCCTTTACCTTTAATTTAGATCCTCCTAATACGACATATTTTATCCCTCTCGATCAAATCGAAGGAAATGAGACTAATATGGAAAAAATGGCAGAGATTTTCGATTGGCAACTTGAAAAATTTCACATTCCTTCTAATATTAGCATCGATGTAACATTTACTAATGATACTTATAGTGAAGTCTCTTCTTGGCATAGTACAGATAATGGAGCCCTACATTTGGGTTATACTCTAGCATCTCAATGCTTTCGATATAAAGCAGCATTAGATTCAGCAGATGCTGACGAATTAACAAATGCTACACGCATGGTCAAGAAATGTGTTACGGGATTCAGCAATATGCTAGCCGCACCTAATGGTGGTATTGGTCCCGATTATCCTGGGATGCCTGCAAGATTTGTATCTTCTCCAGAGAATAGGAAATACCACGAATGGTTATTTGCTGAGCATGCTAGACATTTCAATGGTACGGGACCTTATAAAAATTGGCGCGTGAGGCTGCATACAAGCAGAGATGAATTAGCTGGTTATTATTTAGGACTATCAAGCGTGCTAAAATTTATTGATCCCGCTGTAAATGAGGATAGTGAATGGTGTGTGGAAAGAATTCGACTGCTAACTGAACAAATGATTGAAGGGTTTAAAAATACCAATTGGCTAGTTTTAGGAGGCGAAGGAGAGCCAGTCGGATCGGATCTTAATGTTTATTTTCCGGATACTGTATGGCGTCTTACACTACTTCGAATCGGTGCAACAGCATCACCTGAAAAATATGACTCACTTTATCAATATGAAGCTACAAAAGTCATGTCAA
Source organism: Promethearchaeota archaeon (assembly GCA_030667705.1). GTDB lineage: Archaea > Asgardarchaeota > Lokiarchaeia > Sigyniarchaeales > SOKP01 > SOKP01. The sequence continues at coordinate 4,251 of DAOUVJ010000041.1, read as the reverse complement.
TGGTAGGAGCAGGGAGTTCTAGTTCTCAAAATACGTTTTATGATACCTACGCTTTAGCATTTAGCATGGATGTAATGTTTTCACTGATCATGTTAGAAGACAATCCCAAATTACAACAACATTATATTAAAAATTTCGAAAATGGCTTTTATGATTATTTACGTTATCATCGTAATGCCTTTTTTAATATTATTCATTTAACTTTCATGTCCTTGATCCCAGATTCTTCGGTTTATGAAGATCCAAACTATAATGATGACACAATTAAGTGGGATATTCTCGATCAATTATGGCGCTTCAATACTTCAGGATGGGGTGAGGGCGTCAGGAATTATGACTTGACCGTGCGTCCAAACTCAACCCGTGATACTAGTCTCAACCCCGAAATTAAACTAATGGAGACTGAACCAAATAAAGCTAAATGGAATGATTTCTTTGCAAATCACCCTTTTGGAGGCCTTTTTAGTTGGATTGGAGAGGAATTTGGATTTGATAAGCCCACCTATTTAAAACCATTAACTATATCGGAGATGGGAGTCCATCACATGCTATGGGAACATAGCAAGTTGGCCGGATTGGGTGGTGATACGACCGGAGACGGGTTAAAACAAGTCATCCCAAACTCTTATTTAGTAGTATATTGGCTCGGAAAAGCCATGAATATTTTCTAAACCCTATACTTAGCTTTTTTATTTTAATTTTGCGTCACATTCATAATAGTCAGCAAATAAAACAAAAAAAATAAGATATGAGAAAAAACAAAAAAATAAAAATTGGTCTAGAGATCTTTTTTTTAATGAACTTGACTTAGAGTTATATAATATAAAATATGTGAAAAATAATGGTCAAGAATAGATATTATTCAAAACAAAAATACGAAGCTCCAATGGAAACTTTTGGAGTAGGTATTGCTTTCATAATTGTTGGAGTGATTTCCCTTGTTTTAAATACCATTCGAATAGATTTTATTGGATTAAGTTATTGGGGATATTGGCTCTTTATACCTGCTTTTTTCATAACTATTGGTGGATTCACACAAATTAATACCAATAGGAAATTTAAAAAAGCAGTTAGAGTTGCGTTAATGGATAGAGATTCTCAAGGTAATCACAAATTAGAAGACATAGCATTAGAGGTTGGAATTAAACCAAAAGATGTATTAAGAGTTTTAGTCGATTTAAGAGATAAGGGAATCGTTAAATATAAATTCAACTCAAAAACAGGGGAAATTGAGTTAGGAAAAGGAATTGAATATAAGGTCTCAACTGACTTTATACCTCCCCCTAAAAAAATAGAGGCTCCCATACCAACACATGATCAAAGTTATTGTGTGTATTGTGGGCAACAACTTCAAGAAAGTGCTCAATTTTGCGAAAATTGTGGTTCAAAAATTTAATTTTTATTATTATTTTTCTTTAAGTTAATGATTAAGGCTAATTATTAGAAAATCAGCTCTGAGTTTTTTTTTAAATACCATCCGGGTTTAACATTCTTAAATCGAATTTCTCCGAGTTGAGGGTATATATCAAAAGGACTTATTAACGACGATTTTGCCAATATCGTTGAAAGGGAAAAGTCACTAGAGAATATAATTCAATTAGATAGTGGGGAAATTCAATTAAAATCTAATTCAGTAGGCTCTGTATTAAATGACAGCTCCATAATTAAAAAATGCGATGAGATCAAGCAAGAATACTTGATAATGGTGAATGATATACATTCCTTATTGATAAATTATGAAGATCTCTCTATTGATCAAAAATTAGAATATTGTGATAGTGAACGTTATTACATGAGGATGTACATGAGACATGCAATGATTAAAATTAATAAATGTATTCCAGATTAGATTTTTTTCGTGAAACACTCATTTCACGCTCAAATATCATACTATGATATTATCATGCTTTATAATCATAGGGCTGAGGAATTTAATTTCTCATAAAAATAGGTCTTTAATAAATCTCTTTTTAATTTAATATCAAGAACATGCTCTAATTTGAGAATAGAATCAAATTCGTCTATAGGATATTTATGTGATATAAAGATTGTTCCTTCCTTTGCTGTAAGAAATACGTGTTTTAGGTATTTTTGCATTGTTGGTAGAGAATAGATGTAAACAAAATCGAAATTGCTCAGATCTTGTTGAAAAAGATCCCCCTTTTTTATAACTACTTTACGGAGGATTTTTGATAAATGGATTTTCTTTTCTTTTAAGATTTTGATACGTTCTTTTATTTCATTAACCAATATATCATTTATCTCTATCCCAAGAGATGATATGTCATAGTTTAGCGCAGAAAATATAATTACATTACCGTTGCCTGCTCCGAGATCTATTAATTTCTGAGTGGATCCTTTTTTGAGTCCAAATCTGTTTTCCAACGTTTTAAATATTTGGGTTAATGCTTCAGATGAAGTAGATAAAAAAGGCAGTGAAAGTTGGGCTTGGAGTTCATAATATTTATTATCTTTCATCTTAAGTATTTAGAACATCATAAAATAAATACTATACTTTTTTACAATTTTGCATGATTAATAACATGCTTTCCTATGATTCCAAGTTTTAACTGTTACAAATAGCATGAGTATGATTTGTTTAAAATTTGATTAAGAGTTTATAATATAAAATTATCGACATACTCATTAAAAATTAAAGAAATGGCTAAAATATTTATAACCGGTGGTACGGGATTCATAGGGATCTCCTTAGTGAAGAAATTATATGATTTAGGACACGAAATCACGCTGTTAAAACGAGAAAATAGTAATATATCCCCATTTAAAGAATTATCTAAGATTAAATATATCAATGGAGATGTTCAAGATATTGAAAGTATCAGAAATGCAATTGAAGGTATAGAAATTATTTATCATCTTGCAGCATATACAGGAATCTGGGCCAGAAAGAAAACTATTTATCACGATATCAATGTTAAGGGAACTGAGAACGTCGCTATGGCTGCTCTCGAAAAGGATATTCCCATGTTATATGTTAGCTCTTTTACTGCGTTAGGTCCCACTCCCCCTGAACCTGTTGATGAAACTCACGAGAATCCCCAATTTTACATGGAATATGAGAAATCTAAATACAAAGCAAAGAAATTAATTAAGGATTTAATTCCAAAAGGTTTAAAAGTACAAATTTATTATCCCGGAATTGTTTTTGGACCTGGAGATTTTAATATTTTTGGAAGAATGCTTTTTGATGTGATGAGAGGAAAATTATTAGGAGCATGTCCCGGAAAGGGAGAATCAATTACATGTTTATCTTATGTTGAAGATTTATCGAATATTTTAGCACATTCATTTGAAAGAAAAGATCTTTATGGAGAAGATTTTATTCTAGGTGGAGAAAATGTCAAATTTAGAGAGTATTTGGATTTAATAGCTGATATTAGTAGAGGAAAGAAAGTAAAAAAATTTCCATTTTTGGTAGTAATGACCTACGCATGGTTATTGGAAACCGTAGCATTTTTTACTAAAAAGAAACCCTATATAACGCGATCTACACTAAAAGCAATTAAATTTCATAGAGCATACTCCTCTAAGAAAGCAATCGATCAGTTAGGCTATAAGATTACCCCATTAAGAGAAGCCTTAGAGGAAACCATTAAATGGTATAAAGAATTTAACACAAAAGAAAAATTAACGGAGTAACAATTAGAACTATGTTGGATGAGCAATTAACAAATCAAGTTATGGATAAGAAAGAATTTAAAACAGAAATTGTGAAAAAATATACCTTATTTCTATCTCAATATCCCGAGATTTTTTCTGATTTAATATCAGGGTCGATTTTTGATTTTGCAATTTATTATTCAATTGAATCTTATGATAGTGGATCACCCATTGACATTTTCAATGTTCTTTCTAATGGAAATGGTATTGAAATAAAACCGGGGAAGGCAATGGATGCTGATTTAGAACTAGCATTATCTGTAGATGCCGTTGAAAAATTGATTAAAACTAAAGATAAAGAAGAATATGCTCTACTTCTAGGATCTTTTTTTAATGAACCAAACGAGGAAAATGGTTGGATTGATTTCATGTTACATAAAAGAACCCAAATTTTATTAGATATGGGTTATGGAAAATTTGCTCAATCTGCTGGAATCCTCCAAGATGATTATAATAATCTATAGTAATTAATTATATTTCATCAAATTTATGATACTAATTATGTAAAAAGGTGTTTAAAATGTCAAAATCATCTGAATTGAAAATAAAGAATAAATATACTGGAGAAGT
>DAOUVJ010000139.1 GCA_030667705.1 Promethearchaeota archaeon | reverse complement strand
TAATTCAAGGAAAACCAATAATATTTTATAAACGAGTTCGAACAAGTGATATTAAGAAGACTTCAATTTCTAGGGTAAAAACTATTAAAAAACGAAATACTGAAATATTAGCTCGGATTGAAGAAATCAATTTAGTAAATAATAAAGAGGATGTATGTATCAAACAAATTTTACCCGTCTTCTTTTTAAATTACGAGTTTCTTCTGCTGATCTCTCAAATTGTAAAATCTTCTCACTCAAATAAAATAAGTGAAATTTTGAATGAGGTGTGTGATATGAATCTTCAAGAAGTTATAGCTTGTAAAATCACTTCTAAAGGTTCTTTTTATGATATTGATACAGTTTATGATTTGGATCATCTAAATAAAATAAAAAGTGGACAATAGTAGCCCCGAATCAAAAGAACAACAGATTGTACGGATCTACTCTATTCCAGAAGCGTTTACTTTCCAGCTCCTTTTTTACAATTTCGCTTAATTGCTTAAAGATTATTTGTCTCGAGTATAAAAAAAAACTCAAATCAACATGAGATCAAGTTTCTATGCCTCAAGGAATTTATTTCTCCATAAACTAAAGCAAGTTTGAATTCTTAAAATTTAAATTTCTATGCATGTGTTTTGAAAAATGTATAATAATTAAAACCAATACCTTCGTGTAAGAATCATAGTGTACTCCGAATTAATGAATCTTAAACCAATGCAAATCCCATTACTATTGTCCAATAGTATTGTAACATAATGCGTATTTAAATGTTCCTATTAATTGGAAAGTTCTAATTTTTGAAATAATATATATAACCTAAATACATATAATTATTGAGTATGTCTGATAGTGGAGATGTATCTATTAAAATTGATTTATTTGGTATTGGTAACATTAAAGGAGTAATAAATCGTCACTCCGCTCCATTTTGCGCCGACGCAGTTCTGAAAAAAATGCCTTTTACCTTGAGAGGAAGATTTAATTTTAATGTTAAGAATTATTGGTCCCTTCCAGGTGTAGAAATCCATAAAGGAGTAAATTCTAATTCAGAGAAAAGAGGAAAAAAAGGGGATATCCTTTATAATCCAAAAAGCGATGAATTGATCATATTATTGGAAGATTTTGAGATGCCTTATAAGGTAAGTAAAATCGGAACAATCTTAGATAAGGGTAATATAGATTTATTTCTGAAAGCTAAGAATGGGTTAAGTACTAAATTTTCAAAAATTCGTTGAAAATAAAAAAGATGTCCCTACTATGGCTGTTCCTAAAAAATTAATTATTGTATTTACGTTTTTCTATATAGCAATTATCATATATTTATTATTATTCTTAACTATACCCGAATTTCAAGCAGGAATTATCAATTCAAGACAAAATATGGCAATTTTAACTGAGGGATCGAATTATTTTCTTGCATTACTAGTTTCTTTATTTATTTGTTTTATTGGAAACGCAAGTATTGGTTTTCCTGTACCTTATCCGTTCATACTTTTTTCTTTATCGGAATCTATTTATATTAGATATTCAATTGATTTAGTCATGGGTGAAATCTTGAGAAATGGTTTTTTTTGGCTTGAAATCTCAGGAATTGCTATAATTGGTGGTTTAGGGAGTGCTATGGGAGAATTGGTCAGTTTTTTAGTGGGAATGGGAGCAAAAAAAGTTGCTAAAAGGAGTTCTACTCAAACTCTTAAAAATGTCAAGGGATTTGGAAGATTAGTTTTAGAACACCCCAAAAGCATGTACTTATATATTTTTGTAGCAGCAGCTCTTCCTATCCCAGATGACCCATTGTGGATCAGTTTAGGAATGTCAGATAAGAAAATTAATTTTACAAAGTGTTTAATTTGGGGATGGCTAGGAAAAAATATTACAACTTTTTTTTATGCAATTCTTCCATTATTCCTCATATTAGGATATACTGCTAGTGGAATAGAGGTTAATGATATATCTAGCGTAATTACTGAAGCCGTAATGCTGTTAATAACCCTTAGCTTGATGTTTTTTATCTTGAGCTTTAATTGGGATAAATTTCTGGACAAGCGTCAAGAGAAGAAATTACTAAATTAGGTGTAAAATTTTTGTTTATTTTGAATTTTTTTGTTTATTATTATTTCTCAGACAGTTTTTACATACAAATATTACCTTTTGGTTGCTTGAGGAATTTTCATCTTGATAAATTCGTTTATAAATAAAATTATTACAAATCATGCATACACTACTTGTTCTAGCTTCTCCTAATAATGGTCCTAGCTTTTCAAATGACATTTTATTGATTCGACTTTGATAGTGTTATTTCGATTTTAGATACTAAATCTTTGGAGTTTTTATTATTTCTATTGTTCCTATTATTCCTGTCATTCCTATTATAAGCACCACGAGATCTGTTGTTAAAATAAGGTCTGCTTCCCAGTGATACATTAGCAATCTTTAGAGAGGGATACATTCTATTTTTGATTATTTCAGCTACTTCTACTGCAGTTGAAATTTCTTCTCCTTCTCCTTTTAAAAGTATGGTTCGAGTACCACCAGAAAATGCAAAAATGGCATCTTTAATAGTCTTCTCTTTATCAGAGCGATTTCTAATTATATATGTAGTTTCAGTAGGCATTGAGTAGTTGACCGTTAAAATATTTAATTTAATTGGTATACAAAAGAAGTCTATGTATTAATATAATACAATTAATATAAAAGTTATTCTAATTTACATTTTCACTCCAAACTTAGATTAAAGTGTGCTCGAGTGTTTAGAGAATCTAATATTTTATTATATTCTAAACTTCTACTTTCAAAATGTTCTAATATTTTTCTCTCACTAGTATCCAAATAATCATAATAAGGATAAATGATTTCAATCCTCTTAGTAAATTCAGAACTTAGTTGATTAAACCAATCATTTGGTTTTGACAACATTACTTGAATCTTTTTCTTGAATTTATCTTTTTTTTGTTCGAATTTTTTAAGTTCATTTAAATCAAGCAACTCTTGTAATATTTTTTCATCCTTCCTGATTTCTTCTTCAATTTTCTCTCTAAATTTAGGAATGCGGAAGCTTTTCTTAAAAAATTCAGGATCCCATTCATATAAATATCTATCTTCTTCTTCCATGTCCTCTTCTTTATCTGTTATAATGATATCTCTTTTTGGCACTAAAATGAGACCAAAATTCCTTTGTAACTGTGCAAGAGCTCTCTTTCGCAAAATATCATCAATATGATTAATTTCTTTGAGGGTTTTTGGGAGATTTTTAATATTATACTTGACAACTTTTTGAGCTTTATTTAACATTTTTTCTTGGTCTATTTCGACTTCCAATTTTATGTAATCATAGCTAGAAAACATTCCTCTCTCTGGGTTTAACAATCGTAATGCTGCTAATCCAAGATAAAAATTATTCGATTTTAATTTACAATGATTAAAAATTAGCGCGATAGCAAATGGATTTGGAAGTTGGTAACCAAGTTGGGTTTGAGTGTCAATATCCGAAAATCTAAACTCAAATCCTGGATGAGTATGCCACCACCCTATAATAAAATCATTTTTTTTATCTCGAATTGAGCGTTCATAAACAGATTCATCAATTTGAGCCATATCAACGTACTGTTTATTTTCATATTTGACGCCTGCCCTTTCCCCAACTACCATTGGGATGGCATCTTTAACGATAACTTTTTCATTATTATCAATTGAACCAATAAGAATACCATAGACCTCTCTCCAGTTTTTTTCTGAAATCTCATCGCTAGCGTATCTTATAGCATAACTGATAATACGTTTATAGGCTTTAATCGTTAGTTTAACTGGAGTTTTAAAAACTCGCTTAGTGCTTTCCTTCGTCATACCCGATTCAGTTGATTAACTAATTTGAAAAATTAATTATAAAGTGAATTCCTTTTATTCTTTTATAGTATTTTTTATATTTATGATTAATTAGTTTTAGTAAATATGAAGGTTTTAGGCTTTTGTGGGCTTCCAGGCTCTGGGAAATCAACTGCAATTGAAACAATTGCAGAATTAGGCACAATCATTATGATGGGGGATGTTATTAGAAATGAAGCGAGAAAGAAAGGAGTATTGCCAACAGATGAAAATTTAGGAAAAATTGCTAAAGGGCTCCGTAAGAGTGGTGGAGATGAAATAGTTGCTGAAAAATGTGTTGAATTAATAAAGGATAGTAAAAGAACACCAATCTTCATTGATGGTATAAGATCTATGGCTGAAGTACGCGTGTTTAGAAAATATTGGGGATTTCCAGTCATAGCTATCGTAGCAGATGATCAATTAAGATATCAATGGATAGGTAATAGGGCACGAATGGATGATTCAAGGAAAAAATCTGATATTGAAGAAAGAGATCTAAGAGAGATTGGTTTTGGTCTAAAAGAAGTAATCAAGGATGCTGATTATACTGTTAATAATAATTCTAGCATTGCTGATTTACAAATAAAAATTAAAACATTAATTATGAAATTAATTCAATGAATTGATTTAATCATTTTACAAATAATTAGCAATAGCTTTAGCAAGGGAAACTTTTGCCATTTCATTATCAATTGAATCTGTGCCAACTATTTCATCTGCCCCTGCATCTAGTATTCTATAAGTAGCTTGTTGTAACATCAATGCGTGTGTAGCAACGGCAAAAACTTTATTAGCTCCATTTTCTTTAGCTATTTTTATTGCTTGTGCCATTGTACCCCCAGTAGCGATTATGTCATCAGCAATTATCACATCTCTATTCTTTAAACTTAATTGTCCCTTCATGGTGATTTCTCCAGTTTTCACATCTCTCTTCTTATCAAAATAATCAACAGGGACATTTTCTCCGAAATGACGCGCAAAGGCTTTAGATCTCTCAATTGCTCCCTTGTCTGGGGACACAACAACAATATCTTTTGCTCCACGTGATTTAATGTATTCAGCAAGTATTGACATTGAATCAATATTAATAGCTTTGCACGAGAGTTCTTCTAATACCTTTGGATTATGGATATCTACAGTAAAAAATTCATCTATACCTAATGAATTTATAATTTTTAGAATATTCTTTGCAAAAGTGCACTCTCCAATTCTAAATGACTTGTCTTGGCGAGCATATGCGAGATAAGGAACAATTATAATTGTCTTAGCAGCGCCCATTATTTTTACAGATTCAATCATCATTAATAATTCCAAAAAACGAGCATTTTGATTCCCTCTGGCACTTGGTCCCATCGATTGGATTATGATAACTTCTTTATTTTTGATAACGGTTTCATCATCAATATTGATCCTTAGATAATTTTCTCCATCTGGGAAAGTTTTTGTCTCAGTATTAACTGATTTTATTCTTAACTCTCTTCTGATTCTTACACCTAGCATTTGGGATGCTGGTCCAATTACTAAAATTTTTTCCATTTTTTTAACCTCTATACATTAGAGAAATTATCTTCTAATTTATTTTTTAATTCAAATTTTGAGAAATTCTATTACTCGTCTAATAATATCTTCTCTATGACCACTAAATGCATGTCCTCCAATATCATATTTTATGACATTGCTATCGCTTAGTCCAAAGTGATCTTTTATTTGCTCTAAATTTTCAAAGGGTATGAATTTATCATCTCTGCAATGTGCAATAAGAATTCTAGAATTATTATCCCCCTTTTTTTCTTCAACATTTATGGGACTAATCTTAGAAATAATATCTTCGGGAAATTTAACGGTTGTCGTATGATAATCATATCTAGTACATAAAGCTATTAATTTTTTAACCCTATTATCAGAATAGCCTTTTGTTAAAATCATCGCGCCCCCAAAACTACGCCCAAACATGAAAATTCGATCATTTAGAAGGCGGGGTCTCTGAGTTTCTAAGATCCAAGAAATAACGCGATTAATATCATTGAAGATCTCTTTTAGGTGTTTTAGCCATAGAGAACCAGTTTGCTTGCTTGTTTCACCATGTGCTCTGTGATCATACCCCAAAACATAAAATCCTTTCGAAGCGAATTGCTCTGAAAAAAATTTTTCTAAGAATTTTCCTCTATGCATTTTTAATCCTGCTACATTAATGATGAATGGTGCCTTTTTGGGAGTTTGCTCTGAATAATAGATTGATCCTTTCAAATTTAAATTGGTTCCTGCTATTGGAATGTCAACAATCTCTTCTATAATATTCATTTCTACCCTTTTTTCTAATCGTGTTTCAAAACATGTTTTTTCAAATCTTCCTTTCTTTGCACGTCATTTTGAGCCTTGTTGTATTTATCAATAATTTTAACAATGTGGTTTGATAATTGTTGATGTTCTGGGATACACGTACTTTCTTCTAAAAAATCCTCTCCGTGTCTCTGTGCAGCAAGGTTTTCATTTACTTTAATTAATTCAGTTGCGATTATACTATTAATATAAATCAAATCGGACAGCATATTTTTAATGTAAATAATTAATTTTAATTGATCTGACATGAAAAAATTAATTGAAATTAAGATTAAATCTTTTCCAAAGAGTAATTAATTAAAAGAAAAATAGAAAAAAGATCAAAACGTATAAAGCAACTCCAACAATGATTAGGCTCATTGCTCCTAATCGCATGAAGAATGTTCTTTTTACATCTTTTTCTTGATTGTTTTTTAAAAACGTAGCAAAAGCTTTTACGTATTTATCAATTATATTGTTATATTTTAATTTAATTGAGACAGGAATCCTATACTTTATGGTTGTCGTTTTAAATTCAATCACATTAATAGGGAAACAAAGATAATAGAAAATACCCGTAATTATGGATATTGAAATGATAGTGCTGAAGATATTATCTAAAATTAGAGTAAATGAATCTGCGAGCCCCCATCCAAAACCTTGTTGAGAGACTAAGAAGATAAGCAACCCTGCAATGAATAATATATCAAATGCATCTAATTTTCTAAACCATTTTTTAGTAGAAATGTCTTCAACATTTTTAGCTGTTATAAAATGAAATTTATATTGGAATATTCTTCTAAAGGAAAATTCTTTTGATTTATCGCTATAAACGAAAACATCCCCATTTTTATCACTGAAATCGTGGCTAAAAGCTTTAAGGAGTAATATAGAACCATATATTAATGCTAACCACCAAACTAATTGACCAAAGAAAACCATGTTTATTAGCATGATCAGAGACAATATTACTAAGATTAAGCCAAATTCCAAGTTAAATGTTTGAAAGTGTGTATTATCTAAATCTTTAAAAAGTCCAATATTTGTTTTTTCACCCTCTCGAACATCAACATCGCATCCTAAAAACTCGCTAAAGTTATCCGTAAATTGAGATAATTTCTTTAATTTAATGGGAGCAAACCACATCTCATATACTCTAGATTCTGTGGCAATCTCAAAATAATTTTGTTGAAAACAAACTAGAATTAACAAGGCTATTATTTCCATGATAGAGATTATGATAAAAACCGTAGATAAAACGTATTCAGGAGCAGCACGTTCAGCACCAAATAATGGTATTGCTGTCATGAGTTGCATGACTATAAAAGGAAAAAATGCGGGAATCCACATGAGTTTTGGACCCAAATAATTATTTTGATATCTAATCGCCTCGATATCTTTCTTTGGAACTTCTGTTAACCAAGGGAATAATGGTCTTACTTCATAGAAAAAATAAAATTTTTTTGAATGTGAAAATATACCCCGAAATAAACTTAAAAAGCAATATAATAAAAGACCTAATCCAAATCCTAATGCTGGTAAACCTGTCACATAAAACCATGAAGGTCCACCTAAGAAAACCGCACTTCCGTAAGGAACTTCATGACCAATATCAGTCCCAAATACTAAAAGAGATAACACACCTGCAACAGTTAATAATATAGCAGCTGCTAATCTTGTAAATGCAAATGAATTGAATTTGATATGTTTATCAATAGGTTCTCTCATATCTCTCATTCTTTTAAAAACAATTGAGTTTTCTCGTAGGTAATATGATGCAATGAAATATTTTGAAGTAATTGTCATTCCAATAAGTATTATTATGATATCAATTACTAAGGAGAAATTCAGGTCCAAGATAATGATATTGAAGTCGAAACTTAAGATTAAAAATAAGAATCCAATAAATACAAATACAAGACCTAACACCAAGAAGATGGTACGTAGGATTTTCTTTTTTGGATGAGCTTCCTTTAATGATTCTATTTCTTGATCACTTAACAAACTTATGGGTTTTCACATTTCTTTTCAATATATTATCTTTGCTTTTAATCTTTAAAAAATTTAAACTTCATTGAACATTATTAATATTTAAAAAACTAACATTATCTAACATTATTATGGATTTTAAGGTTTTTCATGATGGATTAGTATCATCCTCACTTACCCTTTTACTTTTCTCTACCACATTGATGATGGGGGCCATCGTATTCAAACCATATTTAGCATTAGAACCATATGATCGAAATTTGAT
>DAOUVJ010000145.1 GCA_030667705.1 Promethearchaeota archaeon | reverse complement strand
ATTCCTATATTTGTCCCTGCATTTTCTGATTCTGAATTTGCATTAAACTTAATCAAATATTCCATAAGAGAAGATTATAAGTTCAATTTTGATATTCTTGGAGATGTATTAAAATTTGCAGATATTATAAGAAAATCCCGAGAATATGGTACTCTCATAGTTGGAGGGGGTGTTCCTAGAAATTGGGCTCAACAAATCTTTCCCTTACTTGATCAAATTGAAAAATTTGAGAGAATGGGATATAATTATTCAGTTAGAATACATACTGCTACTGAATATGATGGAGGGCTTTCAGGGTGTACAATTTCTGAATCAAAAAGTTGGGGAAAATATTCTTTAGAATCAAAATATATAAGCGTATGGTGTGATGCAACCATAGCATTACCAATTTTAATTACTGGATTATTACAGAGATTGAAAATCATCTAATCTTATCTTCTTTAGAATTTTTTCAATTTTGCAAGGAAATCTAATTAAAAAGAAATAACTATTTTAAAAAATAATTTAGAGGCATTTATATTAAATTTGGAAGGTCATTAGACTGTTCTAGCCTATTTAACTTTAAAAGTCTTCAAAATTATCATCATCATCATTTTCTTCGTCATCGTCATCAAGATCTTCCCAAATATCTTCTTCTTCTTCTTCATCTTTAATTTCAATATTCAATTTAAATTCCTCCTATTTTATTTTTATTAAGATTAAAAATTGTATAAAATATCAATTATAAGGAAAACCTATAATAAATTTAAATATTTCTATAACAGATGATAGTGATTCTGTTCTATTTATTCAATGTCAGGATCGTAAGGTTTAAATTAGGATAAATAATCAGCGAGTCAGTCTTTCTATTCTTTTTAGTTAATAATTAGAGTTTGGAAATATTTTCGTATAAAGATATGTTCAATATTGTGGATTAATTATATCAAAAAATTACTCTCTACTAGAAGCTTAAAAGAATTTGGAAAATTATTAAGATTCTTTTTTTTTTCTCAGAAGATATTTAGAAAAAATATTCATGTAAAGACATTCTTCTGGGGCCATTTCTGGGGTTAGCACGGGATTATCAGTGAATTTAACTTTTGCTCCCCTTATCACTACAACGGGCGTTTGCTGATTTGCCTCACTCAAAAGAAATTGCGCAGCACTAGCAAGATCATCAGCAATAGCTCTCATTGTTATTTCTAAAGGTCTATTAAATAGATCTGGTGCTCCTCGAAGGTCTTCGATCGGTTCAAATCCGGCAGTCGCAATTGCTATCCCAATTGTTCCTTTTCTTAAAGGTTGAACCCTCGAATCAGATATTATTAATCCCAAATTTTTCAAATTAAATGTTTCTCTTAAGTTTTTTCGGTAATTCTTTACTGTTTCATGAAGCTTTTCAGGTAATAGCACCACTTGATTTGGACCCGCATTAGATTGATCAATTCCTGAATTTGCGATCAGAAAATCATTGACCTTTGTTAAAATAACATGAGTCATTCCTCCAAGTATCATTGATGCCTCTTTGATGATTAATTCGACATAACGCGGATCCATATCATATTTATTTGCTAAATCTTTTGCTTCTGAAGAAATATTAGTCACATCATCCAAGTTAACAACTCTCCCCTGAGATGTTGCGATCACCTTTTCAGCAATAACTACAATATCTCCCTCTTCAAGTGAAGTTAGATTCTCCTTTATAGCTTTAACTAGGATTTGAGGTAATGGATCCCACTTTTTAATCAAAGGTAATTTTAAAGAAATCAGCTCCATGGTAAGTAAAAAAATTAACCTTATTTGATATACTTTTTTTCTCTTACTGATAATATGGAAAAAATACATGTGAAACTATACGATTTTTTAGATATCGGTGATGATTTTCCAACAATCATAATGGGCGTACTGAATTTAAGCGCAGAATCCTTCTATAAAGGTTCGGTGTACGATGATCTGAAATTATTTAAAAAAACAGCCATGGAAATGATTAATAGTGGGGCAAAAATACTGGATTTAGGGGCTCGTTCTACAGCACCGTGGTCAAAGAAAATTAGTATAAAAGAAGAACTTGACCGAATAATCCCCTCAATGGAAATAATATGTAAAATTATCCCCAATGATGTTATAATTTCTGTTGATACTCAATATCGAGAAGTCGCTCAACAAACATACGATATTGCTTTAAAATACAAAAAAAAAATCATTATCAATGATGTGAGTGGTCTAAAAACCGATCCGGGATTACTAGATTTTATAGTAGACCATGACATACCTATTATTTTAATGATATCTAAATCCGTTCCTGGTGATTTACTTACTATCGAAGAAATCATCGAAGAATCTAAAAAAACAATTGAATTACTGAGTTCTAAGGGTTATGACGATAAAAAAATAATATTGGATCCCGGAATTGGTCATTGGATTGAGGAAAAAACTCCCGAATGCGATATGAAAATAATAGGAAACTTGGAAAAACTTCACACTCTCAATCATCCTATCCTAGTGGCAATTTCCAGAAAATCTTTTATCGGAGCAACCTTAAATATTCCAGAACCCGAAAAACGGCTAAATGGAACTCTTTCAGCAACTGCAATAGCAGTCTATAATGGAGCACATTTGATTCGCACCCATGACGTAAATAATCAACTATTGGAAATTATAAGAATGGCGAAATCAATTAGAAAGAGCGCGTAAGATTTAAGAAAATCAATTTCATAAAGTTAAAATTATAAAGCAAATTTTAGAGTCTTAAAAATCTATTATTTCAGCTGCTGATAATGCATTTGTAGCTCTATTATTTTCCCAATTTTAGGTTAAATTAAAAATATATTAGGATATTTAATATTGGGCAAGATTTTCGAAAGAAACAGATTTTACTTATCAAATTTTAAGATAATATAAAACTAAATTTCTGATTCACTCAATATAATTACGCTGAAATTTACGTTTAACTTCAATGATTCGAAAAAAATTAAACACATTTATGGGTTTCCAGTAATTTCAGTTATTCTTTCTTTCTTACAAGCGTCGGAAAAATGTACCAACATTTAAAATAACTTAATGATATACATTATATGTAAATTGTTAAATTATCAAGTTAATTCATTTAAGAATTGATGAATTTACGCTTACAAAATTATACGATCCGATTCGATTTTTTATGGCTGATAACAACACTTATGATGCCGATGATATTACTGTTCTAAAAGGTTTGGAGGGGGTTCGTCGCAGACCAGCAATGTATATCGGCGATCAAGGTAAAAAAGGGCTTCACCATCTTGTATTTGAGGTTTTGGACAACTCAGTTGACGAAGCTATAGGTAGTAATGCTAATGAGATTAAAGTCACCCTTTACAAAGATAATTCTGTTCAAGTTTATGATAACGGTAGAGGAATTCCTATTGACATTCATCCTGAATTTAATAGACCTGCTTTAGAAGTTATTATGGAGCATTTACATGCCGGAGGAAAATTCGATAGTAAGAGTTATAAAATTTCAGGGGGATTACACGGAGTAGGGTTGTCCGTTGTTAACGCTTTGGCGGAATGGTTAGATGTAGAGATATATAGGGATGGATCTATCTATAGACAGAGATTTTCTCGAGGAAAAAAAGTATCAGATCCTGAAATTACTAAAACTGATGATAAGAGAACCTCAACTAAAATTACATTTTATCCTGATAAAGAGATTTTTGATTTTGATGAGAATGAACGGATTTTTACTCCTTCGCTCATAAGTAATCGGATGCGCGAATTAGCATTCTTAACTCCGCAAGCTAGATTTGAATTACATGATAAGGTTACTGATATTAAGGAAGAATTCTTTTATGAAGGTGGAATTCAAGAATTCATCGCTTATCTTAATAAAGACAAACAGCCTCTACATAGCGATATTATTTATTTTAGTGATACATCTACGGATTCAGATGGAGCCATTATATATTGCGATGTGGCAATGCAATATAATCAAGGATATCAAAGTAATATTCTATCATATGCGAATACAATAAATACCCAGGAAGGAGGAGTTCATCTTACCGCTTTTAAAGCTGCTTTAACTCGTACTTATAATTCTTATATCGATAAATTCATGGAAAAAAAATATAAGGAACATTTACTTAGCGGGACAGATTCACGAGAGGGTTTATCTGCCGTAATTTCTATTAAGCTTCCCGATCCGCAATTTGAAAGTCAAACAAAAATTAAGTTGGGAAACCCTGAAATACGCCAAATAGTCGGTCAGATAATAAGTGATAGATTAAACCAATACTTAGAGGAACATCCTAAAAACGCTAAAACAATCATTCTAAAATCAATTAACGCTAAATTAGCTCGTGAAGCCGCTCAGAAAGCTAGACAATTAATACGGAGAAAATCTGCTTTAGATGGTGCTCGAATGCCCGGAAAACTTGCAGATTGCTCTTCGAATGATCCAAAAGTAGCTGAAATTTTTATCGTAGAAGGTAATTCTGCAGGGGGTTCTGCAAAACAAGGAAGAGATAGAACTTACCAAGCAATTCTTCCGTTAAGGGGTAAAATTCTAAACGTGGAGAAATCTCGCTTAGATAAAATTCTCCAAAATAACGAGATACAATCACTTATTAAAGCACTAGGTGTGGGTTTTAAAGAAGATGCAGAAACAAATGGAAATAATGGAGATAGCGAAGAGAAAGAAGAGAGTGAAGAGAATGGAGATAGCGAAGATGATAGAGACATCGAAGATACATTTGACTTAAGTAAATTAAGATACCATAAAGTAATAATAATGTGCGATGCGGATGTAGATGGTTATCACATCGAGACACTTTTACTTACATTTTTCTTCCGCTACATGCGACCCTTAATAGATAAAGGTCATCTCTATATTGCTGTTCCGCCTCTTTTTAAAGTAGCGTACAAGAAATCTAAAGAATACGTGTATTCAGATGAAGCGAAAATTGAAATGATAGATGAATTAATAAAGCAATATAAATTAAAAAATGCGGATTCAATTCGTCTTCAAAGATATAAAGGTCTCGGGGAGATGAATCCTGAGGAGCTCTATGACACCACAATGAACAAAGACACTCGAACTCTTAAAAAGGTCATGTATGATGATTATATTGAAACTGATTTATTGTTCACAAAATTAATGGGCAAAGAGGTTAAGGCCCGAAAGAAATTCATCATAAGCCATTTTGATGAAGTTAATGAATTAGATATCTAATTTTAAATAAAAAATAAAAAAAGAGAGGATTTTTCAATTGACTATAGACCATATAGAAGAGATCTTGTTAAATGAGGAAATGAAAAAGAGTTATATCACTTATAGCATGTCTACAATTATCGGTAGGGCGATTCCAGATGTTCGAGACGGATTAAAGCCCGTTCATAGACGTATCATCTATGCCATGCTTACAAATAATTGGTTTTCAAATGGACCACACGTAAAATGTGCTAAAATTGTTGGTGAAGTGCTAGGAAATTTCCATCCGCACGGTGATATGGCAGTTTATAATTCATTAGTGAGAATGGGACAAGATTTTTCATTGCGATATCCTCTCATCCATCCTCAGGGAAATTTTGGATCTATCGATGGAGATCCTCCCGCAGCATATCGTTATACTGAAGCAAAACTTTCCTTGATTTCAAATGAAATAATCGAAGATATAGATAAAGATACAGTTGAATTTATTCCAAATTTCGACGGTACTGCAACAGAACCCGTCTACATGCCTGCCAAACTCCCAAATATTTTATTGAATGGAACTAAAGGGATCGCAGTAGGAATGGCAACGTCCATGCCTCCTCATAACTTAAGAGAAGTTTGCGAGGGGATAATAGCAACAATTGAAGATCCAGAGATTTCAATTGAAGAATTAATACAATTTATCAAAGGCCCAGATTTCCCTACAGGAGGTATTATTCACGGTACGAGTGGCATATATAATGCTTATGCTACTGGAATAGGAGGTCTGTCCCTTAGTGGTAGAATTGAAACAGAAATAAAAGGAAAAAATACGAGTCTAATTATTACTGAAATTCCCTACTTACTCAATAAAACCACTCTGATAGAATCCATTGCCAAATTGATTAAGGATGGCGTTTTAAAGGATGTAAGAGATTTACGTGATGAATCTGATAGAAATGGAATGCGAATCGTGTTAGATCTTACTAAAAATGCCCAACCCTTGATAATAGAGAATATCTTACTCAAACGAACAAGATTAATGAGCAGTTTTAACACAACAAACTTGGTTTTAATTAATAATGGGAAACAACCTAAAATTCTCAACTTAAAAGATATTATTGACGAATATATAGAACATCGATTGGATGTTATCTATAAGAAAACAGAATTCTTAGTGAAAAAGGCTCAAGCTAGACTTCATAAAGTGGAAGGATTATTAATAGCATTAAATGATATTGATAACGTAGTCAATCTTATTAAGAGCTCAAAAGATGCAAATGAGGCAAAAGAAAAACTCAAGTCTGCTTATGGGTTGAGTGATATTCAAGTCCAATCCATATTAAGCATGCCTTTATCTCGATTAACGAGCTTAGAAATCCAAAAATTACTTGATGAGAAGGATGAATTGAATAAGAGCATTGCTGAGTATAATAACATTCTTAAGGATAAATCAATTCGACTTGGTATCATTAAAACAGAACTACAGGAATTAAGCAAAAAGTTTGGGGATGACAGAAAAACTGAAATCAAATTCATAGAAGACGAAGTGGATAATGCTAAAGGTATAGATAAAAAAGCCTTTATCAAAAAAGAACCCACTATTGTTATCTTTACAAAAAATCAATACATAAAACGCATATCCTTGGAAGAGTACCAAACTCAAAGGCGGGGAGGTCGAGGTAAAAAGGGAATGTCAATACGAGAAGAAGACCTCATTGATGATCTATTTGTTTGTACAACTCACGACACTATCTTAATTTTCACATCACAAGGACGCGTATATTCCATAAAATGTTATGACATCCCTTTGCAAACGAGAACAGCTCGTGGAAAACCGATCATTAATTTAATTGCACTCCAAGAAGGTGAAAGAGTAGCATCAATGATCCCCATCAATAACTTCGCTACAGCGGAGATGCTTATAATGACTACTAAAAATGGGATCATAAAGAAGACCCCCTTAAAATTATTTTCTAAATTCAAATCTACTGGTGTACGTGCTCAAAGAATTAAGCCAGGTGATGAACTGGTTAACGTCAAAAAACTTATTCATGAACTACAAGATATTTTTTTGGCGACAAAGCTTGGCTATGCAATAAGGTTCGATGAATCTGAATTAAGAGAGTTAGGTAAAACATCCATGGGAGTGAAAGGAGCTAATCTTAGAGAAAATGATGAGATTATTGACACCCTTCTTATTACCGATGATGACATCATATTAACCTTAACAAAAAATGGTCATGGTCAAAGAACAAAAGTTAAGGAATATCGAAAGACAGGGAGAGGTGCCAAAGGAGTTAAAAATATTAGTTTAAATCTAGAAAAGCAAGATGAAGTCATAGCTTCAAGAATCGCACATCACATGGATCTTTTAATTGTAACCGAACAAGGACAAGTCATAAGAGTACCCATTGATTCAATACGAATAACCCATAGAAAAGCTAAAGGTGTTAGGGTTATAAGATTGTATGAAAACGATTCAGTTGTAGCAATTGGTAAGTGTACAAAAGATATTGTTGAATGATGGCTAAATGTAGAATATTAATTTAATTCTCTTTCTTTAAGTATGGTATAACGCAAATGAAAGCGAAATCGTTTTCTCCAAGATTTTCCATGGCATGTTTTTCTGATGGAGGAATGTAGAATACATCTCCCTCATTAGCAAGCTCTTCTTGTCCTTCACCATCAAGAAGTTTTCCTTTTCCTTGAAGAATGAAGATCTCGTGATCCTCTGGATGACTATGAAGGGGAACCTTTCCTCCTGGCTTTATTTCAATT
>DAOUVJ010000096.1 GCA_030667705.1 Promethearchaeota archaeon | reverse complement strand
ATATTTAGTGTTGGATATAAATTTCCTGTAGGAATCCGGATTACAATATCTGCTAGTTTAATCTCTTCATTTGTTAAACCTCGAGATTCCTTTCCAAATAAAATTGCTATGTTTAATGGTTTTTTTGATATTGGTAGATTTAGCTCATGAGTAAATATTGGTAGACGTTTAATGTTTTGATAATTGCTTCCCTTTGCCGTGGTTCCAAAGATTAAATCGAATTTCTTTAAATATTTCGAGAGTTCTTGAACGTGATTTTTTTGACTAATATTAGTAATGATTGTAGAATTGTATAATACATCTTTGCCATGCATTGCATATCCTTCAGTTTTTCGGCATAAGATATTTTCTTTTTTTTCTATTGGATTAAAAATGACTAAATTATTGAAATCGAAATTTTTCATTATCCGAGCAATTGACCCAATATTACTTGCGTGCTCCGGTTGGGCTAATACGATGGTGAACTTTAAATTTCTAAATTTAGGTGCAACATGAGTTTGTTGGAATTTATTTAATTCTTCTTGAATATTTTTCTTGTTCATTCTAAATCTTTCTCTCTTTCAAAATGCCTTAACATTAATGTAATATATAAATATTCAAGTTCTTTATATTTGATTAAGCGTTTTATATAACCATAAAACCTTCAATATTATTCTAATCATAAAATACTAGTTCATATGCTTAATATTAAGAAAATATTGGATAACTTGGAGTTTATCAATATCAGTACTGATGAATTTACGATATTTGAATGGAAACCAACGAGATCATATAAAAGTTTCATTTTAGATTTAAATGTATGCAAACAAAATCCCATGAGTGATATTTTCTTCCATATGGATAAAGGTAACCTAAAAATCGTGCATATACGTAAAGAAAATCTAATTTATTCCGCGGGATCTAATATTGAAATGCAATTCCAATTATTAGAAGCAATTATTGAAGAAGTATCAATCGAATTTAATAAAAAATATGCTGTAGATTATATATTATCCTATGAAAATTTCTCTCCTGGTACTTTTAATAAATTTGAAGTTGAGATAGATAATATTTTAGCCAATTTTGAGGCGTTAGATTTGATAAAAGTCATTAATATTCCTTGCATGGTTTGTAATGCTATTAAACCATTAATTGTAAAAAAAAGCTTCATCAAAAATGCAGAATCTTATCCAGTTCCCATCGTTTACACCCATGATGGTCATGCTGTCTTATGTTTTATTGATAAGAATTTTGATGTACGTGGTGTAGAATTAGTCCATATAACAGGATAATTACATTTAATCAAAAAAATCCCAATTAACATTTTTCTATGAAGAGAGATGCCCGAAAAGAAAATTGATGAGAAAGATCAAGATTTTTTTTATGAATGTGTAATAAAGAAAACTAAGACAGGTATCACCTTTCCTAAAGATCTTAGAGATCTACTATTTGAAGAAGATCAAGATACGTTCTTCCGTTTATCAATTCCTATAAAACAAGATAAAATAATTTTAGAAGTTATATCCGAGGAAGAAGCGAAACAATTATCCAAAAAATTGAAAGTAGCAAAACCAAAAAAAGGAAGTCTCCCAGAAGAAGGAAAAAAGATGAAATCTAAAACTTCTAGAGCTCCTAATTGGGGTGAATACTTCATTTATGATTTTAAGAATAAAGATAAAGTTAAACCCATATTAGAATCTGCATTTTACAAGTTCGGAGAGAAGCCAATTAATATGGAAGACGCCATGGGCAGAATTAAGTATGTTTTGGTATCGTTTCTAACTTCTACTAAAACCGAAAACGCTAAACTTTATTATACTGTAGAAAGATTTCTAATTGATATAATAAAGCAATATGACCAACCTAATTTGTTAGATTGGATTTTTGAAATGATTCTTCCAAGAATTGAATCAAAGTTTCTCTATGAACTAGCGCTATTAGATCTAATAGAAATATCAATTTCAATGCAACGTTATGAAAAAGCAGAGTTATATATTTTCCATGTTCTTAAAAATATAGATAATTACCCAAAATCAGAAATGTATAACATAATGAACAGTTTTAAGCAATTAGTGAAAAATCTAAAATACGTGCATAGATCTGATAAAATTGATATATTACTAAAAGAAAAATTGATGGAATATGGAGAATTTGAAAATGCTGATACTGATTATAAGATACAAATTGTAGAATTTTTAGAGGATTTACAATATATAGAATTGGCTTATAAACTCGCAAAAAAAATACAATTAGGATTGCCACAAGATAGCATGCGATTGGAAAGTGTAAGAAAATTAGTAAGAAGGTTACATGCTGCTCCAATAGCTGAAAATAAGCCTCAATCAAGCATCGATTTTGATGAGTTGGATAAAGAAGATAACTTAGATTAATTTATTCAAATCCTTCTTTCCGTTTTTCTTCTTCTAATTCTTTAAAAAGTTCTTCTGCACGTTTTAATTCCGTTTCTCTAAGTTTCTTCTCCTTATCTTCAATTTTTTTCTGTTGCATCTCAATTTCTACATTAGATAGCTCAGATTCTTTTTCCAATAATTTTTCTTTTATTTTAAGTGCCTTTTCTCTTTCTTGAATAGATATTTCTTCAAATTCTTTTTCTTTTAATTCAATTTCAATTTTCTTCTTTTTTATCTCAATATCTCTCTTTTTAAGTTCAATTTCTTTATCAAATATCTCAATTTCATCCTTCTTGATTTGTTTTTTTATTTTTTTTGGTAAATCTTCAAGGTCAGGGATGATCTCAACTTCTCTATCAATTAGTTTTTCTTTTAATTTCAAACTTTTTTCTTTTTCTTTCATGAGTTTTTCTTCAAGTTCAAGTTTCTTTTTCTTCAGCTCGATTTCTTTCTTCTTTAATTCAATTTCTTTATCACTAATTTCATCTTCTGCTTTTTCAATGATCTCTGATTCTGTAAGTTCTTCTTCAACCATTTCCTCAATTTGATCGACTGAGAATATCGCTTTTAGTACTAAATCTGCTCCTTTTTTTAATTCTTCATTCTCTGCATTTTCTTTTACTTGATTAGTTAGGACTCTTGTGACTAAAGATGGGTTAGATTTACCGATTGCTTTAAGTGTTTGAACACCTTTCTCCACAATAAATTCTTTTTCATCAGTTAACTTATTAGAAATTGTGTTAACAAGCGACTCATCATCAATACTTTTATCACCTCCTGCCATGAAAATAACCAACTGTAATGCGGCCTCACGAATATTAGGATCTTCTGAATTTATTAAATCTTCAATGAAGGGTAAGAATAAATCACATTCATTTTCACATGATGGTTTTAATAAAAGTAGAAATGAATATCTTAGGACGGAGTCTCTTTTTGATAGATTTTCTAATAATGATGGTAAATCTATAATTAATTGCTCAATTAAAAATCTTAAAACAGTTCTACCACCATGTTGAGTTAATATTGTCTCGATTAGGTTTTCTAAACGATCTAAATAATCTTCATCCGTAGCATCACCCAAATACAGTGCTATTATTTGAACAACATCATCAAATCTTCCATCGTGGATGAAGTCTTTAATTTTAGTTAATTCTGGATCCTGTTTATCTTTATCTTCACTCATTTTAATCACTATCACTTCATTTTAAATCTAAGCCCATATTATGTAATAATCATTATAAAACCGATAAATAATATTAAAAATTAATCGTAAATCTCTATATCGCAAAATCTTAGCATCAAAATCTTTAGAATTCACATCAATGTGAATTTTTATAACGAAATCATTTTGTTTATTACTATATAAATTAATTTCTTTACAATGTTGACTTAAAGCATCAAGGTCATTTGAAAGAATATTCCAAAAATAATCATCAATTTTGTTATCTATTGTTTCAGGGGGTTCATTATTCACTTTTAGTAAAATATCTTCGGGAATTATGCTTTTAATTTCAATTTGATTATCAGTTCCTAATTTTAATTTGAATTCTGGAAAGTAGAGTCGAGCAAATAATTCGCATATTCCTTTTAGTAATTCTACATTAGTTATATTATATCTATTGGCATTACATAATACATAATTTTTATTAAGAAACATTATATGAATTTTTTCTTCAAATTTGAATATCATGAAATTTTTTTTATCTGACAATAAATAATGAAAATGCTCGTCCCTATTATTGATTCTATCTTTAAAGATTTTAATACAATCTCTAAATTGTTTTTTTGAAAAATATTGATTTAATTTTCGATAATCCCCATGAAAAAAAACATCCAAGAAATCAATCGTGTATAAATAGGCATCAGTTGGCTTATAAACAACTGTTTTGTTAAAAAAATCACGAAAAATTATATTTTTATGGACCGAATAGCAAAATTTAGGCTGATCATCTAAAGTTAATTTGTTTAGTAATCTTAATTTTAATAGCCATCGTTGCCTACATCGAGGTTGGAGAGTGCAAGCAATTCTATCAATTTGGCATTCTTCAAAGCAAAGCTTGTTTATCCTTTTAACCATTAAAACAGTAAGTTCATCAATTTCCTTATCCAATTGCGAATCCTTTAATAAGTTCCTTAAGTGAGTTGATGTTAAAGGCATTAAATTGATCAGAAAATTTTAATGTTCAGAATTTAATTCTATAAACATTTCAAGGTAAAAAAAATCTTTCATTTCAATTAATTAATAGCTAATATTTGGTTTCTGCATAAGAATGATTCTGATGTCACCCTTAATTGATGCTAAAACTTTTAGGCTCATATGATATTAACATATATTAGTAAGCGTTTTTTATATGATTATATAGAATATTTGATATCCCTTAATTATCATATAACTGAAGATCATGTTAAGACAAATTCATATATTTCATAAGAATGTATGTATATTTAATCATTCTTATGCAATGGGTCTTGGGGACGAGGAATTAACAAATGTTACAAAAATCATTCAATCGCATTTAGATTTGCCGATGCCTGGAAAAACATTTCATCGCCCTGTTACTAATTATCAAATATTCCACCGTTCCAGTAAGGCTGTCTTGTTCATGTTTATAACTGATCTCGTAGATAACTTAAATAGAGTTGAACCTATAATACTCAAAACTATTGATAAATTCAATGAAATATTTCCGTTACCAAATGAGATTTTGGAATCTACATCTCATCAAAAAAGTTTTATTGAATACTTGAGACCATTACAGCAAGGACTTAATTCTAAAATAACAATCATTGGTCCAACAAATGCTGGAAAAACAGAATTATTTTACATTCTTAAGAAAGGTGAAACTAAAGAAATAATGAATTTTGCTGTTGTATCAAATTACATGTCAAATGACGTACATTTTGATATATGGGATTTTCAACTTAAAGATAATTTTTCACTTCTATGGCCTAAATTTATTGGTGGTTCTGATCTCATAATCCTCTTGTTTGATCTCTCAAATTACCACTTAAGAGTGATAGAACATTTTAAAACCTTTCAAAAGCAAGAAGGAAAATTATCCAAATTTTTAATTATTGGTAATAAGCGAGATCTGGTAGAAGATTCTGATATGAAATTAATTAAGAATGAATTAAAATTCATCATAGATGATTTTATTGAATTATCATTAGTTGATCCAGACGTAAAACAACAACTTGATTTGATTATATCAAAAACACTTAAATTTAAAGAATCTTTGCCTAATAATTTCCCAGAAATGATACAACAAGCAAAAAGATTAGAACTAGAAGGAAAATTTGTACTATCAATAGTAAAATATAAAGAACTGATTAAAATTTGCGATCAATATCAAGATCTGAGCTATATTCAAACATTAAAAAAAAAAGTAAAAGAAATACAAACAAAGCTAGAAGAACAAACTAAATTAAGGAAAATTCGCGAAAGCAAGCAGAAGTTTAGAGCACCTGAAAGAATATCATTTTCTCAGAAACCAATGGTGAAAAGTTTACCTACCCATCAATTAAGAGATGTAACAGGATCTATTACGCCTGAAATCTCCCCGCCACCAAAAAAAGAAGAGGATATCAGTCAAGAAACATCAAAAATTGAAGATCTCACTCTATTTACTAAAGAAGTCAAAAAGAAAACTCTATTTTTAACGCCAGATGATATCAAAATTAAAATTAAACCAAAACAAAAAGAATTTACACCAGATAAACCAAAAGAGAATAATGCTTTTATAATTGAAAAATCAACTGACAATAAAGCAATTAGCAATATTGATTACCCATCAGAATTACAAATATTTATTGAACAAAGGGGAAGTTCCTTAAGCATCAATTTATGTCAACAATTAATTACTGATTTACAAACAGCATTATCTCGTTCCATCACAAGTGAAGATCTTGAAATGGTAGCTGATGTATTCGTAAAGAACGAACTTAAGATTTAAAATCTTATTTCAATTAAAGAAGCATTTAAGAAAAGACATTAAAGAAAAACAAGAAATTGACTAAGAAACATAAAACTAAAGTAAAACTTATAACGATTTTACTCTCAAAACTAATATGAGATAAATGTGACTCTTTCTTTTCAGTTTTAAGAATTTTATTATTGTAAGATTCGAGATTAATGGTTGATATAGTTATTAGAGAAATCATGTTATAAAGTAAGTGTAAAACTATAATGAATACAATGAGAAAAGTAAACGCCGAATTGGATTGGACCTCTGGAACATTTGATACTTCATTTAATATCCAAAAAGAATAAAAACTTAAAGGAAATGCGATTATTGCCCCTGTAAGATATAACAAATATTGTAATAATCTTGAATATATCCTATCCTTCTCTTTTCTTATAGGATCATCCTCATACGTTAAGATAATTGGATGTAAAGCAAAAAGAATTAACATTTTAATTAAGATGAATAAAGAAAAAATTAAAAAAAGTCCATCTAAATACGTTTCTCTTATATTACCCGGTCTTAATAATGAGATCGAGAGTAGCATTAAGATATTATTAAAATCTCCCGTTATTGAATACCCCATTATACTTTTAAGAGAAAAAGATTGTTCTTCTAAAGAAAAGAATAATTCTTTTAATAAAATATAGAAAAAAGTAATAATACCCAGGATTGAAATGATTGTTACAATTAATCCATATCCTAAAGGCAGAAACTCAAAAAATTGAAACGATCTAAATAAACTGAAAATTATCGAATAATTTATCATGAAATAAAAAAGTAGGTTGTGATAAGATCCATCTTGGAATACTTTCTTTAAATGAAATACTCCAAAAGGAAATATTCCACATGGTATGCCAAACCCAATTATAATCAGAATGATACAAATAAAATTTAATTCACTAGATACGCCAATGCTTATAATATCAATGATATAAATAGTTCCAGTATCAAGGAAAATAATGATACTGAATATGGAGAGTGCAACTAGACTAATTCCAATAGATAAAAAATATGGAATACAATTTTTGAAATCTATAGTTATCTCCCCATAAAAAAGGTTAACACCTAATAAAATAAGCACAAAAGCAAACCATGAAATTAAAATTAATAAATGCGAAGATGAAACAATACCTATAATTCCAGCCAAAATTAATAATGAAATTCCATCATGAATTGGCATATTTATTGATTTTTTATCATTATTTTTGGATAGTATGGCATAAAACATGCCTCCTAACAGTATAAATTCTATAATAAGTAGAACATTTCCATCAATAATTAGATAAAACTCGTGAAATTGTAAATTCATGAATAATGCTATAAACAAGGAAAATGTATTGATAATGAGTGAAGAAGATATTATCCAAAATATGATTTTCTTTCTTTTTTTTTGTTCGTTTATGAAAAAGATGGATATTCCACTTACTAAGATAATGACAATTTTGATTAATAATAGTATAGCTAGCATGGTTAACTCTCTTTTATGATAATTACTCCTTGGTTTCTTCTTCTTGAAATATAGTTTCACCGTTAAATAAAGAATTTGATGATTTAATTATCTCCAAAACGAAAAGAAGAAGAATCGCAAATGTCGTAAATGTAACTATAAAATTAATAATAGGTGCATTGAGTAGTAAATTAAATAATAGTAACGCTACAAGTAAGCTCATTGAAATCAATAGAATGTGAGTGTGATTTTTTATTTTTCTGGTTAAATAAAAATATAAGCTTGCTAAAAAAACAGCGCTAATAATACTAACAATTATTTCTATCATGCATTTATTTCTCTTCTTATTGATCTTATAATAATTAACATCTCGAATATAAAAAAGTTAATTAGCAGTTCTTTATCAAATGACAAACTTTTTTTTTCTCTTCATACTAAAATGCTTAACTTTTATCAATTTTAAAAGAGTAAAAAATAATGACAGCTATTAATGATTTAAAGGAATATTTTATAGAAATTAAAAGGTTACAATTTGTCAGTTCAGTACTCTCATGGGATCAGCAAACATACATGCCAAGTGGTTCAGTATCGGGAAGAGCAAAACAACTTTCCTTGGTACAAAAATTAATTCATCAAAGATTAACATCATCAAAAGTAAGTGAATTAATTCAAGAAGCCAAGAAAACTAATGACTTGAACGATATGGAATCAGCAATGGTCAGAGAATCAGAAAGAGATCACTTGTTAGCAACAAAATTACCTGAAAAATTAGTAATGGATATTACTGAAACGGGAGCAGAAGCGGTTGAAGCTTGGAAAAAAGCGAGGGAGCAGAAGAAGCTCAAAGGATCGACTTTTGTACCATTATTAGAAAAAAATGTGGCTTTGCAAATAGAACAAGCAGAAAAACTTGCCACACATCCAGATTTATACTCAACCTTGATAGATTTATTTGAACCTGGAGCGACGTACGATTGGATTGCTAATATATTCAACAAAATAAAACCAAAATTAGTTGCTTTTGTTAAAAAGTTGGACTCCTCATCAAGCAAACCTAAACAAGCAATTTTAAGAAAAAAATATGACGTGGATGAACAATTTAAGCTAAGCGTTGAGATGATTAAGAAACTCAATTTTGATCTCACTCATGGTCGACAAGATAGATCAACTCATCCATTTACAAGCTCTCTTTCCTCTGTAGATACTAGGATTACAACAAGAACAACAGAAGATTTCCTCAACGAGTGCATATTTGGAACTATTCATGAATGTGGACATGCATTATATGATATGGGATTTAAAAAAGAAATCCATGATACAATATTAGCTAATGGGTGTTCAATGGGCATTCATGAAAGTCAATCAAGAATGTGGGAAAATATTGTTGGACGAAGTAAGGAATTTTGGCAATATTGGTATCCAACTTTTCAAAAATATTTCCCGGAAAACTTAAAAGATTATCCATTGGAGGATTTTTATGGAGCTATTAACGTTGTAAAACCTTCCTTCATTAGAGTAAATGCTGATGAAGTTACATATGGATTACACATAATTCTGCGATTTGAAATAGAAAAAGATCTGATTGAAGGAAAAATCCAAGTAAATGAATTAGCCGAAGTATGGAATTCAAAATTTGAAGAATTATTAGGGTTAACTCCGCTTGACGATGCTGAAGGAGTACTACAAGACATTCATTGGGGATGGGGATTAATTGGATACTTTCCAACTTACTTCTTAGGGAGTTTATATGCTTCACAAATCTATAGTGATGCACTTAAAAAGCAACCCTCTTTACCAGAAGACTATGCAAAAGGTGAATTTTCTAATTTGCTCACTTATTTAAGAGAAAACGTTCATCAACATGGCAGTATTTACAGGGCGAATGACCTCATTAACCGAATAACCGGGGAAGATTTAAATCCAGATTACTTTTTAAAATATCTTGAGGAAAAATTCTATCCAATCTATGGAATTTAATCTTCTTTTTTTTAATTTTAATTTTTATAGTTTATAATTTAGATCAGTAAAACTTTATTTTTACCTTCACCTAAGAAAGACTATTAATAATGAATAAAATTTGTTTTTTTCATGCTCTTACAAGTGAAAAAGTTTTCTGAAAAACTCTTACTGCCATTAGCTCGTAAACTTAAAAAAATTCCTGCTAATGCATTTACTGTACTAGGCATGTTTTCTGCTATAGCGACATTCATTGGGTTTTATTTCCGATCATTACCATTTATCATTGCTTTCTTATTTATTGTAGAATTTTTTGACCAACTAGATGGGACAATTGCAAGACTTCAAGGACCTACAATTTATGGTGCCTTCTTAGATTCGACTTTGGATAGAATTGGTGATTTTTTTCTTTTTATTGGAACGATAATAGGCGCCTATACATCATTTGAAATAGGTATGATCGCACTATTAGGAGCTTTTCTTACTTCTTATACGAGAGCGAGAATCGAGGCCTTAGGAATCGAAAATTTATATGGTATTGGCTTATTAGAACGTACAGATAGGGTTCCGATATTATTAATAGGCACTATTCTTCAAATATGGTTTCCTTACGCTATCTGGTGGACGATGGTACTTCTAGCAATTGGAACGAACATTACAGCTATTCAACGTATTATTTATGCCTATAAAAAATTTGCAAATCAAAAAGATATAGCCTAAGTTCATCCACGTTAAAAAGTATACCTGCTCCACAGAATAATATTGACGATTATGAAATTTTCTATATTAGATATAAAAATAATGCCAATATTACTAAAATGTAGATTTAAATAGACCTCCTATTATAATTAAATTAAATCGATAATGAGAGTTTAGATTTTATGAAGTCGATCAATGAAATTAATCTCAAACTCGCTGTTTTAGGGGAAGGCGGTGTAGGGAAAACTTCAATCGTCAACCTATTTTCGGGGAAAACATTCCCTAGTATATACATTCCAACCATAGGAAGCAACATTGCAAGGAAGCAATATGAATTTGAGAATGAACATCTAAGAGTAAATATATGGGATATTGGAGGTCAGAGATCATTTAATCCATTGAATCCTTCTTTCTATGCTAATATTGATGCTGCTTTTTTAGTATTTGATTTATCTAATCCTAATGAAAGCACTATTGAACTTCAAAAAGTATATCTAAATAAGATTAAAGAGAAATCCCCAGATTGTTTGGTAATATATCTAGGAAATAAGTCTGATTTAATTAAACCCGAGTCCTTCGAAACATTAATAAATGATCTGAATCAAAATCACCTAAATGGATATCCATTGATACTTACTTCTGCTAAAACTCAAGATAATGTTGTTGAAGCATTCGAGTTGATGATCTATAAATATCTGAAAAAGCTTGAATCAGAGGGTTTTACCGCTCAATTCAAGAATATAATCACTTCATTCCTAAATTTAATAGATAAAAAGGAAGAGGATTTAACAAGAGTAATAATTAATTTAGATTCCATAGATTCTAGTACAATTCATAAAAAAATTACTCCTAAAATTCGTAAAAAAGTTATAGAAGAAGAAGAGGAAGAAATTGATGAAAATGAAACTCTGGTAATTTCCATAGATAACAAATTACAATTAGAAAAAATAAAAACTGATGTAATAAAAGCTTTTTATGAGAATTTTGAAGTTATAAGAGATTCAATTCTTGATATAAGGGGTTCTCCTATCGATCAGCTTTTAAAGAAAATCGACATGACTTCTTCAGAGCTGGAAGTTCTAAAAGATGATTTCATATTAAAATTAAACACTGTTCTTAATTTGGAAAGTAAACTGCCTTCTTCAGAATTAGAAAATGATTCAAATGGAACGAAAAGAGGTGAAGCATAATAACTAAAAGGATTGAAGAATTGAACTTAAAAACATTCCAAAAATTAGCGGATCAAGTGTATAAGCTTACAGAAGAGAATGGTGAATTGAAAAAAAAGCTTGAAATTGATGTTAAGGATGTAAACGAAAAATTAGAATCTCGAGCTAAGAAAATT
>DAOUVJ010000033.1 GCA_030667705.1 Promethearchaeota archaeon | reverse complement strand
TTCGAATGAACCAATTTGGGCCTCTGATGCCTTTCCATTAGATTTAAAGAGAGCTTGGCTAGACATCGAAGTATATTATGATGGATATTTTGGTCCAATTGGTCCTCAAATTAGTTTGACTAACATATCTAATAGAGAAGCCGCTATCCAAATGGGAATAGGTTATGGAGATTTACAATCAGGATTCTTAATTCCGATGATCAATAATATCACTTTCATAAGAGAAAAGGCATTAAATGCAGCAAATCCGGGTGAGGTTTCAATTATAGAAACAGAGCTAACCATTGGCCTCTCTTATGATCAAGTTGGAGGATTTGAACAAAAAACGCACTTTATTTATGAAAAAAAGACGGGGCTCCTGCAATGGATTGATACCGATGTGGGAAGTTTTAGTTTAGAAATGACATTAATAGGATTTACTCCACCTGCAACAACGAATCCACCTGCAACACCTAATGATTTAATTCCATCCTACATCCCAATAGTTTTAGGAATAGGGATTATATTAGCCTCAACGTTAATAATCAAGAAGGTTAAAAGACAAATTAAGAAGATATAAATAGATTTTTCTTTTTTTTTTAATTTTTATATGTGAGAAGTTTATGGAACAAAAGAAAAAATACATATTAATTGCTATAATTGGAGTATCTCTATTCTCATTATTGATATTAATTAATTTCAATTTGTATAAAACTCCAGATAAACTCGAAATGGTTGAAAATATAACACTAATCGTGGATTATAATAACGGTACGATTAAAACACAGGAAAATTTTACACTTAGTGGAGGAAAAACAACCGCTTTTGATGCTTTGAATCAGTGGTGCGATCTTCAATACGATGACTTTGGATGGGGTATTATTGTAAGAACTATAGATGGATTGGGTGGAAACTGGCTATATTTCATTAATGGTAACGCTCCAGGAGTGGGATCTGATGTATATTCTTTAAAGGACGGAGATGTTGTCAAATGGCAACGGAGTTAAAAAGAAGATTTATGTTTGGCTCTGAATTTGCTGAAGTATAGGTTCCATGGCTTTAAACGCTTTTCGTATCTTATGAAAATAATACCCTAATTTATAGCCTTTCTTACAATTTGTAAATAACATGAAATCATTTTCGACAGATCCTACTAAAATAATAGTATAGCCTTTTATGCCTCTAATGACAATTTCTCTCAAATCTCCTTGACCTAATCCCACGCTAATCTTTTCTCCTAACGATATTAAAGTAGCTGGGCTTGCACTATAAATATCTGCAACGACATCGGCAGTTTCAGAGCTTGCTATCCTTAAACCTGTTTTTGATACTATAGCAGTCCCTTCTAAATCAGTCGAACTTTCTAAATTCTCTAATTTACGCATTAAGTCCGCAAGAATTTCTGGATCAATGTTTAACTCTGATAGTTGAAAATCTTCCATTATGATAACCTCACTTAATAATATAATTAGTTTTGAACATTTAAATCTTTTTTAGATTTCAAGCTAAAACTTCTAAGCTCTTTTAGTATTACCTTATCTCCTTTTTTCACTTCTGTTTTTTGGTGATTTTCATCTCTTTCAATTCCGATAATTACAGCTCCTTTTGTGCCAAAAGAGCTAAGAATTTTAGTATATGGCGGTTCAAGTCTTTTTCCAATCACTTTTTTTGCTCCAATTAAGCTTTGAGCTAAACCTGAGCATACAATACCTTGGGAATGATCTGGGTTTTGTATCTTCCCTCTTTTTGTCTTAATTCGATATAATTTGGGGGGGTCACTATGAATTTTAATTAATTCAGCAGCACCTAAAATCCTCAATGATGTTGGAGGGAGATCCAATCTACTTAATAATATTCGAGATTTCTCTTTAGCAAATAGAATTTTCTCATTTAACCATAAAAAAGCAGAAAAGTTATGATTTTCTTTTAAAATAGATGTTTCCAACAATTTACCGTTGTCTTCTTTATAAGGATAAATAAAACCTGAAGAAGTAAACATCCCAATGGTTGAATGTACTTGGGTACCAAAAGGTATATCCGGTTTAAATAAACGATTCTTCTTCACTCTGATCTCAACAAGGTCGCAATATTCAAACAATTTGGGATCATCCGTTGCATAACAGCCTCTATATACTTTATTGATATCTATCCCTTTCAAATTTACTCCCACGCGATCTCCCGCTTTAGCAGAAATAAAGTCCTTGTGGAATATCTGAATTGATTTCACCCGTCCTTCTTCATTAATAGGTAGTATGGTTAATTTGTGATTTAATGATAAAGTACCCTTTAATAAAGTACCTGTGATTACAGCACCTCTTCCCTTAATGGAAAAATGATGGTCAATTGGCAATATGATATGACCTTCGACATCTCTTTTGATTTTTAATTGTTTAATTTTTGTTAAAATACCTTTTTTTAACTCTTCAATACCTTTTTTCTGTTTTGCAGAAACTGTATAAATCGATATATTAGAACCATAAGATGTTGATTTGAAGAAATCTTCAATTTTTTCAATTTCTTTATCAAGATTTCCCTTAAATAAATCAATTTTATTTAAGATTACTATTATATCCTTTATTTCTAAGGCTTCAATCATGACTATATGTTCTCCAGTTTGAACTTGAGGACCTTTATTAATATCTATTACAATCACTGCAATATCAATGATTTCAACTGAAGAAGCACTGATTTTTATTAGATCAGCATGTCCCGGGCCATCTACCAATGTTATTAAATAATCATCTAAAATAAAGCTAGTAAACCCCAGATCTATAGTGATCCCTCTTTCTTTACTTTGCGGATGAGCATCAATGCCTGCAGTTGAAATAAATTCGCTTAATATTGCTGCAATTGACGTCTTCCCAGAGTCTATATGACCAAATAAGCCGATATGAATAGGAATCTTATTTTCAACATTATACATATTTAAACAATATTTAATGATTAATTCGCAATATTGGTTTTTAATATTTTAAAATATATATATAGGTAGTAAAAGAACTATAACTATTGAAAATCTATATGATAAAACCGAATATTGGACTCCAATAAAATTTAATTGAATGAATTTTAATTTATTTTATAGTAATCTTTTATTTTTCAAACCATAAAATTGTGAGGAAAAATGCCTTCTAAATATTGCGTGTATTGTGGTAACCCAATCAAGGATAGCGATAAATTTTGCATCATCTGCGGTAAGCCTGTTTTAAGAGATCTTCCTGATAAACAAAAACAAGAACCTAAACCAAGAAAAAAACCTCAACGTCAGGAAATTTTACCAAAAGAAGATACTGTAATCGAATTCGTAGATGATAGTGAGGAAGAACTCGAAATCAAGGAAGAGAAAAAAGAAAAGAAGAAGGGAAAAGAGAAAAATGGAGATAAAATCGTTGAAAAACCCCTTCCTTTTGAAGTTAAGGAGCAAATGATTTTTTACATTGAATATAATGATATTCAGCTTAATAAAGAAATCTTAATCACCAAGCTAAAAGATTTGCAGAAATCATTAAAAGATCCAGCATATGAATATGATGAGCAATATAAAGAATCTTTAAATGTCAAACTTGAAGCAATCAAGACGCTTATCAATGAAATGAAACAAAAGGAAAGCGATCTCAAACAAAAAATGGATGATCCATTTATTGTCCAAAGGATCAAAAGAGATATGGAAACCAAGATCTTTCAATTAAAAAACTTAACTAAAGAACATAAACTACACAAAGTTGATAAGGATTCTTTTGAGACTTTGAGAGATAAATATAAACAAGAAAAAGAAGATTTGGAACAAGAGAGAAAAGATCTTATAATTGGAATGAGTTTATGGATAAAAGAATTAAAATTAGAAAAAGTAGAAGCTCAATCTGATCGAAATCTTAACAAGGGTAGATTTCATTCCAAAGAAATTACTCAAGATGATTTCACTTCCAAAGATAAGGAATTAGAATTGAAAGTTAAAAAAGTTAATGTTAAAATTAAAACTTTAGAAAAACTAATCAAGTGAAATAAATAAATTTTAATTTCTCTCAAATATTTAAAAATGTGATCATCATGAGAAAAAAGTTAATTGGTTTCATAATCTTACTATTTGCTTTATTCCTGCTAACAATTGGTATTTTGGAAGGTGAATTCAATTTAATTTCATCCATTTACGATCAAATGGCTTCAATATAATAAAAATAATCGTAATATTTACGAATTAATCATAACGTTTCACTCTTGCCCCTGAAACAGAATCATCTAGAAACCCCTTCTTTTGATAAAGCTTTTCTTGTGATTTCCGATACTTATTGGATTCTTTATAATGATTTTTGCAAAGATAAATTTTATGATGCTTATTTTCTATGTATTTCAAGTCAGCTTTTTCAACAAAAGATTTCCACTTATTTTCTGATAAGGAGCGAATAGCATTTTCATTACAATTTTTAACACTACAAGATCGCTGTTTAGTAGTAGCGCTTCCAAGATCTTTTTTTTCTCTTAATTCTTTTGGGAGTTTCATTCATATCATCTTTCTAAAAATTTTATTAGAATCAATTATTATTTATTTTAATTAATCACCATCTTAAAGTTTTATCTAATAGCAAATGGATTCTCGAAATTTATGTTATAATGAAACCAATATAAGAAAGAATCTTTATCCCTGTAATTCTCATTCTAGAATTACTTTGGATGACGATTTCTTTACTCCTTCTGCTATCTTATTTCCAATAATACCATATGAAGATAAGCCTTATGAATTAATCCTAATACATCGCTCGGACAGGGGAACTCGTCATAGGGGTGAGATGTCATTTCCTGGTGGAAAATTCGAATCTATTACAGACAATTCCATGAAGGACACCGCTCTGAGAGAAACTGAAGAAGAAATAGGCGTTTATAGAGAAAATATAAAGGTTCTAGGATGTTTAGACGATTTTCCTACAATGACAAAATATATAATAACTCCATATGTAGGAATAATCAATAGGAATCAAGAATTAGTTAGAGATGAGCGAGAAGTACAAAAAATCTTGAAGATCCCTATTGATTTTTTTACCAATAAACAGAATTTTAGAGAACAACCAATTGATATTGAAGGTCATAAGTTTCCCATATTTTATTTTAATTATGTTAATCAAAATGATGGTAAACATTATACTATTTGGGGAGCGACCGCATATATGATCGTCACTTTTATTGAAAAAGTATATGGCTTTACATTATCTGATCTTGGATTAAAGAGATTTAAATTAGATAAAATCAAGCATTTAAAGGAGTATATTAAATATAGAAACCAAATCATGAAGAAATTTTGAGAGAAAAGTGTCTAAAAACACATACATATTTGATGAGGAATTTATTCGCTCTAAATTAAAACAATTTAATTCACCTGAGAGATTATCATTAGATCACGAAAAATTCATTCATTCGGCTGTAATTTTCTTGATTGTTCCTCATGCCGAACGACCTTATGATTTGATATTAATTCGTCGAACTAAGCACCAAAAAGATAAACACTCTGGTGAAATGTCCTTTCCCGGAGGAAAATATGATCCTAAGAGTGATAAAACATATCGAGATACAGCACAAAGAGAACTCATGGAAGAATTAGCGATTTCACCTAGTCAACTAACTATTTTGGGATGTATTGATGATCATTTAACACCAAAGGGATTCATCATAACTCCATTTGTAGGATATGTAAATGAAAGATTAGAAATGAAGAAACAAGAAGGAGAAGTTCAAGAGATTGTGAACATTCCAGTTAGATTTTTTGCTAATCGAAACAATTATAGGGAAAGAACTTATTATCTAAAAGATGATCTCATAGGTGTGGGGAAATTTAATTATAAAACAGCAGATAATAAAAAATACATGATTTTTGGTGCCACGTCACATATTATTGCTAATTTTATTGATAAAGTTTATGATTTAGGATTAAAAACTCCAGGATGTAGAAGAGTAAATTGTAAAGATCTTGAAGATAGGATCGTAAATTAGATTTACTTTAATATATTTATATAAAATAACAAAATAATTAATCAAGGCCCTTGACGGTTGGGGTGGTCTCTGACACTGGGCTTCAAACCCAGTTATCCTGCGGAGGGATAGCGGTTCGATTCCGCTCGAGGGCCGCCATTTCTATAAATTTATCGTGATTATTAATGGTTAATCTGAACGATCTAATAGATCATTTTAAAAACACCAATATTCCTCAAAACATGTTGAATAGAGGTCAACTCGTATTAAATAATTTCCTACATCCAATTAAGGTGCTTTTTGAACAAAAATCGGTTCCACTCAAGCCATGGAATGATGATCAAATTGAATTTTTACTCCAAATACTTTCTAATATGGATACTGATAAGGATGATAAAGCTGCGAGGGTTGGTGAAAGAGAGGCAAGAATCGCTTCAAATTTACACCTCAAAACTTCTGCTGGATTTTGTCATGGTATTGGTAGGAGCGGTTTTTTGACAGCTCCACAACCCAAAGCGCCAGGAGGATCCATATTGTATGAAATTGCTAATTATTTAGCACGTGATTTTCTTAAAAAATTCGGTCTTCCAAACATTAATAAAGCAATCGTGCTACCTATATGTACGGGAATGTCATTAGCTTTAACATTAGCAGCTCTCAAACCTGATTGGAACAATGATGATCTGATACATAAAAGAACAGTAATAATCCCTCAGATTGATCATAATTCCATTTTAAAAAGTATTGAAATGGTTGGTGCAAGAGCTAAAATAGTTAAAGGTAAAATTTTTGGAGATGCAGTTCGAATCCCTATCGAAGATATTAAAAAAAATGTTGACGATACTTGTTTTGCAATAATATCTTTAACAAGTTTTTTCCCTCCCAGAGAAAATGATGATATTAAGGAAATTAGTAAGCTTGCTAAAGAGCATGAATTAGTTCATGTGGTTATTAATGCTTATGGTGTTCAAAGCCCTGAATGGATGAAAATTATCAGATCGGGTATCGATGCTGGAAGAATTGATGCGGTAATACAATCAACTGATAAAAATCTTCTTACGCCCGTCGGAGGTGCGATTATAGCATCCCCATATAAAGAAACCATTAAAAAGATTAGCCAAACTTATGCAGGTCGTGCTTCAGCTTCCCCTGTTGTAAATTGTCTCATCTCAATGCTCTCTTTAGGCATTGAGGGGTATCAAGAATTGGAAGAGATTCAAAAGAAAAATAGAAATATTTTAGAACAAAAATTAAGTAAAGTTGCACTTAAATATAATGAAAGAATTTTAGAAGTATTCAATCCTGTTGCTGTAGCAGTCACGTTAAAAAATCTTAAAAAAGAACAATTATCTGCTCTGGGTGGTGCGCTCTATAATTTGAGAGTTACAGGTCCACGTGTCCATGATCCTTCTGATAAAGCTTTTGGTACGTGTAGTGCAAATTATAACACTCCTTATATTGTAATGAATGCAGCAATTGGTGCCACAAAAGAAGATATTACCGTTGCAGTAGAACGCTTTGATAAAGCTTATCACCAAATTATGAAAAAATAGTATTTTAGTTCTTGATTATTCTTGATTATTGAATAAAAAATCAAAAAAAATTAAAAATGAGAAGAACAATATTATAATAAAAAAAAGATTTGTGATAGAATGGAAAATCGCCTTTTAACTCAATTTAATGATATTATTTCTACTCAATGGCAGTTTAAAGAAGTAAATGAACCCGCTAATCCATTATCTTCGAGAGAAATTTTTGAATTGGCTTATCATACATGCAATTCAATCACCACAAGAAGTATATTCATAAAACTATCTCCAAGTGAAGCTACTGGAGCACAAGCAATTTTGTATTTAAATAGCAAGAAATTCATAACGATTGATGCCTTAGAAAATGGTTTAAAAATCAAGAAATATTTTCCAGAAGGATCTACTGGCGAGAAATTAATAACTGATTTACACCCAAGCTTACAAAGAAGAAAACAAGTTTTTGCTGGAAAGGAGAAGGATGTTAAAACCCAATTATTAAAAATAATTTTAGTTGAAAGAAAACTGGATGAGTGCGCAAACCATGTCATTATTAAAGACCATAATCGAAAAATATACTTTGCAATAGGTGATGCAAGAGAAAGCGCTGCTGTTGTACCGATATTTATGGAGGCTGAAGGAGCGAGTTTGGTACAATTAGCATTGAACAAGTGGATGTCTAAAGTACAACTATTGGATCAAGAAAAAACATTTCCAGAAAATCTTGTTCCCGGATTACTTAAAAATCTAATGCAAATTAAGAAATGGATTTTAAACCTGATCACTTCAAATTTGGAAAAATGAAATCCTAATCTTGGTTATTTTTAGATTCTTAACGATTTTATGATATAATAATTAAAAAGAGAAAAAGATCGGGCCCTTAACAAAAACAATCCTACAAGCAACAAAAGGAAACCGAGAAGCAAGAATATCACCGGGTTATACAAGGGAAGTAATGAAATGGGCCATCGGGGATTTGAACCCCGGCTCTCAGGCTTTTACTGTTATGGACAATTTTTTAAGTGTATGTCCATAGGCCATTTATAAGACCTGCGCTTTTTGACCAAGCTCGAAAAACCTCGTTAACCAGGCTGAGCTAATGGCCCAAATTTTTTTTTTTAATTTTTAATAATATTATAAACTCAAAAAGCATAAAAACATAAAAATTTTTTTATTGATGTGCTCTGTTATATTTATAATTGAAATATAAAATAATAATTCGAATAATTTAAATATAGGGTGTTAAATATGGCAGAAATGCTTACAGACTTGCTACAGAATATATACAAAAGAATTGCTCAATTAGGGCAATCAATTCAAGCATTGAATTCTTCTTTAGATGGATTAAATCAAAATATTGAACAAAAACTAACAAATCTGAATGTTAAATTAGAAGAATTCACCAAAGAAATCGATGTAACAAAAAATAATCATATAGATGTATTAAGAGAAATCGGAGAAGGGACAAAAGATGAATTAAAAAAACTTCAAGTAGGTTTAGGTTTAGATGCTCTCCAAACACTAATATCTAAATTACAAGAATTTGAAAAATTATCAGAAGAAGTGTTAAATCAGGAAACCGTAAACCTTCTTCTTTCTGAAGCAATAAATTCTGTAAAAAACTTGAAGGATCAAGCACCAAGTAAACTATGATGTATATCTCAATAAATTATAAATGTTGAATATTATGGCTGAAAAATTATTAGAAGAAATGATTGTTAAAATTAATCAAATTACTTCTTCTTTAGGTGGAACAATTGCTCAAATAAATCAAATGAGTACAGCAATTCAGACAATGTCGCAGAAATTTTCAGAAGAAACAATATCTGTTAATGAAAACATTAGGCTAATAGTTGAAGTATTAAAACAATTCCGAATGAAGTCAGGTGAAAGTATTCAAGAAATTTCAAATGATTTTAACTCCCAAATTAAAGAATTATATGATAAAAAATCAATAGAAGTCATTACTGAAGAAGAAAAGAAAGCAATTGATATTATTAGACAAGCTGCGAAAGTGGTGTCCAATAATTTATATTATGCTCAATTATTAAATGTGATTCAATCAATTCGGGAAGAAACAAATAGAATCATTAGTCGTAAAGAACCTTAAATAATTATGATGATAATAAATAATATCAATCTTGTTTTCATTTAAATAATAGGAGTTAAAATAAATGCCAGTAGGCAGTTTTGTTATTATCTTACCATTAGATAAGGATTATAAAGTTTTAGGATATTACTTCAAGGATGGTCATTCTATTTTTGAGGTAACGAGTGATATATTCTTGCGATTGAATTTGGATCATTCCAAAGATGATTATAACTTATTATCTTTGAAAGGGCTTCGACTTTTTTCATATTTACATGCTTTAAAAGGTAAAATTGCAAGGAAGGCTTCCACTGTAATTATAGGTTTACTCTTAAATGAAAGTGACGAACCTGAAAAATTCCGTACGTCATTAAAAGAAACTGCTGAAGCTGTAGAAGTTTTGGGACTGGAAGTCTTAGATATGTCTCAAGACAAATTTGAACAACTATTAAAAGATATATATTTAGAACATTTAGAACCTCTTACAGATATATTAAAACCAGAAGCGTTGAGAGAAAGCATAATTAATATTACCAAATTCATGTTAAGTGGGGGAAAAAAAGAGAGAACCATTGCCCAAGATTTATTAAAACGTGTGGAAAATGGAGATCATCAAAAAATCTCGGAAAATTATGAAAATGCCGAAAAAGCGTTGAAATCTTTAGATCATGAGAAAGCAGCGAAATTATTTAATAAGGCTTCCCAAATAGCAGAAGAATTGCATGTTATAGATATTGCTGAAGTATTAAAAGAAAAATCAAGCTTTTCGATAAAAATCCCCGATTTATCAAAAAAAAGAAATAAATTAGTACAAGATGCTAGAAATAACCTTCGGAATGAAGACTTTCACTCTGCATATGTGGGTTACAAAAAAGCAAGTGAATTATCAAAAAAACTAATAGATTTTGAGGGGGAAGAGGAATATAGACTCAAATCAAAAGCATTAGAAGCATTTTTCATCGTTGATGAGAAATATAAAAAAAAATGAAATTTCTTTTTTACCCTGTTTTTAATACCTAAAATTAATAATATTTTCGTCATAGAAGTAAAATTAATAATATTTTCGTCCTCCAAGAAAATGGTTGAAAAACAGAAA
Organism: Promethearchaeota archaeon; assembly: GCA_030667705.1. Classification (GTDB taxonomy): domain Archaea; phylum Asgardarchaeota; class Lokiarchaeia; order Sigyniarchaeales; family SOKP01; genus SOKP01. Next base: position 12,210 of record DAOUVJ010000033.1, on the reverse strand, counting down.
TCTATTATTGGACTAATTACTGATTTTGGATTACATGGTTCACATTATGTTGCTAGTATGAAAGGCGTAATCCTGAAAATTAATCCATATGTTAAAATAATTGATGTCTCTCATGCAATAACCTCTTATTCAATAATTGAAGCATCTTTTATCTTAAAAACAACATATAGCTTCTTTCCTGAGAAAACAGTGTTTATTGTTGTAGTTGATCCGGGTGTAGGTAGTTCAAGGGAAATCTTAGCACTCAGAACAAAATCTAATCATGTCTTTATTGGTCCAAACAATGGGATTTTTGGAAATGTTTTTGAAATGAATGAGATTAATTTATGCATTAAGATAGAAAATGAACAATACTTCATTAAACCAATATCTAAAACATTTCAAGGACGTGATATAATGGCTCCAGTCGCAGCATATATTACATCGGGAGTAAAATTAAAGGAACTTGGTACTGAATTTAATAGTTAGAATATAAAATTAGCTCCCTTGGAGTATGAATTATTAAATAATGAAAAAAAAATTAAGTGCTATCTCCAATATATTGATGATTTTGGTAATGGAATAACAAATTTTCCTATTATTGAAGGATCTGTCAAGAACTCTATCTTATCTTTAGAAGAAGGAGATTTAATAACTCTAGAGTATAATAACCGAACATATGAAGGTACATTTACTACTCATTTTAATAAAAGCTCTCCAGGATCATTATTATTCCTTAAAGGTTCCACTGGATATCTAGAAATTTCAATGAATCAAGAAAAAGCTGCAAGACGTATTGGTTTTAAAGTAGGAGATTTAATTTTTATCAATTTATAATTTGTTTGTTATCATGGAAAAGGAAATCTTGGCATGTATTAAGGATCAAGACATTAAATATTTGCAATCAGGGCAAATTTCAAAACATGTCTTCCCCTTAGAAAGAAAAAAAGCTCATGATGATCATGTAAGCCATTTAATTATTAGGGTCTTTGCTTATTCAATTTCTCCTAAAAATGAGATCATGTATCTCATTCAAAAAAGAAATATGAAAAAAGAGAGTTTTCCGGGTTATTTTACAGATTCTGCTTCTGGGCATGTGATATATAAAAAAAATCTTAGTTTAAAAGACATAGAACAAAATGCAAAAAGAGAGCTTCAAGAAGAATTTGGGATTCAAACAAAATATGTCAGAAAAACATCATTTTATGATTTAAGAACAGAAACTTATATGAATACTTCTGAAATATCTTATATTTTCCTCTTTCAAGTAGATCATGATATTGAATTGAAAGCAGACCCAATAGAACTTGATACTGAAACAAGCAAGTTCTATTCTGAAACTGAACTCAAACAAATTCTGAAAAAAGAGAATTCTGTTGATTATTCGAGAAAGATTTGGGACGAAATAATTACTATAGACCTGAAAGAATTAATAAAAAATAAAATGAATATAAAAAAACAAGGAGATGTAGCATTATTCATTGGTAGATTTCAACCATTTCATCATGGTCATGTATATGTAATTAATAATATATTTAAGGAATTTAAAAAAATTAAAATAGCAATTGGAAGCTCTCAATTATCAAACACGTGTATTAATCCTTTTACAAGTACCGAAAGGAAAAAGTTTTTGGTTGCTGCTTTGAAAAGTAGAAAATATCCTGCTAAAAATTATGAAATCTTTGAAATACCCGATATTTTTAATGCTGAAAAATGGGTAAATCACGTGGTTTCAATTGTCGGAAATTTTGATGCCATTTTCTCAAATAGTGATTGGATACGAATTTTATTTCAACAAAAAGACTTCAATATTGGCAAAAAAATAACCATTTTCAAGAAGAAATATAATGGCACTAATATAAGAAAATTAATATGCAAAAATGATAAAAACTGGAGAAATTTAGTGCCAAAAGAAGTTATTAATATAATTGAGGAACCTTCTATAGATGGGTTAAACCGAATCAAAAAATTATGTAAAGAAGGGGTTTCAAATTGAGTGAAAAAAAAATTATAAAGTTAGATGGTTCCATTGGAGAAGGAGGAGGTTCAATTATTCGGTTAAGTGCAGGTTTTTCTACTTTATTTAACCAACCAATACATATTACCAACATACGAGCTAATCGACAAAAACCGGGGTTGCGTCAACAACATTTATTGGGGCTCAGGACTTTGGCAGAATTAACAAATAGCGATTTGAGTCCGTGTGAAGTTGGTTCTAGGGAAATTAAATTGATACCCGGAGGCCCCATACAAAAATCAGAAATAAATGTCAATGTTAATACTGCAGCGAGTCTAGGATTGCTACTCCAGCCAATTCAAATAGCTAGTCTAAGCATGAAGAAATCTCAATGTCTATCGGTTAACATTTATGGGGGCGGGACATTTGGAAAATGGGCACCAAGTTTGGATTATCTCAGAGATGTCACTTATAGTGTGTTTAAAAAGGCGGGTCTCAATACAGACATTAAAATTAACCGTCATGGATTTTACCCAAAAGGAGGTGCTAAAGTTCATTGCTCAATATCCATGGAATCTAATTCACTTAAACCAATTAATATGACGAATTTAGGTAATATTGAATTAATAAATGGAGAAATAATACTATCAAATCATTTTCAAAATAAAAATAACATTGGAGAAAGAATTAAAAACACGATCCTGAGAGAAATAAAAAAATATCACCATAAAGTTAATGTTAAGATAAATTGTAGATATGTATCGGCCCATAGTCAAGGATTAGGTCTTCATTTATGGGCAAATTCAGATACGAGTGCAATAATATCAACTGGTACTATATTAGGGGAAAAACAAATAACTTCTGAACAATTGGGTAAGCTGGCTGTAAAAGAATTAACAAAATATATAAAAAATGATATACCTGTAGATAATTATACTAGTGATCAACTAATTGCATTGATGGTTTTTTCAAAAAGCTCCTCAAGTATAAAGGTATTAGAGATCACAAGTCATACTCAAACAAATTTAGATTTAATCAAGAAGTTCTCTAAGAGAAATTATAACATCAGAAAAGAACAAGTTGGATATTGCATCGAATTTGATTGATTTAAAGAAATCAATTTATATTGTAGTACTATTATATGTTTATTAAATTATTAAAAAGGAGATAAGATGTCAGCTCAAAGTTTCAATCGCTGTCCACGCTGTGGCAACGAAAATCGTGGTGGCAGTTATGCCTGTTCTTTTTGTGGTAAACGGTTAAGAATAGAAAGAATTGAAAATATCTCGATATTCAAGAGAATTGAATCTGAATGGTCAACACCTGCTCCATGGTATTTAAAAATTATATGGCTATTCATCAGACCAAACAAAGCGTTCTGGGATATCAATCATAAGAGAAACAAAGCACCAGGACATCTAATAATTTTATTTAATGCTTTAATTTATGGTCTTATGGGAATGTCATATTTATCACATTTTATAATTCCTAATCAATTTCTCTTGTTCCTCTATAACCTTTCCGTGTTTACAGCATTTTTCTTGATGGGTTTAATATTTAATTACATTTTTGGTACACTATTGATATGGTTTTTTATAAAAGGAGCAAATTCTGCTGTAGGCTTTTCTGAAACTTTAGAAGCTAGGTTTGGAGGTGATGCTCAGAAGGAAACATATCGTGAGGCAGAAATGAGCCCGTTTAGTATTTATAAAGGAGGTACTCTTCATCAACAAAAAGCAAATAAATATAAAATGATGTATTGTGCATTCACGCCATTCTTGCTTATCAACCTTATCGAAGCTCTAATAATTTTTGTAGGTTTTCCAACGGTATCATTAGAAGATCCACTTGGTCCTGCCCTTTTTACAAGCATGTTCAATTCTCCTATTTGGGCTATTTTACATGCAATAGATGCTTTAACAATTGCTATTTGGATTCCAATATTAATGGCTCTTGCGATTAGAGAACTATCAAATTCATCAACAGTTCGAGTATTATTTGCGTCCTTTGGCATTGGGATACTAACGGCGATAATAGTTTTCTTCTTACGTCCTTCATTCTTACCATAAATTTATTAACATCCATTCTTCTTTTTATATAATCAAATTCATTAATTTTATTGAAATGACACATCAAGATCTAGAATCTGAAATCTTTGCAATTGTGGAAACAATTATTAATCTCCAAATGAAATATCAAAACGGTGATATTTCCGATACTTTTTTTCAAAAAACCATGAATAATACTTACAAAGAAATTTTAAAATTTCACTTTAAATTAAAGGAAAAAGAATTATTGCTTTCAGATATACTCGATAAAATGAATATTAAGAATAAATACCAAAAAGTTCTAGATATTTTGACCCATGGAATCTCAAGTTCTTCTGGAGATATATCTTCAACCCAAATTACGCAAAAGGGGTCTTCGGTGCTGGCGCTTCCAGGTATTACGTTAGAAATTACATCAGCTTTTATCACTCTCATGGATATCTTAAAATTAGGAAGTTTTAATGATACAAGTCTTTTACAAGAAATCTTTGAAGATTTAATTGGAAACGTCAATAAGTTTCCTGGATTGGAAATTATTAAGGTTAAAATTTCACGTTTAAGAGAAGATTTATTAAAAGATAAAGAAAAGATTGTAAATGATGATATCTATCGAGAGGATGTTGGAAAGGAATTATACTTGCTTTTCACAGAATTTCATGATAAATTAAATCTTAAGACTTGATATAAAATCAAAAAATTAATTAAGTTTTCCATCTTTTAAATCACATCAACTTAAATTTTAAAATCTCAAAATCAAAAAAAGGTTAATCAATTGCCAAGACCCGCTTTAAGATCAAAAGCTCAAAAACGAAAAAAATTAAAAACTCCTGGACATCAAAAAGTTATTCATTATTGGAGAAAAAAACCATCTAAAGCTCATTGTTCATCATGCAAGAAACCACTTCAATCTATTCCACGATTACGACCAGCAAAAATGCAAAAGACTGATAAAACAGCTAGATCGGTTAATAGATTAGAAAGTGGACGATATTGCGCTAAATGTCTACAAAAACAGATTAAACAATCAGTTTGGCAATCTCCTGATTTATAAAACTTTTTTGTTAAAATTAACTAAAACTAAACTTTAAATGCTCTTATAAATTTGAGTATTAGAAAATGATTATAACTATTTCAGGTCTCCATGGAACTGGAAAATCTACTGTAGGTAAACTAGTTGCAAAAGCACTTGGTTTAGATTATTACTCAACAGGTCAAGCATTTCGAGATCTTGCTAATGAAATGGAAATGAACCTCCAAGAGTTTTCACGTTATGTTGAGAACCATCCTAATATTGATAAAAAATTAGATGAAAAAATTATTAAAATTGCTGAAAAAAATAACATACTAATTGACAGCCAATTAAGCGGTCACATTCTCAGAAATGTTGCCGACTTTAAAATACATTTAACGTGTTCACTTGAAACAAGAGTTAGACGAATAGCTGATAGGGATCAATCCTCTTATGAACTGAAAATGAAAGAAACTCTAATTAGAGAATCATCTGAGTTGGAACGTTTCAAGAAGTTGTATGATATTAATTTAGATGAACTTGAAGAAAACAAGCTTTTCCACGATTTAGTGATAGATACTGAAGGTATTTCAATTGATGAAATTGTAGAATTGATCGTTTCAAAATTAAGCAATTAAAATTTCTTTTTATGAAATTTTTTTTTATGTAAAAAACACAAAAAATTTAATTTTAAAATTATTTCATAATTTACCTTTAGAAGTTTATTTTAACTAAGAAAGATCTAATTCTCAGTAATAATAGACGGAATTAGTAATTTGGTGACAAATTATGAGCGTGTATGATATAGGAAGAGTATGTGTTAAAACAATGGGAAGAGAAGCAGGAAATTACTGCGTTATTGTTGACGTCATAGATAAAAACTATGTTATAATTGATGGATTAAAAGTACGAAGAAGACGAGCCAATTTCAATCATGTAGAACCTACGGCAGATATGGTAGACATTAAGAAAGGAGCTGACCATCAAACTGTTGAAGCTGCTATTAAAAAAGCAAAATTAGAAGAAAAAATGAAGGAAACATTCTCAATCCCAATAAAGTAATTAATCCGTATTTTTATGGATTCTAATCTTTTTTTTTGCAACGGTAGCCTAGCCTGGTAAGACGCTGGATTGGAAAAATCCAATTTGGAGCCCATACATCCAGTGTGAGTGATCACCCGGGGGTTCGAATCCCTCCCGTTGCGCTTATTTTTATAAATTTTATTAAATATAAAGCAAAATTTTTAAAATTTTGAATTATTATTGAAAATCATGAAGAAAGTTATTGGAATTCCATCTAATGGACCAAATTTAAGTGATAATATCTCCGACCATTTTGGTCATTGCAATTATTTTGTAGGGATTAAAATTAATGAAGATAACTCCTTTGAAAAGTTATTTGGTATTAAGAATAATGGTCATACAGGATGCATGGAACCTGTTATAGAAATGAGAGATAATGAAGTAACTGATATGATTGTAGGCGGCATCGGAGGTAGACCATTCATGGGATTTTTACAATTCGGAATACCAATGAACCAAGGCGTTACTGGTAAAAGTATAGAAGAAAACATTGAATTATATCTTAAAGGAAAATTAACAGAACTGAAAGGTTCAAGTTGTTCTGGTCCTATGAATCATTAATCTCAAATCTACTCTTACTTCTACTACTTCTAAAAGGAAATAAATTTTATTTTCTATTTTTTTTATCAAACATCGGGAAATTCTAACGCTTTTGTTTTAGATCCTCCCAACATTTGGTCCATGCCCCCTGAAGATTGAGTCTGGAGACCAAAGAATCGTTGAACCAGTGTATTTATTCCAAAGCTACATAGAAAATACCAACCAGTGAAATTAATCCATCCATGTGTAATTGAAATTGTCTTAGTAAACCCATAAACTAATTCTGTCCACGGATATGGACCGTCAGTGAATGCAGCAAGCATTTGACCAATAAAAGGAACATCATTTGCATTCATTGGCGATAAAGCTACAGGGTTATTAAAGAAGATGCCACGAGCTACACTGAAAATAATAATCATGGGGAGGAACGTGATGCATGATGGTTTCAATCTTTGTAAAGACATGCGCTGTTTGGATTGTTTGAACATTTCATCCTTCCTTTCCCACCTTTTACGTAATTTTCTATATTTTTCAGGTTCAATTTCAGCAATGTCAATAATTTTTGCTTTTTCTTCATCATGACCTTTTTGTGCTCTTTGTTTTCTTTGTAGCTCATCTACATCAGTAAGCCATTTTGAAAGTCCAGTACTAATCAAAGCAGTAACAACAGATAAAAGTAAGATAAATATCATCGAACCCGGAGGATAGCTCATCCACTCTAAAAAGGGGTTTGATTGTAAAAGAGTAAGTATCATAATTAAGATAGAATAAGACTAAGTACATTTTAAATTTTTCAGATTCTGATGGTTTTTTTTCGATTGGTTAAAAATTAATTAAATCGCTAACGGTGATTTCAAGGAAATAAATGATAACTATTTTTTGGTTGATAATATTTCCATTAATCCAATCCAAGCATCCCACGCATTCCCGGATACTGACTAGCAGCGACCTCCTTACTGATAGTCTCACCATATTGATGGATTATCCCTATAGCTATGAGGAGCCCCGTACCTGAAGTCAAAGCGCCCAGACTATCAGCGAAGAAACTCATTACAGCAATAATTATACCATTCAATATCACGAGAGTAGGAATGTATCTCTTCAAGATCCGTTCTATAATTCTTTCTGAACTCCGGAAACCAGGTACTTGCATTCCTGAGTCAAGAATCTGCTGTGCTATATCACGCGGGGCTAGTCCTGAAACTTCAACCCATAGACGGCCGAGCATAATACATAAAAATATGAAAATTGCTAGATATATCACTGCTCTTAAAGGACTAGCCACGAGATCGGCTATTCCTCGAGGAGGCGTGAGAAGATATAACAATCCAAAGTTTGGAACGAGATAATTTCCCTGACCTCCCGCCGCCGCTGTTGGAGGATCAAATCTACCAATTAGATCTAACCAAAATGTGAGTTCGGGGATGCCACGCAAAGCTGAATCTGGCCCTGCTAGCATTTGGCCGAAGAATAGAAAATTGGCATAGAGGGCATTAACCAATATAACTGGAATATTAGAAACGTATAGTAACTTCATGGGATATTTTCCTTTAAATCCTCTATGTCCACTATAAGCTAGCGGAATCTCAACCCGAGTAGATTCAAACCAAATGACAATAGCAAAAATTATTAATGTCGTGACCCCTCCAATGATAGAAGGTGCGTTATCTTGATAAATGAGATCAAGAGTATTAATAGTTGGGTCTGTAAATGATTGTATGAATGCAATTAATATTCCACGAGCACCTGTTCCGCCTATGAAACTAAATGTATTCCAAAAGATCTGCCCTGCAACACCAGCAGCTATGAATAATGAGACACCACTTCCTAAACCCCATCCTTTTTGAAGGAGTTCATCTAATAGTAAGATCACAAGTCCCGCAAAAATCAATTGGAGGAAAATGATAACAGCTCCTGCAATTCCTAAATCAGTACCAAAAGCTCCCCCAATAATGTAAGCGACACCATTAAAGACTGTTAACATCATGGCCATGACTTTCTGAGAGCCACTAAACATTGCTCTATCGTATGGATCTCTCATATCCACCTTAATAATTTTAGAACCCAATAATAATTGCATTATAAGACCTGCGGTTACTATAGGCCCAATCCCCAATTCGGTAAGAGTTCCTCTGTTGCTAGCTAGGATTACTCGGAGCCAATAATAATAATCTGTTGTCTCTGCTACATTTACACCATAAAGTGGAATATTTGATAAAACGATATAGATTACTAATACAACTGCAGTCCAAATGAATTTTTCTTTAAAGGCTACTTCCCTTTGTGGTTGTTTGATTTCTGGGAGGACTCTAACGAATGGAGAAAAGAATTTGAGAAATTTTCCGGTCATGATTAATCAGTTTTTTGATATTTGTAATGCTATTTATAGAACAAATAAGATATATCTTTAGAAAAACTGAAATTAAAAAAAAACTTTGTTATTTACCACTTTTTGAATCTAGATATATTGAATTGTTATGTGGAAAACAATAAAAAAATAATAAAAATAAAAAAATACTTTTTGAATAATTCATGCAAAGAAGTGTATTTCTCAGAAGAGAGAGGTTTTATGCTCCATTAATTTGCTTAAAACAAACTTCCTATCCCTGTAGGCTCTTCTTCTTCTTCTTCCTTCTCTTCTTCCTTTACTTCCGCAGTAGCGGGTGCGGCACCACCAACAGGAGCTGCCATTACAGGAGCTGCTGCAGCTGAACTAATGATATCATCAATATTTGCTTCTTTTAGCCCAGCGACGAGCTTAGTAATCTGAGAATTATCAATATCTGCTCCAGCTGCTTTTAATACTTTTTCAATGGCACCATCCGTGATGCTTTTACCTGCTTTATGTAGAAGCAAGGCTGCGTATATACTTTCCATTTTACAAATCCTCTTATCTATTTATTATATATTAAATGTTAATCGATTATTTTTTCAAAAAAATTATTTTTATTAACCAAAAAGGCCTCCTATGCCAACTTCTTCATCTGCTTCCTCCTCTTCTGCATCTTCAGGAGGCTTGGAAGAACTTTCACTCGTAGGAGCTGGAATTCCTCCACCTAAAAGCAAGATATTCAAAGTTGTGGCATTTGAGACTGCTTTTTGGATATATTCATCTCTCATGTCTTCAATGTAAACGGGTGATTCAAATAAGATCCCAAGTGCTTCTCTATAAGCTTTTTGAATCATTGGCTTGATAGTCTCTTTATCTACAACGCCAAGTTCGATTGCTAAATGTTGAGCCGCTAAATAGGCAGATGTAAAATCTTGTTTGAATGCTTCAAGATCCATGTAAATCACGTCGGCTGAGTAGACTTCTCCATCACTCCAAGCATAATGAATTTTAATCACAGATTCTATAGGTGCTACACCCAACTTTTTCAAAACTGCGGCTTGTTTTACATTAATGAAATCTCCAACTTTATGGGTCCTTGTATCCTCACGTATCCAAATTGTATCATTTTGAATCTGGGTAGGTAATCGCAACGTCATGTTAAGTTCACTAATGACTTGTCCAGTTGGTAAACCAGTATCTCCAGCAGGTACCCAAACATCAACCGGAGTTATATCATCCGGTTTAGCTGGAACCATCCATAAATTATCATTAAAGATCTTCTTTAATTCAAAAACATCAATGTCTGTAAAGCACAGAGCTGCTTGTCCAGGAATGTTTCCAACAAGATCATCCAAATTCTCCTTTTTTGATTCGTTTTTAAACCGTTCAATTGCTCTAATCTGTAAACTTTTCTTTGACATTTTAATGATCGCTTTTCCACGTATAAATTTTCGAATGTCTTGAACTTGCTTGTCATTCAAGTTAGCAACTTTTAGCACCATTATATTTTTATATTGATTGAATAGTTCTATCAAGTAATCAACTTCATCTAACTTCCATTGAGGGATATGCTTTTTTCCAATCATTTGATCACACCTTTACACTTTTCAAGAATTGTTCATCAATTTTTACTGGGCGTCCCATCGTAGTTTTTAAATACATTGATTTGATATTATTATATTTATGAGGCATTTGATCTGCAATGTAATCAACAACCGTCTTAAGATTTTCGAATAATTTCTCTTGTTCCATTGATCTCTTTCCGATTTTAACTTGAACTGATGGTTGTTTTTTTAACTGAATTCGAATGACTTTTAAATAACGTTCGATCGTTATTTTAAGATCTTCAGGATTTGAAATGATTCCGTATCCACTTGGAAATGGTTTTGGCATTTTTCCCAAGGGTCCTAAAAATCGAGCTAAGTATCGAGCAACATTTGGCATCATTTTATCCTCTACAATGAAAAAATCATACTTTTTCACAAATCTTTTCTTATCTTTCTTTTCTTCACTGTTCATTTGAACTAATCCATCAGAATCAACTGTATCTAAACCTAAATTCTTAGCTTCCATTAAAACCTCATCAGAAGCAATGACACATACGTTTGGTCTATTTAAAAGGATGATATCATTAGGAAGAATAATTTCCTTATCAATTCTCTGTTTTGGGTCACTTAAGTTTATATCCTTGAGGTTTATTACAAAATCAATGCTTTCATCAAATTTCCGATTTTTATCTTTAAAACCATCTTTTTTAATGCTCGAAAACTCAATAGCAGCACTAATTGATTTTTTCAACAATTTATCGTCCACTTTCAATGTTTATATCTCCCCCGTAATTCTATCATCATAATCTCCATTTTCAATGCGTTGTTGAATCATGCGAGGATCTTCCCCCTCTACTGTGGCCCCTATTGATAAAGCAGTACCTAATACAGATTTAATGGCAGCTTTATAAGTTCGGTTTAAGAAAATATCTTTTTTTGCTTCGACCACGTTAATGATTTGATCAAGATTTATATCACCAATTTTGTCATCTGAGCAAGAAGAACTCCCCTTTTCAGCTCCAATCTCCTTTAAAAGTAATGAGGCTGTAGAAGGAGTCTCTATGAAGATTTCAAATTGTTTAGTCTCAGGATCACATACAATTCTAACCGGTACAGTTAAACCTTTGAATAACATTGTTTTTTCATTTACTGTGTCTACCACGTCTTTAATGTTTATACCCGTAGGACCGACAGCAGGACCTATCGGCGGTCCTCCTGATGCACTTCCACCAGTCACGAGAGCTTTTATGGTTATTTTTCCTTTTTCACTCATAAGTTCTCACCGTATTCTTTTTTTTAATTAAATTATCTCACAATGTAGAAATTTATAGGATCAAAAACGTAATTAAAACATCAGATATACATCTTTTTCGATATCTTTTCTATATCGAATCCGCTTTAATTTGCGTCCTAAGTCCCTATAAATAATACATTTTGAACTTAGTAAATAATAAAATGAATGAGAATTAAAATATTTTTTGAATAATGGAATAAATTAAGTTTTAAAATCGACAACACAAACGGCGACCAAAATCTAAGTTATATTTCATGTATTCATCAGATAAAATTTTCATGATTGTTTCATGATCTAAATCTGAATTGAATTTTTGGTTGATTTGGATTGGTATATCTTCAACTTCAATTCCAGGAATTGAAATTAATCGGAAAATTTCCTCTTTAATTTCTTCAGAAATAGAATTTATCATCAAGATTAT
>DAOUVJ010000183.1 GCA_030667705.1 Promethearchaeota archaeon | reverse complement strand
TCATACTCCACTTTATTAGCATCACGTCTATTACTCCATTGAACTTAATTCCTCCCGAATATATTTATGAATTTGTAAAAATTATCCCGGGACCAATTTACACTGATATTCTCATATTACTGGCGTTACCCTTTTTAGTTGGAGGATTATATATCCTTATTTCTCCTACCATAGTCGCAGCTTTATATAGAATGAACAAATTGACCTATATCTTCCGAAAACCGCCAAACTATGGGATTTTTGATAAAGGATCTGAAATTAAATTTTCTACTTATTTTTACCGGTCAATAATGGTAGGATTATTTACATTTGGAACTTCAGCTTTATTAGTACAATTTTTCGGAGCGAATATTTTTAGGGCTTCAAGTGGCACAGTACCTGCAGGACTATTGCAAGCAGAAGGAATCTTTTTTGGGTGTTTTTTCCTAACATTTATTAGCTTAGCACTTTTTATGCCAATTTGGGTGCTAGAGGATTCTGGTTTGATTCATTATCGGATATTTGAAGGAAACAGAAAAACTCCCTTAATAGAAGGGGTTAACAAATTTTACAGCAACGTACTAGAAGCTTATTCAGGAATTACGACAATATTTGCTTATTATACTGTAATTACAGGAGCATTTGCAGAAATAAATCCAGGTGACGCTGCTCTCTTGACTCCTATAGTTTTAATGGTACTTCCTCTAATTTTAACTGGATTTTATGCAATACCGCTATTTATTTATGAAAAGAAATTAATAAAAATTCAATCTCGGATTCATATCCATTTAGGTAAACGTGGTATTCATAAGATCATGATTCCTTCATTTGATGAGATTAAATCAGAAGAAGTTAGATAGAACCAACATTTTAAATAGTTAAGATTAAATATATAGATCTTTTTTTTTTCTTTACTCTTTTACTCTTGTTTTCTAATGATCTAAAGATCAATGAAATAATATCGGGATATTAGACTAAAACTTATGGATCTTTATTTTTCTCTTATTTCAATAGTAAAAATATTTAAGATATTTAAGATATGTGCTCATGAATAAGGATGCTATTATTGATTTAGAAATATTTCAAGAGGAAATTGAGATCTACAATGCAAAATTGAGATTATTAAATTGGCTTTATGATGAGATAAAGATTCAAACAAAACTCTCAAAACAATTATTAAACGAAAAAGGCCAAAAACTCCCTCTTAATGTATGAGTTCTACAATTAAATCAAATTTCTTTATTATAATATTTAAAATAAAAAATAGGGAATAAAATAAGCTATAAATGTTTAAGGTTCTTGCTGTTTTAGTTTTTCTTCTGCTAGTTTTTCAAGTTTTTTCTCAAGAGCCTTGATTTCTTTATCTTTTGCCTTAATTTTTGACTTCTTTTCTCCATCAATATCATTCAGTAAATCTTTTAGTGCTTTTTCCTTTCCCTTAAGATATTTAATATGTTGGGTTTTCAAGGATTTTTCCTCTACGATGAGCTTATCTCTTTTTTTAACCCATTTACTTGCTTCTTCCTTGGCTTCTTTCAAATCTATTACTGCGACATCGTACTTTTCTTTAGTGTCATTAATTTTTATATCCCAATCCCCTTCAATCTTCTTTTCTGCTCCAGCTTCTTTCTTGGTAGCATCTTCTTCGATACGGGTGATATCATCCTTTAAATCGCTAACTTGAGTTCTATATTCTTCTTCTGACATTTTAATTATCTTCTATTTAATTTCAATTTCTTTAGGTTTTGATATTTTTATTAGGTTAAATATTTTTTTTATTGGTTTTCTTAGGCATACTATAGAAAAAATCTATAAATACGCGCGATCTTGAGATTTTTACAAAGAATACAGAAGTAAAAACGCTGCTTTTTTAACACATCCTAAAAAATGGGGGTTATTCTTTAAATATCTAATTGAAACGGCATCAAAAATCAATATTGCAATAATTTCAAGATTGTATTGAGGTTGCATTAATTATAAATATCATCAAAAATGTTTATCACTAAATATTCTTCAATTTTATATTCTCTATTAATAGAAGCGTATAGTTATGGTTCTAATAATCGCAATCATAAATTTCATTTCATTATTAATCTCTTTTTTCATAATGGCTTATTTTTACTCGCTTAGCCTCCAACCAATGAAAAGGTCCGCTAAATATGGTGATAAAGCTTGGCGAGATTGTAAAAATTTTCGTTCAATTGGTGGTTTCGGTGAATTACTTTCCGTAATTAACTTGATTTTATGGATTTGGTTTCCCCTCCCCATCATGAACGAGTGGATAATTAGTTCAAATATATGGATTGGAATCATCATTGGGATATGTATTACTATTACATGTGTATTAATTATGATAAAAGGTATTAATGATGCGGGTTCTGAAACAATCTCCCCCTCGAAAAATACCGAAATGTATGGCGGAATTTATAATCATATTAGACACCCCCAAACTCTTGGAGAGTTTCCCACATTCGTTGCAATTAGCTTTTTCTTCAATTCGTGGTTTTTAGTAATCCTTACCTCGTTGTTTATCATAATTTATACGCCCATAATGATTCACTATGAAGAAATAGATCTTGTTCAACGATTCGGTGAAAAATATACGGAATATCAGAAAAGAACGGGAGCTTTATTTCCGAAATTAAGAAAAACATCAAAATTAAAATAGGTAATAATAAAATAATGTGAATATATCCATGGAACAGTCCAAAAACACCCATAAAATTAAAGAAAATAAGTATTTATATGTAGCATCAATTTCAATGCTACTCTACTCCTTACTAGAAATTGCAGATAGTATAGCAATTATCCTAATTGCATTTAACATCATCCCTAATATTTATATAGAATGGGGTATCCCTGTAATACAGCAGCTTATGGATACCCAACCTTTATCTCTCGCACCCATTTTCTGGGCTTTTACAATGATGAGAACTGTTTCTGCAATTGGACTCATGAAAAATTTATTATGGGGATTTTGGATTGGAATGGGTAGTATACTCATTACCATGATCCTTACAGTGTTATTTCTACCTATTGGTGCCATTGAACTTCTTGCGTGTGCTATAATCTTCATTTTATTAGTCATGGGGTATTGTAAAGATAAACCAATAATATAATGATATGAAAGCCAGAAAAAAGTTTACTAAGAAATTATATTCAGTAAATTAAACCAATTTTGTTAGGTATAGAAAAGTTGGTTATTATCTTCAATAATCTAGAGCTTCTCCTAATGCTAATCTACAAAGATCGCTTAAAATGTAATTCTTAATACCCTTTCGAGAAACCTTAGAGCCCAGACTTTCTAAACACAATTGACAATTATACACGCAGACTTCAGCTCCATGGTCAAGCATATCATTAATGTTTTTATTTTGTGTTATTCTTTGGAGCTTAGTTTTTCCAAAAACACCAAGAATTCCCGCGCAACATAACGCATTTTCTCTATCGTATTTGCGATCGATGCGTTCTACTCCTATTAATTCACATATTTTATCAACCCATTCATCCACTTCAGGAATAAAACGGTTTGAACAGGATCTTTGATAAGCCATCTTTAAATCCAACTTCTTGATCTCATTTTGATGATCCTTCAGGAAATTATAGAGATATTCATAAATATGAATGGCTTTGAACCCTTCGGGAAGTTTAATATTATTTCGTGGGCAATAAGAGGCATAAAAACCATAACATTCATCGTGATAGCAAAGCATTTCCTTGATACCTTGCTTTCTAATATTTTCAATTACGACTGGTGCTCTTTCCTTAATTACAGAATCTCGCGCATAATGATGATAAAGTAAATTGCAAAAAAAAGACAATCCACTAACGAATTGTAAATCCTCAAAAAGCTTTCCTTTAATTCGTTCCGCATTAATTTTTGCTAAACCGCATTTATTTAATACAGGTTTCAAAGGATCTATCTCTTTTAATCTCAATTCTGGATGAGGTTTGAATCTCATTACAGTATTTTCTAGTATTTTAGGGTTTATGTTTAACGAATCATATTTCTCTTGAAGTTCAGTTATCAAATCAAATGGATGAGAATCATGGATACAATACTCATCGCAGGCGAAGCATGTCACGCACTCAGATAAAACCCTTGAATTATCTCGATTATTTAATTTTTCTCTCTCAGATCTCGCTTCTTCAAGGCTTTCGAATTCAATCCATTGACAGCGAGTTAAACAATCTATATTTTTACATTCCATGCAAAAGGATGAATCAAACATTTTTGATCTTTTTAATTTTTAAATTAATATTTAATTTGAATTAATATAAGAACTCACAATATATATGATTATAAAAAATAATTGAAAAAAAGAAAAAAAATATTAATTCCTTCTTTAATAATCTAACTTCTCTCCCAGAGCAAGTCTTGCTAAATCACTGATAAAATATGCCTTCATCCCTTTACCAGTTACCTTCCTTTCTAGAGTATCTTTACACATTGGACAATTGAAAATGGCAACTTGAGCTTGAA
This sequence comes from Promethearchaeota archaeon, assembly GCA_030667705.1. Taxonomy (GTDB): domain Archaea; phylum Asgardarchaeota; class Lokiarchaeia; order Sigyniarchaeales; family SOKP01; genus SOKP01. Next base: position 1,492 of record DAOUVJ010000183.1, on the reverse strand, counting down.
AATCTACCATATCTTGAACATTATCATTTTGTGCTTTGCGGACTTCTTTTTTATGACCTCTCATACCGAAAGGGGCGGCACAACATAAACCATTTTCTCTATCATATTTCCTTGCAACTCGTTCTACTCCAATTAATTCACAAATTTTATCAAGAAATTTGTCAGTTTCAGGCACATATCGGTTTGAGCAATTTCGTTGATATGCTGCTTTTATGTTTAGTTTTTTAATCTTAGATTCATTATCTTTTAGATAATTATATACATATTCGAATATATGAACTGGTTTGAAAGGTACTTCAAGGTTATTCCTTTGGCAATAAGAAGTATACAATCCATAACATTCATCATGCCACATGATGACCTCAGTCTCCTTCTTAACCCCTGTCTTTTTGAAATTTTCAAGAATAATTGGTACACGTTCTGCGATTATGGAAGGTTTTGCTACATGTTGGTATACTAATTGGCAAAAATAATGTAATCCCCCAACAGATTGTAGACCATCAAACATTGGTCCTTTCATTTCTTTAGCATTCATTTTAGGAAAAGCACATTTATGTAAAATTGGTTTTGTAGGATCAATTGGACGTGGTACAAATTGTCCTTTTGCCTTATACATATCAATAGAATTTTGAGCAACAGCAGGTAAAATATTTTGTGAATTGTATTTCTCTTGTAATTCATTTATTTTATCAAAAGGATGTGAATTATAAGTACAGTATTCATCGCAAGCAAAACATAGCATGCAATCCTTCAATATACGACAATCCTCATCTTCATTAATCAATTTTAAAACTTCTTTTTTAGCAGCGTCAATGCTATCATAATTGATCCATTGGCACTTCATCTGACAAGCAACCGTTTTACATTCCGCGCAATTCGATTTATCAAACATATCTCTATACCTTTATTTTCTATTTTTTTGAATAATTATTATTTATAGATTAGATTACGTTCTAGTAATTATTAATTTTATTCACTAATTATTTATTCTTCAATAATGAATTCCCAAGCACAATAATAGTCATCAGGATGTTTATCAGGTGGGCAACATATGCATCTTGTCTGAATTCTTGGATCAATAGTCTTAGCGAAATCCCCATATTCCACGACTCCTACTGGTTTACATGGAAAATCAGGTAAGTTTCTCTGTTTCCTTGCGTATTGAACACGGCAGTTATTCATGCGAAACACACATCTATTTTCCGAGATTTCGACAATTTCTTGTATATTTATGTTTGCATACACCCGAAATTTCATTGCTTTCATTAAAGCAGGGATACCTCCATCTTTGGGAATATTAAAACTTTTCATGATGCGTTTCGCTTCTATTACAGTAAATCTTTTCCATTGTTCCACATCGAGTTCTATGGCCCTTTCCAATCCATATTCTTTTTCCGCAACTTGAAACCAAGTTCCATCAATAGCTAGCCAATTCTTGCTTAAATCTTCTATATAATTAACTAATTCTTCTCTAGTAAGCTCATTTAAATCT
>DAOUVJ010000111.1 GCA_030667705.1 Promethearchaeota archaeon | reverse complement strand
TACTAATAATAATTCCAATATAGAAGTAAAAATAATAGGATTTTGTGGTTAAAAACGAATAAAACCCCAAAATAATTAAGCTCGCGATGGTTAATGAAGAAATTATTGTAATAACGTAATTGGGCAACGTATTGTATATGAAATATGCAAATAGAAAAGCATGCAGGCCCAATATCATTAAATAAATAAAATTTTTTAAAGTGGATAATTTTCCCTTAAACATTATTTATTTCTCCTCTAATGAATTTTGTTAAGATTATAGATAATTATTATATTATTATTATATTATTATATATTATTATATATAAAACTTATGGTGAACTCAAATATATATATAAATTCATATATAAAAATCTTTTGAGATGTCGTCATGAAAGTAACTTCGCCTACTGAGAAAAAGAAGTTATATTTGAGAAAGGGAAATAGAAATTATTGAGCTAATAAAGAAAGTTGTTGTAAGTAATAAATTAACCGCCAGCATTTTCAAACTTTGTTTTTTTTGTTCAATATTTTTATCCTCATTCTTTATTGGTGTAGTACTTTCTGGGTTTCGAACTTCTTTGGTTTTACTTAAGTCCTTTGGAACAACATCTACAGTAGTGAGAGTAGGAAGAATATTAGTTAAACCAGCTTCATATATTTTAATATAAGTTTCATCTATAGTTAGTCCGCGATACATTAACATGAGAAGTATAATCACCTCGGGAACAATAAGTACACCACTTATATGAATTACGAAAACAAGGGGAATACTACCAAGTATAATCCCAAAATAAAAGTAATAATAGTAGGATTTGGTAGTTAAAAAGGAGTAGAGTGCCAGAGTAACTAGACCTACGCTAGATAATGAAATAATAATACTCATGTAATTAAACCATGTATAATAAAAGAAATAAGCAAATAGAAAAGCATGCAGCCCCAATATCATTAAATAAATAAAATTTTTTAAAGTGGATAATTTTCCCTTGAACATTTTTTATTTCTCCTTTTTTTGTCAAATTAGTAAAAAATGAATGTTCCCAAGATTATTGGATAAATTCAGTATATAAATCTTTTTGTGAACTTAAAATGATGAAGCAGTAGCCACTGCTACTGAGAAAAAAAAGAGAAGTTAATTTTTTCTATTTAGCACGAATATTCTAAATCTTTTTTCAACATACCACCATATAACTCCACAGGATATACAAACTATCCAATTTAAAATCAATAAACCTACAGTAGTAAGGATATCATCAGCTGCAATACCAAGAATATTAACAATACCCGAAAAGCCTGGAGCAGTCCAGATAGAAATAAAATTGATATATAGAACTATGTAAAAAATATCTTGTACCAGATAGATATGGAATGTAGACCTACCAATTGTGGTAAAAATCTTAGATATCTTATTTTTAGGATTTTGAGGAATTATCTTTAGGATAATTAAGATTATAAAAGCTGAATAGATGAATGTTAAATAGTTATAATCTCCTCTTACAATGCCAGAACCATCAATAGCTAATCTGAAACCGAAAAAATCCCATGCAATCATGTAGATCAAACTTATTGGGAAGAGCATCCATGCAAACAAATTTTTCCTACTGAATAAATCATGATCTCTTGAAAACCAAAATCCCATTCCAATTGCTGATAGATATAAAAGGATGATATATCTAAAGTACAATTCTCTTAACCAATCATCAATAGTAACTAATTCACCCATATAGAAGAATAAGAACAAATGCATGCATATCTCGATTATAAAACACAATATAAGAGTTGTTTTAGGCAATTTAGAGAATAATTTATATATAAGTGGCAATACTAGTATTGATTGAAAGACTATTGGAATAAACCAATTTCCCGGACCTTCCAAGAGTGATTTTTGATAAACAACATATTCCAAAAACCAATTTTCACTGAATGTGTCAGGGAAATTTGCTCCATATAGGATAAAACCTATAGTTGTAGATACAATATAGAAGATGAAATAAGGAAAAACAAACCGCCATAACTTCGTTTTAAAATAATTCCAAGAATATAATTCTTTTAGGGAAACATCTCCTTTTTTTGCAAACGAATTTCCCATATTAAAACCCATAATTATCAAAAAAACGGGAATCGCCATTCTTTCCCATAATTCAAAACCTATCCCCCCTATCATAGTATATCCAAATGCATGGTCAATGATAACAAAAGCAATCATAAAAGTCTTCAAGAAATCTACTTGAAAGAAGTTCTTCGTATCTTTTTTGACAGGGTCTTCTGGATCATCTAATAAAATGTTCCTTTCATTCATGATTATTTCAAGTGAAAAAATAATTAATATATAGGAATAAACGTCAATTTATATAATAGTATAATTTTACGCTAATCTTTTTGTTTAATTTAAAACGTTTATTACATGTATAAAAGAGGATTGAAGTACGGATGCAAAAGTTAATAATAACTGCGGCAATATGTGGAGCAGAAGTATCAAAGGAACAAAATCCTAATGTTCCTTATACAATTGAAGAGATAGGGAAGGAAGCAGAATCAGCATACAATGCTGGTGCTAGTATAATCCATTTACACGTTAGAAAAGATGATGGGACTCCTACTCAATCAAAAGAAAGATTTAAAGAATGTATTGAAGAGATTAAGAATAGATGTCCAGATGTTATAATAATGCCATCAACTGGAGGTGCCGTTGGAATGACTAATGAAGAAAGATTACAACCTATATATTTACAACCTGCACCTCTCATGGCCAGTTTGGACTGTGGTACAATGAACTTTGGAGGAGATGAAATTTTCGTCAATACTGAAACCTCAATTAAATACTTTGCAGAAGAAATGAATAAACTTGGAATAAAACCAGAATTAGAGTGCTTTGATAAAAGCCATGTTGATATGGCTCTCCGTCAACAAGCAAAAGGTGTAATAAACAGTCCAATGCATTTTAATTTAGTATTTGGAGTTAATGGAGGGATTACTGCTACACCAAGAGATTTAGTTTTTTTAGTAGAAAGTATACCTAAAGATTCTACTTATACAGTCACTGGCATAGGAAGACATCAATTTCTTGTTGCGACAATGGGGATCTTGTATGGAGGTCACGTCAGAGTTGGTTTAGAAGATAATTTATTTATTTCCAAGGGAAAATTAGCAGAATCAAATGGGCAATTAGTTGATAAGGTTGTGAGGATCTCCAAGGAATTGGGTCGGGAAATAGCATCTCCTAAAGATGCAAGACAAATACTAAATTTAAAAAATTAATAGGAGTAATTATAAGAATGTATGATAACTTTGCTGAAATTTATGATCTAATTTATGAATTTCTCGATTATGAGAAAACTGCTAAAAAAATAAAGAAATTAATATTAAAGAATAAAAGAACGGAAGGAAATAAGTTATTAGACATAGCTTGTGGCACAGGACTACATTTAAATTACCTTAAAAAAGATTTTAAATGTACAGGCGTTGATATCAGTGATCAAATGCTTGATGTAGCACGAAAAAACTATATTGATATTAGATTCATCCAAGCAGATATGATTGAGTTAGATTTGAAAGGAGAATTCGATGCAATTATATGTCTTTTTAGTTCTATTGGATACGTTAAGACATATGAAAACCTTAGGAAAACCATAAATAATTTTGCTAATCATTTGAAACCGGGGGGCATCGTTATAATCGAACCTTGGCTCACAAAATCTAACGCTATTGATGGTTTAGCCAGCATGACTACTTATGAAAGTGATGATATCAAAATTGCACGACAATGTGTAACGAAAATTGAAGAGGATATAACGCGTTTTGTTATGCATTATTTGATTGCCAGAAAAGGTGAGAATGTTACCTACTTCAAAGACAGTCATGAATTGGGCTTATTTAATACCGATAAAACACTTCAGATGATGGAAGAAGCTGGAATTGAAACGAAATTTTTAGAAAAAGGTTTGGAAACAGAAAGAGGCTTGTTTATTGGTATTAAGAAGTAATTTAAAACTTTAACAACTTTTTTTATTTCAGGACTTTAAAGTTTTTCTTGATTGGTGTAATTATATTCTTACCAAAACATCTTGATCGTCCAAAAATTCTTTCAAATCCTGGATTCTCAAAAGGTTATAATGAAATAATGAAGCAGCTAATACAGCTTCAGCTCCGTGATTAATTGCATCTATAAAATGCTCTTTATTTCCAGCTCCACCTGACGCGATCACAGGTACAGACGCAATATGTGTAATAGCTCGGATTAAATTAAGATCATATCCAGATTTAGTACCATCTTTATCCATGCTTGTAACTAATAGTTCTCCTGCCCCCTTATCTACCACTGTTTTTACCCATTCTAGTACATCGAGTCCAGTAGGTTCCGTGCCGCTATGTGAATATACTTCCCATGATTCACCTTTTCTTTTTGCGTCAATAGCGACAACAATGCATTGAGATCCGAATTTTATTGCACCTTTAGTAATTAAGTTTGGTTCATTTATAGCTGCTGAATTTATACTCACTTTTTCTGCTCCTGCCTTGATAATTACAGCCATATCCTCAACTGTTTTAATTCCGCCTCCTACTGTTAAAGGAATGAAGACCTCTTCTGCTACAGATCGTATTGTATTAAGCATGCTTTTTCGTCCTTCTAGGGTTGCCGAAATGTCTAAGAATATTAATTCATCAGCACCGTTTTCGTTATAATATCGTGCTAATTCAACCGGATCTCCACTATCTCGTAAATTTTTGAATTTTACCCCCTTAACTACTCTTCCATTTTTTACATCCAGACAAGGGATAATGCGTTTTACTAATCGAGAATTATGAAGTTCATCAAGGAAGGAGCCTAAAACTCTGGAAGGAATACTTCCATCATATAAAGCTTTTCCTACAATAACTCCGTCAGCACACTTTAATGCTTTTTCTACATCAATTATGCTTGAAATTCCACCTGAGGCAATAATTCTAGTTTTTTTTTTCTTTTTCTTTTTCATTAATTCTAAAAAGAGATTTGTATTTAGACCAGTTGAAGTTCCGTCTTTCATTATATCCGTGACAATAAAATCATGAATTCCCAAATTCTCTAATTTAGCAAAGACTAAAAAGGTCTCTAATTTTGTATCATGCTGCCATCCCTTAGTACGGATCGTTCTCTTAGAAGAATCTAATGCTACTGCAATTTTGCTTCTATATTGTTTAGATAAAATCTCTAATAGTTTGTTATCATCAAACGCCATGGTACCTAAGATTATTCGGTCAGTTCCCCGATTTATTAATTCCTCTATCACTTCAATGCTTCGTATTCCCCCGCCAATCTGAATTTTGATTCCAGCCAGTTTTGAAAGTTTAATAAGATCCAAAATGACGGGATAGCTAAGGTTTTCCCGAAAATTTCCCGTTAAAGCTCCGTCTAAATTAACAACATGAATCCACCACGCACCAACTTCAATGAATTGCCTTAGAATGGCTACGGGGTCGTTAGAATATGTGACTTGCCTAGAAAAGTCACCCTGAGTTAGTCTAACTACTTTTCCTTCTCTAATGTCAATTGCTGGAATTACAGTTTTTATATTTGATTCACCCGTTTTTCTAAAGAATTAACCCAATATTTCAGTATGTTTTCTCCAATAGTTTTACTTTTTTCTGGATGAAATTGAATTGCTAATATTGTTCCATACTTAAAAATAACTCCAAATCTTATTCCATGTAAGGTAAAAGCAATTTTTATCTTCTCATCTGCCACATCACAATAATATGTATGGTTAAAATATGCAAAACCTGAGAAGTACGGCTCTTTCGTTGCAATTACTCGGTTCCACCCCGTATGTGGAACTCGAATCGAATTAGTGGGTGTCAGCTTTTTTACTTTTCCAGGAAAAATACCAAATCCCCCAACACCGGGGCTTTCTTCCGAATTATCGAATAATAATTGCAATCCTAAACATATTCCTAAGGTTGGTTTTGTTGGTATAATCTGTTTTAATAGCTTAAAGAGCCCTTTTCGCCTTAGTTCTTCAATGGCATCTCCAAAAGCCCCCACACCTGGTAGAACAATACCAGTTGCTTTTTCTATCTCTTTTATTTCATTAGATATTATTACATCCGAATGATATCGTTGCAACGATCGTTGAACAGATCGTAAATTTCCGATCCCATAGTCGATTATTGTTATCATAAATAGCTCCTTGAATACTTAAAACATTTACATATTTTTCATAAAATTCCCTTAGTAGATGGGACACTGCCTTTTCGTTTACAATCAAACCGAGAAGCTTTATCCAGTGAAACTCCAAGGGCCTTAAAAACCGACTCTGCTATGTGATGATCGTCTTTTCCAGAAAGCACTTTCACATGTAGCGTTATACTAGCATGAATTGCAAATGTCTGTAAAAAATGTTCTATTAATGTAAGAGGTATTAATTCATCTTGATTCTTTCCAAAATATTTACCCGTCCAAGTAATATCAATACTTGAATAAGGACGATTAGAAAAATCCACCACCACTAAAGCTAAGGCTTCATCCATGGGAACATAAGAGTATCCAATGCGAGCAATTCCTGATTTATCTCCGATTGCTTGCTTAAAAGCATTTCCTAATACTATCCCAACATCTTCAATGGTATGATGAGTATCGACATGCAGATCTCCATTAACTTTCACCTCAATATCAAACGTTCCATGAATTGCGATGTGATTTAACATGTGATCGAAAAATCCTATACCGGTATTTATATTTGCAATTCCAGAGCCATCTAGGTTAAGCGAAACATTAACAGTGGATTCCTTTGTCTTTCTTTCTCGTTCTGATTGGCGGTTCATTTTAATTTCCTCCTTTTAAAAATAATTTGATTTCATCAATAACTTTTACCAATTTTTCTTGGAGACCGATACTTATCCTAAGGTTGTTAATCATATCTGATGAGGAATAATGTCGCACAAGAATACCTTTTGAATAGAGATATTCGAAAAGGATCTTTGGAACTTTTGGTGACTCAAAGGTGAGTAGCACATAACAAGCTTCGCTGGGATGGATCCAAAAGTTTTTGTATTGATTTTGAAGTAATTTAAGTTGATTAATAAACCATGCTCTTATTTTTTTCATTTCTATTATTCTTTGCTTCACTAATGGGCTAGATAATGCAGCCATTGCCGCTTTTTGACCAGCTATATTAACATTATATGGTTGTTTAATTGATATTAAGACTTTCCGGATATCGCTTGGCATAATACCGTATCCAACTCGTAGCCCTCCTAAACCATAAGCTTTGCTAAATGTTCGAAGAACAACAAGATTTTCATATTGAGGAACATATTTAGCAAAACTCTGAAAATTTGAGAATTCTATGTAAGCTTCATCAATTATCACTAAAATAGGGAGAGATATCAAGCGTTCAATAAATTTTTGTGAAACAACATTTCCATCGGGATTATTTGGACGAGCGATAAATACTATTTTTGACCTTCTTGCAACATCTAAAAATTGATCCTCGTCTAGTATGTAGTGAGCAAATGATTCTGTTTTAACAATTTGTTGAGGAACTGTTACATATTTAATTCCATGTACTTGAGTTAAAAATGAAATCATACCAAATGTAGGAGAAACAGAGAGTACAGTATCAAAAGGATTCGCATAAGCTCTTATTAGTAATTCAATTAACTCATCAGATCCAGAGCTAATGATAAAATTATTAGCTTCAAGATTCTCTTTTTTCGCTAAGGCCTGTATTAAGTTTGAGCTTAACGTATCTGGATAAAAACTAATATTTTTGAGAGATCTTAATGCTACTATTACTTCTGGAAGAGGATCGTAAGGATTTTCGTTTCCATCGAGTTTAATTATTTCTGCAACTGGGATATTTAACTCTTTCGCAATGATTTCTAAAGGTTTAACTCCATCATAACTTTTTATTGAAGCGAGGTGATCTACGGTTTTTATTTTAGTCATTAAATTCTCCTCCTAGCAGCTTCTGAATGGGCCGTAAGTTTTTCATTTCGAGCTAATAATTCAGCTAAAGGTGCTATAGATTTAACAGTTTTCGAATCTAATGAAATAAGACTGGTAATTTTGATAAAATCTAGTACTGATAATGGTGAAGAAAATTTTGCTGTACCACCCGTTGGCATTATGTGACTGGGACCAGCAACATAATCGCCCATTACTTCGCAAGAAGAATCACCCAAAAAAACACCTCCAGCATTTTTTATTTGAGGTAAAATCTCTTGTGTGTCTTTAGTTATAATAGATAAGTGTTCTGGGGCAAAGTCGTTAATTACCGATATTGCTTCCTTAATGGTAGAAACTAATATAATTCCACCATTATTTTCAATCGCGTATTGTGCAATTTCAGCACGAGTTAATTTTGTTATTTGCTCTCCAATTGAATTCTTAACCTTATCTGCTAGATCTGGACTTGTTGTTAGTAAAATTGGAATTGATAAAAAATCATGCTCGGCTTGAGCGAGTAGATCAGACGCGATTAATTCAGGGTTTGCTGATTCATCAGCTAAAATAACTGCTTCAGTCGGACCTGTGATACCATCAATTCCTACACTCCCAAATACTTCTCGCTTAGCTAAAGTTACAAAAATATTACCAGGACCAACAATTTTATTGACTTTTGGAACTGCTTCTGTACCAAACGCAAGAGCTGCAATTGCTTGAATACCTCCTATCCGAAAAACCCTAAACTTTACATTAAAATCACGGATCAAATTACAAGTAGCTAATATTATGGGGGAAATTGGAGGTGGACTTACTATTACTATTTCTTCTACTCCTGCAATAATTGCAGGACAGACACTATGAATGATTGTAGATAGAAGTGGAGCAGAACCTCCTGGTATATAAAATCCCACTCTCTGGATGGGAGTTATTATTTGTCCTAAACTTCCTCCTAATTCATTCGTAGTCCAAGAAGATATGGGTTGTTTTCTGTGAAACGCTAATATTCTATCTATAGTTTTAATTAAAACTTCTTTAATCTTCACGTCGATAGATTCTAATGCCGTTTCCATTTGATCTACTTTAATTTCAATTGAATTAGAAATATCGATATTATCTAATTTCTTAGTCCATTCAATAAGAGCGAGATCGCCTTTTTTAATTACTTCGTTAATAATTCGCTTAACAACTTCTTGTGGCGTTAAAGGTTTACCAAAAATTTTAATGATCTGATTGTTAATTTGAGGTGATACTGGAGTATTGACAATTGAATTGCGTATTAATATAGATTTTTCTGCTTCCTCTAAAGAATAAATAGGAATCATCAATTATCCTCCAGATTTTTTACTAATTCTTTATAACGCTTCGGTTCTTCCTCAAAAATAAATAAAGTCGGACTAACAACGACTCCACTTCCGCCAATTTCTCTCAATGCTCTTATAGTTTACGTTAATTTAATTTTTTCAACAATAATATGAATAGCAAACCAAGATCCTCCTTCTGAAGAAATAACAGGTGAGATCGTTGGACCTTGGAGTCCTTTTAGACTTCTTTGAGTAAACATTTTTTTTGCAATATCTTCAGGATCTTTTCCCCGCATGTTTATAAAGACCGATACATAGTCTTTTGCTCTTATAGTTGCTTCAAAGTATTCAAGAAAAGTTCGAGAAATATCCAAAACAATCTGATTTCGTTTTAAAATTTTTCGATTTGTTATAAAACACGCTTGTGATCTTAGAATACAACCGTCTTCCAACTTTCTTAACCGATTATCTTTGAGCGTTTGTCCTGTTGAGACTAACTCAACAATTATATCAGAATATCCTAATGTAGGAGAAACTTCTATAGTTCCTTCTGCTTTAATTAGTTCAAAATCAAGTTCGTGCCTATTAAAAAACTCCTTTGTTAATAAAGGGAACTTAGAGGCAATCCGTAAAATTTGATTGCGTAGTTTTAAATCTTTCATCGAAGTTTCTATCCAATTTTCAGGTATTGATACTTCTAAGGTACATTTTCCAAATCCTAAATCGTCGTGAATAATTACAATTTTATCTGGATCTTCCAGAGTTAACTCAGTTATAATATCTAAACCAACAATTCCAAATGCTAAATTCCCATTAAGTACACCATTAATGATATCTTTTTGCCGCTGAAATACAATTTGCATATTTGGGAATCCTTCTAACCATCCAATATATTGTTGCCTATTTCTCCTTATTTTAAAACCACACGAATTGAGAAAATCTTGGGTTTCAGAAGCCATGCGACCTTTTGAGGGAATTCCCATTCGTATTAATTGCGAATTTGATTTTTCTTTCATATTTTTAGTTTCCATAATTTCTTCTACTCCACAACTCGTTTAAAATATCTTTAAGTTTAATTCCTTTTTTAACCATTAAAACCAAAACAAAATAAAATAAGTCTGCTATTTCCCAGCTTAAATTTTCATCGTTAGTGTAATTAATGACTTCATTACTTTCTTCTTTTATTTTTTCGATAATTAGTCGCTCGTCTTTGGAAATTTTGCTCGTATATGAATTAGAGACTGGATTTAAAATTCTATCTTGGATGATTTC
>DAOUVJ010000159.1 GCA_030667705.1 Promethearchaeota archaeon | reverse complement strand
CTCATGCATTGGAAAGATCATTCCTATTGGTCCTGCTGTAAAATTACTTTTCCAAATGGAAATTATAGATAATATAGATCGGGGGATAAAACATTATAGCAATTCAATTAAGACATGGTCTTTTTTAACAAAATTAGTGTTCGAATTGTTGAATAAAGGTCAGTTTATTCCTATTTTAGAACCCAGTAAAAATAATGAATATAATAGTAGATGGAATTTATTATTAAAATCTCAAAATGATAAAGATCGATTTCAAACAATAATGAAAAGAGCTTCTTGGTCCGCTTTTTGTATTCCCATCAATTTCGTTCAATTTAATGGTACTCATAAAACTAATGGATTATGGCACCCATCTTATCTATTTTCATTCTTCATGGATACAATTGGAGATTTTTTTATAAGATCAACTTTAAATAAAATGAATTTCAATACTTTTAACGAATTTTATAGTAAAGATATTAAAAAAGAAAAAAGTCCAGGTTATAGAGCAGGGTGGGATTATAAATTTCTTAAATCCCTAATATTGAAGGATTCGAATTTTAGAATACAATCATTTCATGAAACTATTCTACCAATTTTGATTAAAAATTGGACTCATTCTGCCAGAGGTTTTACATTAAAACATGGATTTATATTCAATTTAGAATTAAAATATCCGAAAACGCCAAAAAGTGATTGGTCGTTAGTTTTCTATCTGTCTTTTCAAGATAAAACACAAAATATCCCTTTACATGAACTATGGGAAGAAAACAATCAAAAAAAACTAGAATATCTAAAAATCATTGATAATAAGGGGGAATTTTTAGAGATAATTTTAAGAGCTTTTGGTACAGCTTCAAAAATATTCCCCCCAATAAAAAGAGCTTTACTAGAAACCATTCAAGATGAAATTTCACTAACTTCATCTGAAGTCATTGATTTTCTAAAATATCCAAAAGATTTATTAATTCAAAGTGGATTTAATGTCATTCTCCCTGAAGTCTTCAGAAGAAATGGAAAACAAAGGTTATCAGCTAAACTCATTATTCGTTCAAGGAATAGGATAAAGACAAAAGAAGGAAATTTCCAAAATTTACCTTCAATTTTCGATATCCATTCAATGCTTGATTTCAAATGGGAGGCAACAATTGAAGGAAAACAAATTTCGGATGAAAAATTTAAAAATTTAATCAATTCAGAGGATCCTTTAATTAATTTGGAAGGAAAATGGATCTTAGTAGATCAACAATCAATAGCTGATTTTAGGCAATCTAATATCTCTGATTTTGAAAATTACATGGATGTTCTTAAAGTTGGTTTACTCGGGAAGATACAGTTACAAGAAAACGGTACTGAATACGATGTAATTATCGAAGGAGATTTCAATGATATAATCAGTAAATTACAATCAGTAAATTCTTTTGAAGATATTCCCTGTCCTTCATCATTTAATGGTACCTTAAGAAATTATCAACAAGAAGCTCTAACATGGATGGGCAACATGACAAAATTCAATTTTGGATTATGCTTAGCAGATGATATGGGTCTTGGAAAAACAATTCAGGTGATCGCATTTCTATGCTATCTTAAAAAACATTATCCAGATAAGCCAGGAAACGTAATTATTGTATGTCCGACATCAATTTTATTTAACTGGCATCGAGAAATAAAAAAGTTTGCTCCTAATTTAGAAATAATGCTCCATTATGGTCCCTCTCGGATTAAGGACGCAAGACGTATTCCAGAGATTCTTAAATCACACAAAATTATCCTTACATCTTATGGAACTATTAGAAATGATATTGACTTTTTGGAAACAATTGATTTTAGCGGAATCATCGTTGATGAGAGTCAAAATATAAAAAATCATGCTTCCCAACAAACGAAAGCTATAAATAAACTCAGAGGACAATTTAAAATCTGTTTGAGTGGTACTCCAATTGAGAATCGTCTGCTCGAATTATGGTCACTTTTTAATTTCTTAAATCCTGGTCTTTTAGGCAAGAGAGGGGAATTTCAAAACAAATATGTCATCCCAATTGAACGTTTTCAAAATCAAGATATTATTGATAAATTAAAATTAATCATTGCTCCTTTCATTTTACGGCGTGTAAAATCGGATAAAACTGTTATTAAGGATCTACCCGATAAAAACGAAATGAAAATTATCATCGATTTGACCGAAAAACAAGTTAAATTGTATAAAGAACTTGTAGAAAATACGTTGAAAGAAATTAATGATACATCTTCAGATAAGAGAAAGAAAAGGGGAGTAATATTAGGTCTATTAGTAAAATTAAAACAGATTTGTAATCATCCTTCTCAATATCTGAAACAGGATATAGAATCACTAGAATTAGATAATAATTTGCATGAATTTACATCTCAATCACAAAAACTAGAAAGATTGATTGAAATGACTGATGAGGTTCTTTCAAATGGAGAAAAAATGTTAATTTTTACTCAATTCACGCAAATGGGGGATATTTTACAAAAAGTTCTTGAACAGAATTACAATTTTGAAATACTCTACTTCCACGGAGGCGTACCAGAAAGCAAGAGAAGGGAAATTGTTGATCAATTTCAATCAAGTGATTTAGAAAGTCCTCCAATTTTAATTTTATCATTAAAAGCTGGAGGAACCGGGCTAAACCTTACTCAAGGAACAACTGTTATACATATCGACAGATGGTGGAATCCAGCAGTGGAAGACCAAGCAACAGATAGAGCTTATCGAATTGGTCAAAAATCAGTGGTAAATGTATATAAATTTATTACAAAAGGAACAATCGAAGAAAAAATCGACGATCTATTGGAAGAAAAACGTGATTTAGCTGATAAGATTGTAGCATCTACAGGAGAATCTTGGATTTCAGATTTAGATGATGATAAATTAAGGAACTTACTAAATTTAGGTGATTGAAAAAATGGATAGAAAAAAATATTTCATGGATAATAGGAGACATAAGAAAAAAGATCCTCCTCAAAGAAAAACAGAGTATGAAAAACAAAAAACCCGCGAAGAAGTAGAGGAAATTAAAAAAAACTTAATTAATTATGCAAAAACACCTTGGGGCAAGGAATGGATAACCTCAAACTTGAAAATTGGGCGTCCATTCAGAATGCAACGAGGAATCGAATATGCTAAAGATGAAGAACGCATTGATAATCTCTCAATTAGTGCTGGTCAGATATTTGCCACCGTACAAGGTACTGCCCCTACTCCATACCGAGTAAAAATAAATTTTGAACTTATCCCTGATGAAGGATGGGAAAAAATAGTTAATAATTTATCTACTAGATTACCCTCCCTCATAGAATTATTGGAAGGTTCCCTACCTCAAAATATCATTGATCTTTTTGAAAACAATGAGTATTCCCTATTTCCAGATTCATCTAAAGGATTGGATTCAACTTGTTCTTGTCCTGATAAAGCAGTTCCATGCAAGCATATCGCTGCTATAATTTTATATCTCACTCGTGTATTAGATTATAATCCATTTTTATTGCTAGAACTACGAGGAAAGTCTAAAGAAGAAATTCTTGACGATCTTAGTTTATCACATCCAATAGAAAGCAAAAATGAGTCCGAAAATTTTTCTGCTGTAAATAATATTGAGTTTAAATTTAATGTCCCTAAAATTTCTATCCAAGAATTACCCGAACATTATTCTGATACTGATAAGGATACTATTGGATTTAACATAAGAAAGCCTGGAAAAATCATAGAAACTTTAGAGAATTTAGGAATTCCTCAAACTATTGAAAATAAAGCCTTCATGATTGTTTTTAGATCTATTTATCAAAAAATCACAGTTAAAAGTCATGAAATATCTTTGGAATTTAATAAATAGTCAGATTGTATTATTAAATTACATTAAATTAAAGAAACAAATTTTTCATCCAGCGTTTTCATTAAATGTGGACAATAAATTTAAATTGGTATTCTAACTATTGCTTTTATGCGTGAAGCTGAAGAGTGGTATGACGTTATAAGAATAAAAGATTATCTCTACATTATCCGAGAAAGACTTGATGAGATTGATCCTCGTTATCTCACAAAATTTACCAATCTATATCTACTGATAGGTACCAAAAAAGCATTACTTATAGATACAGGAACTGGTTTATATCCTTTGAAACCCAAGATAAAAGAATTGATTGAAGAAAAAGAACTGATTGTTATTAATACTCATTCTCATTTTGATCATCGAGGAGGAAATGAAGAATTTGATGAAATCTACATCCATAAGAGTGAATTGGGGGATGCATCTCTGATTTTTGATATTTCGTTTCTAAAAGATTCTCCAAAAAAGAGAGTTAAATTATTTGAACAAAGAAATTTTAAATATCAACCCCCTCACACCTTGCACCCTTTAAAGGATGGTGACGAATTTGATCTGGGTGATATCACAGTGAAGGTAATTCACACACCAGGTCATTCAGTTGGTTCAATATCTTTATTAACAAATCAGAAAGATCTCTTTACTGGAGATTCAGCACATTTTGGCGCAATGTACTTACCGAAGAAAAGGAACTTTCCAACATTGCTTTCAAGTTTAGCAAAATTACTTGATTTATTTCAAGAAAGTGATGATATTGAGATATATCCCTCACATGAAGATTTTCAAGTCAAGAAAATATTATTAGAATCGTTAATAAAAGGTATAAATAATATTGAGACAATTTGGGATACAAAAGTGAAAGATAAATTCCTTCAAGCTTGGATATTAAATGATGAAAGTTTTACGTATGTTATTTAGAATTCATTTTTCCAACCCGACGGCATGACAAGTATCTCTGGACCGTGAAATCGTTGTATAATCCGATGGAAAATTCATAAGCTTTTTAATTTTTAATTTTTAATTTAATTTATTACTTCGTTTAATTAGATAATCGAGGATTAAAAAATTGACAAAAAAGGAGAAGATAGTTATAATTGGAGCGGGTTCCTTACAATTTGGATTGGGTTCAGTTGGTAGCATAATTAGTAGTGATGTTTTACAAGGCTCTACAGTAAGCTTACATGACATAAATGAAACTAACTTAAATTTAGTTACCCAATCATGTAAAGACGCAATCGAACAGAAGCAAGTAGATTTTGAACTTGAGTCAACAATTGATAGGAAAAAAGCTTTGAAAAATGCTACTTTTATTATCAATTCAATAGAAGTCCCTCCAAGATTCAAATGGTTCGATTTAGACTATGAAATCCCTCGTAAATATGGTAATCAGCAAGTTATGGGCGAAAATGGGGGACCAGGAGGATTATTTCATTCTTTACGAGTCATAACTCCGATCCTCGAGATTTGCGAAGATATTAACAAAATTAGCCCCAATGCCTTTGTTATTAATTATTCAAATCCTATGAGTAGAATCTGTTTAGCTATTAAGCGGAAATTTCCTTCAATAAACTTTGTGGGTTTATGTCACGAATTTCCGGGATTTATACATCATTATTCTAAGATACTTGGCACTCCACTTTCTAATCTTGAGATGAGAGCCGGAGGATTAAATCATTTTGGTGTCTTATTATCAATAAAATATATTGACAAGAATAAAGACGCATATCCAGATCTTAGAAAAAAAGCTCCGGAATATCTCAACAACTTAAAGGGAGTTATGAACGACGTTGATTTGATTAAATATATCCTTGAAAAGTTTGGGTACATTCCTTACACTCAAGATTCCCATTACGGTGAGTATATATCATGGGGTTGGGAAAAAGCAAATATCGAGGGAGTAAGAGCGTTTTATAACGGTTATAAAGGACTCACATTGTTAACTGGAAGAAGAATCCAAAAATCAATAAAAAGAGGAAAAGGTGCGCGTCTTGTAAAGCCCGATAATGAAAGAGCTA
Organism: Promethearchaeota archaeon; assembly: GCA_030667705.1. Taxonomy (GTDB): domain Archaea; phylum Asgardarchaeota; class Lokiarchaeia; order Sigyniarchaeales; family SOKP01; genus SOKP01. Next base: position 1,352 of record DAOUVJ010000159.1, on the reverse strand, counting down.
TTCCTATTATTGAAGGGATTTTAACTGATTCTAATCATGAAGAAGTTTCTGTTAATTTGCCTAACGACGATGTGATCACTAATTTACCCCGCGATTTGGTTGTAGAATGTCCCGCAATCGTCACCAAGAAAGGGTTAAGGGCAATTAAGCTTGGAGATTATCCAAAGGGGTTAGCAGCATTATTACGTAATCAAGCTTCAGTACAAGATTTAGTTGTGGAAGCAATTATTAAAAAATCTAAAGAGATAGCATTTCAAGCCCTGTTATTGGACCCAACAATAGACAATGCTTCTAAGGCCGAAAAATTGTTTGTGGAGATGTTAGAGTTAAATAAGGATTACATCTTTCTTGAATAATCCTTTTCATAACAAAAAATCTTCCATTTTTATTACTTTTTCTTATCTACCAATAGAAACTTAAATATATGAATTAGATTATATAATAAGTAGTAGTAAATCCAAATTAATTTGAAAAAATCAATAGCCCATAGGTTTTTAGATTATTTTAATAAGATATTAATTAAAAATTCGTAATTTTATTCGATATGACCATTAAAGCGGAACCTAGTATCTCTGAAAACTATAATTTTTTTGTCATACCAAGTTGGGGACATTTACTCGGTTATCCCACCTTAGGTAATTACTCTAACCACAATGTGTCGAAAATATCCCAAGATCTTGTGATTTTTTTCGGTGGCGTTGATTGCTCTGTTCAGTTAGAAGAGGGAACTATATATTATCTTTTTGGTCTAGGATATTATTACACTAAATTTGAACTTCAAAGCGGAAGATATATTACTGATAGTCGACAATTAACGGGTTTAGTACTTTCAGATTTCGTTTACGATTATCTTTCAACCTTAAAAAATGTAACTTTAGAGAACGATCGTGATGTAATCGTAAGTGAGAATCTGTTTAAGCTGCCTATTGATTTATCCTTTAAATCTGAAAACAAAAGGACATTTGGACACAACCTGATCATCGTGTTCCGGTTCTTTGTTGAGAAAAGTCGTCACAACAAAGCACAGCCCAGCGTACAGCGATTCAGTGGAGGCATGGTCTACCAGCATATGATTGTGACGATCACCTTCATTACGCTGGTGGTCACCGGTTTCGCGCTGCGTTATCCCGATTCCTGGTGGGTTGCGGTACTGAATTTCTTCGGCATCTTCGAAGGTGCCCGCTCGGTGATTCACCGCATTGCGGCTATTCTATTGTGCTATATTTCGGTGCACCACGCGCTGTTTTTGTTCGTAACAAAACGGGGACGCAGGCAGTTTAAGTATATGTGGCCTGAGTGGAAGGATGTTACCGATATACTCCAAAATCTTAAATACCACGTCGGCATGACGG
>DAOUVJ010000180.1 GCA_030667705.1 Promethearchaeota archaeon | reverse complement strand
CAATCTTCTTTAGTTGATTAATTAAGATTTGTCCTTGTTTATAATAATAGCTAGCATTTTTGCTATTTTTAACAATCATATCGAAATAATCACTCATTAAAAGATTCCATCGAATCCCTCTTTTGATTCCTGAAATTTCTTTCATATTTAGAGGAATACGATTTTCAAGGCTTTTTAATAAGAATAACGCTTTTTTTGAGTCAACCCTTTGATGGGTGTAAAATTCTGCTAATTCCAATATTAAATCAAAAAAGATTAGTTGATGTTTCCTATCATCAAAATCTATTCCTACGGCATCAATTCCTGCCTTAAGAAGTTTTTGAGATTGAGAAAGGTTACCCTTATCTTTAAACTGCTTCGCTCGTAATAGATAATAATTTAATTTTACTTTTGTAGATGAATTAGCAAGTTGAATCACTTTTTTATATTCACTTTTAGCAAGTGCCAGTTGACTCTGTTCTTCATGAATTAATCCCATGTATAAGGTTGCCAATCCCATGTATTCTTCCTTATTAATTGATTTTTCTTCTTTTTCAAGGAAATTTACAATAACATTGAAATGGTTGAGAGCTTGAATTATATTTTTTCTTTTAAAGAAATATTTTCCCAATTTATAGTGTATTTTTAAAATGTAATCAATTGGTACTTCTCCCGATTTTGCTATACCGAGAGCAGTTTGCAAGTAATTAAGGACCATTTCATCCCGATTTAGCAGGGATGCAATGTGATATAGCTTTAAAAGAATTGATACTACAATTTTCTTCTGCCGATTTTTATTAAATATTTTCAGAGATTGATTTAAGAGTTCAGTAGCGTCATCGAAACGATAATTTTTAATTAATTCCTCGGCTTCAGTATATAAATTTATTGTTTCAAGAACTTCGAAATTCGTAGGAGGTGTATTGAATAGATTATTATGAATTTGATATAGCTCTCCTTTCTTTATCAAACTCTCATAATGAAGTGCTGAAAACGCAAAGTTATTGCTATTTTCCTCAAATTCATTATTCAGTAATTCCCTTTCTACATTAAATTGTATGAGGTCGTGTTGATTAATTTCTGCTAAATCAATTATTTCAATCATTGAATTCAACATCATTCTAGCAAATTTAATCCAATTATCAATTAGAAGCTCCAAATTAACATTTGTAGAGTTTAATAACCTATATATAACATAAGGCGTGTAGGAATCGAATCCAGAACGAATATAAAATTTTTTGTATTCTAAATCTTTAAAATATGTGAAAAAACCTTTCTCAATAATAAAAAATTCATCACTTGGTTCATCATTTGAGAAAAATAATGTTTCAGATGTTCTGATTCTTGGTACTCCGCTTTTTAATTCCCAAGGCAACTTAAATGTTGGAAATAATCCTGACTTATTTATAGCAGGTAATAATTCATTAACAATTGATTGTTCTTGTTTATGGAACTCGTCCCGTTTTGACATGAGAGAGATCCGTATTTTATTTTTCCAAGTGTTTTCATTTTCACCTTTGGTAGATTCGGGTATTATCACATTAAGTAAATCTACTATTTCCGTCTCCCTTCCCTCTACAGAAAAAGAATGCTCAATTGATATTTGGAGGGCTAAATCTCTCAACATCTTCAAAAGATATAGGATTAACTTATTTGTTGTTTGATTTAAATCCCAGATTTTAAAAACTAAAGATAATCTAAAATTGACAATCTCTAATGGAACATTAATCCTTAAAGGAAATGCAACCGGGAATTTAATAGTAAATATGATTAATTTATCATTTTTTAGACTATATCTGAAATTGTTCTCAAGTGACGCATTTATTTGCCAACCATTCTTTTCAAGAACCATTCGCAAATTTTCTATCTCATTCGTAGAAAAAGGCCTTATTGACATAGTGAAAAAAAAAAATATATTTAAAATCTAATAAAAATCCAGATTATTAACTTTAACTTAACACAAAATGATATCAATTTTAAATAATTGGTTTTACTTGTAGAAGATATAAACAATTAAAATTGGATAATTTTAATTATGGATATTTCTAAATTTAATAAAGAATTAGGCAATAAGGTCGCGAAAGCTCAGGGATTTGAAAAAAATAATAAAATACAGGAGGCTATTGAGGAGTGGTTAGGCATTTCAGACTTAGTTTTAAATGTTACAAAAGCACCTAAATTGAATTTTTCATATAAATCGATGCTTATAGAGAAAATGAAACAAATAATGGAACACGTAAAGATGCTAAAAGCTCAAATATATGTTCCTAAAACTGAGCCAGTCGATCTAGAAGAAGAGAATCCAATGGAAGAAGGGATAGCTTTAACACCAGATGAAAAGGATAGTTATTTATTGGATCCAAGTCTCGGAGCAAAAAAACCTAAGGCTGAAAAACCTAAAGTCTTTGAATTTAAAAACATTCCTAAAGGTTTCAAGGAGATAGAAGCACCTAAAGATTTTAAAATCATCGCACCGCATGATGAGGATTTTGTTAATAAGATCTTAAACATGGATCATGACATGAGCATTTTTAAACACGAGGGACCAGACGCTTCCCAAAAATTAGAAGATTCTAGAACTCCATTTGAACCTTCTAAGAACGGAAAATCAGAATTTTGTTTTGCTTGTGGTACAGAAATATCTCCGAATCAAAAAAATTGTCCATCTTGTGGGACCAAGCTTCAGTAAATGAGTCTCAATTATATAATTAGAAATTATAGAAATTGTTTGCATCTTCAAGGTGAAAGATGCCAAATCGTTCTTTCCTCCTTCTTTTTAGCATTTCACGTCCCATGCTTGAATCTTTTAAGCATAGTTGCGTTTCATATAAACCCATTATTTCATGCAACCTATCTCTATATCTTGCTATATCTATTTTTATTTGTTTATCCATTGAGACTTTTATGAGATTATATATAGCATAAACATAAAACTCAACTTGATCTAATCCTAAAGTAATAGCAGCGCTTTTTGCGATGGTATGGGTTGCTTGATGATCGACGTGATTATTGTTATCACTTGGTAAAACAATACGGTTGGCATCCTTAATAATATTAATTGCTAATTTAACACCGTCGTCAATTCGATTTGAAGCTCCTTGATCGTGAAATTTAAATAGGTGAGTATTATTTTTTGTGAATCCAAATGATTTCGCAACTTCCTCAGCTTCTTTAAGACCTATTACAGCAATTTCATCTTCAGTAAGATTTAAGTACAGTTTTGCCTTCTCCTCAATCAATTGATCATGAGCTCTTCCCCAAGAAATCAACACCCGATTATCTGTAACATAAATAACATGGACCTCATGTCCTTCATCCATCCATTTTAAAATGCTTCCCCCACATCCATAAATTTCATCATCTGGATGAGGAGCAAAGACTACGATTTTCATAATAAGCAAATATTTTCCTTAAAGATAATTATTTATAATTTCTTGTTTCTTTATATTTTTCATAATTTTCTATAGCAACATCTCGCCAATGAGTATTCCATTTCTTAAATCCTGATTTCACATACTTTTCTCTCTTATAAAAATTACGACTAACCCAATTAAAAAGAACAAAGTATCTCTTTGCTCCACTCTTTATTGTTAATTTTCTTGAACGAATTCCTAAGTCATTTCTTAAATGTTTAACTAACCTTCCTTCAACAGCATCTTGTAATTTCCCTTCAATAATCGCAGGTTCATGATTTATACCAACATCATCGAAATATTGTCTTACCTGATCAAAAATATTTCCACGACATATGAGCACTTTTTCATTTTTCTTATCAAAATTTAGCTCCTTCAATCCCTCTTTAACTAAATCCACTGTCATTTTATATGGTTCTTTATTTTTCCAGTTATCTCCCTTAAATAATTCCATGGAAAGTGCTTTGAATAACATTTCACCCGTTTCTTGTCTTAGGAATCCTATGAAAGCGTCGCCTACTAAATCTCCCGTACCACTATCATCAATTTCAATAGTCATCATTTTTGAAAATGAAAACTATAATATCAAATTTTCTTTATCCTTTTTAAGTAATAGATATCAATTATTTAATTGTTGATTAACATGTCATGGTTTCAAGAAGAAGGTAAATTTAGTGAGAATATTTCCCTAATAGATTCTCAATTATTAGGTTCTCCACAAGGAATGTGTTGTTATTTAATCCAAGGGGGGAAGAAAACTGCTTTAATCGATGTATCAGGTCCTCAAGAAGCAGAAAGGATAATAAGCAAATTAAAATCTGAAAAGATTTCACCAGACATTGTAATCTTGACTCATTCCCATTGGGATCATGCTTCAGGTGTTCCACTATTCCAAAAAGCGTATCCAGATATCGAAATAATGGTTGGAGAAACTGGGATTAAAGCCCTTAAAAATAATAAAAAGTTTAATGAGCCATTTACCAATTTTGAGATGCTCCCTAATTTGGAATCAATTGAAGGTTTAACTTCAGTGAAGGATGGAGATGTAATTGATTTAGGAGGACTAAATTTATCGATAATGGAAACTCCTGGGCATAGTGATTGTAGTATTTCGATTTATGAACCTGATCAGAAAATATTGTTTACTGGAGATGCTTTAGGAAATCTTTGGACATTAGATTTCATCATGCCACCAGCCATGCCTCCTGAATTTTCAGAAGAAAAATTTTTTAAAACACTTGATAAAGTTAAAGAACTTAATTATAGTTCTCTCGGATTCATGCATTTTGGGATTTTAACAGGGATGTATGCTAAGAAATTTCCAGATAAGGCAAAAGCCGCTTACATCGATTGGAGAGATTTTTTCATTTCGGTCTGGAAGGAAAATCCTGATGAAAAATATGTAGCAGGTAAATTTAAAGAGAGATTAAATAACTTTGGATACGACGATAATAAACAATTTATCAAATTTGAAATTTATGGAGCTTGGATGTTAAAAGGGTTAAAATCTTCGAATATTATATCATAAATATTTATGGAGTGAAATTGAGATTGGATGTCGAGATTTTAGTAATAGGCAATGAGATACTTATTGGCAAAACGCAAGATACTAATTCAAATTGGATGGCTAAAAGAATAACAAAATACGGACATAGATTAAGGAGAATTTCAACAATAGGCGATAGTTTGGAGGAAATATCACATTCAGTTAAAGATATTTTAAGTAGAAATCCGAATATAATTATCACATCTGGTGGGATGGGGCCAACATTTGATGATATGACGCTTGAGGGTATTGGAATTGGATTGAATAGAAAATTAAAACTAAACGATCACGCGTATAATATGATAAAAAAGTCATATGAACAAGCCCATAAACAAAAAATTCTTAAATTGGAAGGCATGACAAAAGAACGTGTTAAAATGGCTTATTTACCAGAAGGTTCTACTCCTCTACCTAATATTAGAGGAACAGCACCGGGAGTTAAAATTACAGAAAATAATACAACTATCTTTATACTCCCAGGAGTTCCTTCTGAAATGAAAGCCATGTTTTCAAATAGCATTAAGCCAATTTTAAAAGAAAATCGAGGAATATTCATAGAGAGAGGATTTATTTTTGAAGGTATTGGTGAATCTCAAATAGCACCTCATGTTACAGCAGTAGAAGGGAAATATCCTCAACTTTGGATCAAAACTCATCCCCGTATTGGATTAGCTGTTGAAGTAGAGTTATCAATCACTGCTTTTAATGTAGAGAATGGAGAAAAATTAGCTGAAGATGCATTAGAAGAATTAAGAAAAGTAATTGTAGAACTAAAGGGAAAAATAAAGTAATAAAATTAAAACGGTATAAATTCTTAAATTATTACTTAAACATGTCTAAAACAGCATTATTAATGGTTTATAGTAGTTTTATTATTATTTTTGGGATTTTCATATCGTTATTAAATATTTCAGTTAAAATAAAATGAGAGAAAACGTTATTTGGTTAAAATTTGACGCCGTTGTGCAACGGTATTCTCAATAAGCACCCACATACGTGTTTTAGCTTATTTCATAGACATCATTATATCTTCGTGACTTCAATTTGCTTAACTTTATCCGATATCCTAACAAGCTCATTCTCAACACTGTCAATAGAACCAACAGTCCAATTCGAGATGCCATTACTGAAGAGAGCATTAGAAAAATCTTCTATTTTTTCAGGATCAATAGATAAAAGCATTCCACCTGCCGTTTCTGAACATGAACACTCATTAAAATCATATCCAAGATCATTGGAAAGATCTTTAGAGAGGTTAATTGAAGGGATTGTATCGAGTACAGCTGATAATCCTGAATTTTGAAGCATTTCTTTTAAATGGCCAGATAATCCAAATCCAGTAACATCAGTCATGGCATGAATGAAGGAAAAATCTTCATATGAGT